>DATEFT010001118.1:0-8136 GCA_035280505.1 Blastocatellia bacterium | reverse complement strand
AACTGTTTGGCGATTAGTCGCCAGTGGTTTAAACGACAAGACGGCGGATCCTTTTGCCGCGTTCGGAAGAAACTAATACAATACCGATGGCCATTAAGCCAAAATGCCGTCTGTTTCAACATAACATCGCTAATAATAGTCAGCGGAAGGTTCGCGCCCGCTTCTCAACCCCCGTTAAGGAGGGCCAGATGCTTCGAAACGATGATGCGGAGCCCGTCGCCCGAAACGCAATCGAACGCGCGAGGCTTCGCCGCGAGGCCGCGGCCGCCGGGAACGAGATCGAACTGAAACCCTGTCAACGCCTGAAAGACTATCATTTAGCGAGATGATCCTGAGCGCGGGACACACTTTATAAAAAGTGTTGACACTTCATTCGCGCATGTGTAGCATCCTGTTGTCTTCAGCCTTGCTTTTGTTGTTCAGGTAGTATCTTCAAGGCTCATTCAGCAACCGGCGAACAGCCATCGCCGAAACCGAGATCCTTCGGATGATTGAGGTATTGAACCTAGGATGAATGAAGCTCCATCGTATCTTAATATATGTATCAGCAGCTCAGGCCGCTTACGACTCAGGTAGGCTCTCCTGACTCTTTCCACAGAGCGCCTTTATGCTCAGCCTGATTGAGGCCTGGTGCCTGGCCGGATCGGCACAGGTACCGTTGCTCTGTCTGCTCATCATTGATTTACAAACCGCGAAACACGCGAAACACGCTAAATCATCAATCTTTCGCGCATGAGGAGGTGTTTGTGGCAATAACGTCAAAACTGTTATTGGAAGTGGAGCCGGCGCTGGAGGTCGCCTCACGCCAGACCTGCGATTCCGGAGGAAACGAGCCTGCCGGCTCTCACTTTGCGGCGGCCCCAACCTCGCCGCCGCCGGTCGTGTTGCGCGGCAAGGTCGTGACGATGGCCGGAGAACCGATTGAAAGTGGGGCGGTCTACATCTCCGGAGGGCGCATCGTGGCCGTTCAGCGAGCGGAGGCGCCGGCCCCCGCCGGGTTCGCAGGGGCCCGCACGATCGCCACCGGGGGCGTGATCTACCCGGGACTGTTCGACCTGCACAACCATCTGGCCTACAACATTCTGCCGCTGTGGAAGCCGCCGAAACGTTTCGACAACCGCGACCAGTGGCAGCGTCGGCCCGAGTATCGGCGAGACGTGACCGAACCGATGAAGGTCATCGTCAAGAGCGGAGCGGGCGCGATCAAGTCGGTGATCCGCTACATCGAAGTGAAACTGCTGCTGGGCGGCGTGACTTCCGGTCAAGGGATGCGTTCTTCGTTCGGAGGCAATCAGCTATACCGTGGGCTGGTCCGCAACTTCGAAGCCCCGGACGATCCGGCCCTGCCGGCGGCCGGGTCGCGGGTACTCAATCTGACGGAGGAAGACCTCTCCGGGTTGAAAGGCGCGCTTGAATCGGGGAACCCGTTCTTCTTACATCTGGCCGAAGGGCTGGACACGGCCGCGCGTCGGCAGTACACGCTGCTCGAAGAGAACGGCCTGTTGCAGCCGAACCTGGTCTGCATTCACAGTTTGGCGTTGCGCCCCCCACAGTACAGCAAGCTGGCGGAGGCGGGCACGCGCGTGGCGTGGTCTCCACTCTCGAATATGTTGCTGTATGGACGAACGATCGATCCGAAGGTTCTCAAGGAGCAAGGAGTGAGGTTCGGACTGGGCAGTGATTGGACTCCGAGCGGTAGCCGCAACATCCTCCAGGAACTGAAAGTCGCCTGGTTGTGCAATGAAAACGCCGGGGGCGTCTTCAGTTTCGAAGACCTGGCGCGGGCCGTCACCATCCATTCGGCGGAGGCCGCGGGCTGGGGCGACCACCTCGGTTCCGTCGAAGTCAACAAGCTGGCCGATCTGGTCGTGCTGGATGCTCGCGCCGCCGACCCGTACCGGAACCTGGTGGAAGCCACCGAGCGCGAGCTGCGCCTGGTGATGGTCGGTGGACTGGCGCGTTACGGCGACACCGAATTAATGCGGTCGGCCGGATTGCCGGCCGCGGGATTGGAGGCGCTCAGCGTTGGCGGCCGGGACAAGAGTCTGCATCTGAGGCAACCGGGATCTCAGTTGTCGAACCTGACCTTCGCCGCGGCCCGTCGCCGCCTGGAGGCGGCCGTCTCCGATCTGGACGCGATCCGCAATGCGCCGGAGCCGATCTTCGAGCCGCTGTTCAATCGGCCACGTCTCGAACTGGAACTGGAACTGGAGATGCAAATGGAGCCGATGGAATGGGGACCGGCGCGATTTTCCTCCCTGCCACCGCTCGGCAGCCTGCCGCTGGACCAGCCGACGTTGATTGACGACCCGGTCTATTTCGATCTCCTGGAGGCGATTGACCACCTTCCGGCGTTTCTCAAAGGAACACGAGGGCTCAGGCGATTCTACAGCTAATTACAGACAGGTGGTCGTCAAGACATGCAGATTGCGATCCACCAGAACGGTCCCGCTGAACTCGCGCTCTCCGGTATTCGCAACAATCAGCACTTCGCGATCCCCGAGGATCCGAGAAAATGCCACGATGCCGCCGGTGCCGTACGAGTAACCGAAGTCCGTCCCATTGCCTGAGATCGGCCGGAAATAGATGCGCCCGTAGCTCAGCGCCGGTTCGGCCTGCCGCAGCCTGGTCAACTGCTGGATCTCACGGAACATGGAGGTCGTCGCGATGTCGCTCAAAATTCCGGTTTCCGGCCTTCACAAATAGTGATTTTTTCTCCAAAGTATGGGCTGCCGGTGAGAAAATCGGAGATCGACGGGCTCAGTATTCTGGAAAGTAAGTCTTTTGGATTCAGATTGTGAATCGCGAAAGACGCGAAAGACGCGGAATCAGAGACCTTTCGCGTGTTTCGCGGTTTGTAAATCAACGTTGTGAGCAAAGTACTCAGTCTGTCCTAATCTATCAAGGGACTTCGTCTCGCCGCCTTTTTCTGTCTGATGGTCGTCACCCATGAATCATCGCTGGCTGAAATGGTTGCTCTTCTTCGGTTGTTGGACGCTGCTGAGTGTCATCTCCGCCGGGCAGTCTTACGTCAACGCGCGCAGTCAGAATCTGCCGTTCCAATGGCGAGAAGCATTCGCCTATGCCTTCACCGAGTGGTATTCGTGGGCGATTTTAACCCCGCTCATCATTCGGTTGAGCGAGAACCACCCTTTCGATCGCTCTGGATGGAGACGTCAACTTTTCCTCCATCTGCCGGCGGCGGCGGCCTTGCCACTGCTGCAGTTGGTGATCCAGGCGGCCGTCTGGCACTGGATCGGCCCGGAGCGGTATCGAGCGCCCTCTCTGGGATCGCTGCTCTTCACCATGTTCTCGCGCAAGTTTCATTTCAGCGTCCTGACCTACGGGGCGATTCTTGGCGCCGGCCACGCCCTGCGTTACTACCGCAACTATCGGGATGGAGAGCTGCAACGATCGCAACTCTCCGAACAATTGGCGCACGCACAGCTCGACGTGCTCAAGATGCAACTCCATCCGCATTTTCTCTTCAACACGCTCAACACCATCGCGGCGCTGGTCCGCCGCGATCCACGACGGGCGGAAGAGATGATTGCGCGCCTCGGCGAGCTGTTGAGAATGACGCTGGAGGGCGACGTCAGGAACGAGGTCACGCTGAGGCAGGAACTGGACTTTCTGGAGAAGTATCTGGAGATAGAGCAGACCCGTTTTCATGATCGATTGACCATCGATCGGGAGATCGATCCGTGCACGCTGGAGGCACAGGTCCCGCATTTGATTCTGCAACCGATCGTGGAGAACGCCATTCGCCACGGGATCGCCAAGCGCGCCGGGGCCGGGCGGATCCGGATTGCGGCCGAGCGGCTCAACGGATCGCTCTCGCTCAAGGTGTGCGACGACGGAGGCGGCCTCCGCCCGGAAACCGCCGCCGAGACGCAGAAGACGAGTGTGGGCCTGGCCAATACACGGGCGCGGCTCCGGCAACTCTACGGCGAGGATCACCGCTTCGAACTCGATAATGCCGCCGGCGGCGGATTGGAAGTATCGATTGTCGTTCCATTTCGGACTCTTCAGGCGACCGATGATCAAACAGACTCTCAAGATTCGGGCGCTCATCGTCGATGATGAGCCATTCGCACGCGAGCGCGTGCGCCAGTTGCTCGCGGACGATCCCGAGATCGAGATCGCCGGCGAATGCGGCGATGGCCTGCAAGCCGTGGCCATGATCAACGAGCAGGCTCCGGACCTGCTGTTTCTGGACGTTCAGATGCCTGAACTTGACGGTTTCGAAATTCTGGAGAAAGTCGAAGCCGCCCGAATGCCGGTCATCATCTTCCTCACCGCTTATGACCGGTATGCCATCCGCGCCTTCGAGGCCTGCGCCCTCGACTATCTGCTCAAACCCTGTGCTGAAGATCGCTTTGCCAAATCGGTTCGCCGCGCCAAGACGCGGCTCGGCCTGAGCCCGGAAGAGTGCCCGCCGGCCTCGCTCCTCCCGCTGCCCGCGCCGCCGGAGGCGGCCTCTTCGGAGCCGAAGTTTCTGGAACGCCTCGTCGTCAAGAGCGGCGGGAGGGTCTTCTTCTTCCGCGTCGAAGAGATCGATTGGATCGAGGCGCAGGGCAACTATGTGCGGATCTACGTCGATCGCGCCGCCTATCTCCTGCGCGAACCGCTCACCCATCTGGAACGGGCACTCGACCCGCGCCGATTCGTCCGCATTCATCGATCGACCATCGTCAACGTCGATCGGATCAAAGAGCTGCAGCCGATGTTTAATGGCCAGTATACCGTCGTGCTGCGTGACGGCACCGAGATTACGCTCAGCCGCCGCTACCGCCGCCAGTTCGAAGCGGCCATCGGGCGCCCTTTCTGATCCGGCCCTCACGATCCGGCCGGTCTTCATGCCGGCGCGTCCGCTCGTCACGTCCCCGCGACCGCTCATCACAAAACGGGACGAAACCGGCGCGATTGATCGTATCTTTCCGCCGCCAACATTCAATTGGAGGAAAGATCTGATGAAAATGTGCGATTCGATCCGTGGGCGAGCCATCGGCGGCGGGCTGCTCATCGTGCTGCTGGCCGCGATGATGGGCCGGAGTCCGCTCCGGGCTGCCGGCGGCGGCGATAAAAGCGGCGAACTCTTTGTTCTGGCAACGCTCTACACGCGGCACCAAAGCGTGGCCGCCTATGATCTTCCCGCTCTGCGGAAGATCCTGCTGGCCATCGACCCGGAGGTCATGGTGCTCGATGTGACCCCTTCGGAACTGAAGGAATGGAAAGTCTGGCCGGGTAAGGTCGAGTACACCGAAGTCGTTTTTCCGCTGGCCAGAAACGGCCGGTATCGTCTCTACCCCGCCGAACCGGCCGAGCCCCTGTTCGGTGAGATCGTCAATGCCACCAAGGAAGCGATCGGCGGATTCAAGGCCGCCAATCCCGAGGCGGCGGCGGCGCTGAAACAGTTCGAGACCGGCGCCTATGAGGCGCTCAAGGCCTCCTGGCAAACGCCGGCAGACGTCAACAGTCGGATCACCGATCGCGTGCTGCTCGGCAAAACGATGCTGGAACTGCGGCTGATCGGTTCGGTGAGGGAGGATGGCCAGAGGCGATGGAAGGAGCATCTCGTTGAAGTCACCCGGCGCGCCGTGCGGGAGAATCCCGGCCGGCGCGTGCTGGTGCTCGCCGGGATAGAGAATTGTTACTCGATCCGAGAGGCGCTCGGTCGCGATCCGCAGCTCCATCTGGTCAATATGGAGCAATGGCTGCGAGATCGGGCGAAAGCCGGCGCGCTTTGATGATTCAGCCTCACTTGAGTGTCTCATAAGCCTGTTTGATATCCGCGGGGACCTTCGGTTCGAGCTTGAACATCTCGATGGTGGGCTGATGGTTTTGGGTAATCGCCCAGCGTCGGATCCAGGAGGAGCCGAGCCGCCCCGTATACCGGTCTTCCGATTGATAGGCTTTGTCGCGCAACGCTTCCTCCAGCGAGATGAATTGATAGCCGCGCTTTTTCATCATCGCGATCAATTTGTCGAAATGATCCGCATTGAGCAGGTTCGCGTGCACCAGCAGAATCTGCTTGAGTTCATAGCCCAGCAGCGAGCGCGAGAATTTTTCATAAAACTCCAGGACCGCTTCCATATAGGGGGGATAGGCCGCCACGACGCGGTTGATCAGGGAGCGGTCATTGTTTTTCACGGCGTCCGCGTAAACGGAGGCAAAGATATAATCGTCGTCATCGACGCTGACGGGCGCCACCACGTATTGGCGCTCAGCCAGAATTCGATCGAAGGCGTCCTTCATTTCGAGGGAGGGCCCCGTGTTGAGAAAGGGATGGCGGAAATACCGCAGTTTCATGCCCCTGGCGGCCAACAGTTCCCGCGTGATTTGTTCCCCGGCGATCAGATCCTGCCGGAACTTGTCGGCTGTGGCCTTGAACAGATCCACGTGCGAATAGGTGTGATTGCCGAGTTCAAATCCCTCGTCGACCCAGAGCTTCAAAACCGCTCGGCGCGCTTCGAAATCCCCCGGTACATCGGGGCGGGTATGCAGCTTTCCTTCGTTCACAAAACCGATTGCCGGGACTCGATTTTGCTTGAGGATTTTCAACAGTTTCGTGGTCAGGGCCTTCACCTCTCCCACCTCATAGCTCTGCGATGACGGCAGATCGTCGAAGGTGATCGCGATTTGTCGTGAAGCCTGGCCGGGAAGTTCCGATCCGCTGTGAACCGCCATCGCGGCGCCGGAAAATCGTTGACTGGCGGGCGCGCCCGCGCCCGTCAGAAAGGCGAAAACAGGGCAGGCGATGACCAGCGCCGCCAGGGCGAAAAAAAGTTTCATGCTTTGAATCCTCCTTATTAAAACGCGAACTTAGAACGCGAAACACGCGGACCGAACAAAGTGAGCGATCGCCTCAGCTTTGACAGCAGCGGAAAAATCGGCTATTAAGCGTTTTTCCTATCGACTGGTGCTCCATTCTCGAATTGCTTTGCCGCTCTCATGAATTAACGCGACGAAAACAGCTCCAAGACGGCAGGCGGACTGAATTAAATTGTAAATATTTGGGCCGCTTGAGGAGTGGCCTTGAAGGGGGCAATGAACGAATCGGCCAAACAGGCCCCTGGTGAATTAACGCAACTGTTGACCGCCTGGAGCAGAGGAGATGCCGGCGCGCTGGAAAGACTGACGCCGCTCGTCTATGCCGAACTGCATCAACTGGCGCATCGCTATCTGAATCGCGAACGTGCCGGGCATACGTTGCAGACCACGGCGCTGGTCCATGAAGCATTCTTGCGCCTGATCGGCAAGCCGCAGAAAAACTGGCACAACCGTTCGCACTTTTACGCGATTGCGGCGCAGATGATGCGGCGCATCCTGGTGGACTATGCGCGAGCCAATTTGCGTGCGAAACGGGGTGGCGAAAAGACGCGGCTGGACCTTGAAGACCTGGAGATCCCGATCGCCGAACCGGCCCTCGATCCGGACCTGGTGGCGTTGGATGCGGCCCTGGAACAGTTCGCTCAGATCGATCGGCGGCGGAGCCTCGTGGTCGAGCTGCGATTCTTCGGTGGACTCAGCGTCGAAGAGACGGCGCGGGTGTTGGAAGTCGCCCCGGATACGGTGGTGCGCGATTGGCGTATCGCCAAAGCCTGGTTGTTCCGCTACCTGAACCATGCAATCTGACGAATGGGAAAAAATCAGCCGGTTCTTCGAGCATGCGCTGGCCCTGCCGGCAGCGCGGCGCCAGGCTTATCTCGGCGAAATCGCCGGCACCGAAGGCGAAGCGATCAGCGACCAGGTCCAGGCCTTATTGGAGGCGGATCAAGCCTCGGCCGGGTTTCTGCAGACCAGCGCGCTCCATCTGGCCGCCCGGCAGCTCGCCCGAACCGCCGGCGGCGTTGAACCGATTCAACCGGATGCGAAATACGGAAACTATCGCATCCGCACCCGGCTCGGCGCGGGCGGGATGGGGGAAGTCTATCTGGCCCTCGATGAAACGCTCGGCCGGCAGGTGGCGCTCAAGTTCCTGCCGCAACTGTTGATGCAGGATCCGGCGCAACTCGCGCGCTTCGAACGCGAGGCGCGGGCGGCATCGGCGCTCAATCATCCCAACATCCTGACCGTCTATGAGATCGGCAGCGCCCATGGACGCGCCTACATCGCGACGGAGTATGTCGAGGG
>DATEFT010001117.1:0-3273 GCA_035280505.1 Blastocatellia bacterium | reverse complement strand
CACCCTGATGGCTCAGCCGGTGGTAGTGATCGAGGGGGAGCGCATTACGATCGTGGGGGCCAACTCTCCGATCCCGGCCAATGCTGAAGTGATCGATCTCGGTCAAAAGACGCTGGTCCCCGGTTTGATCGACTGTCACACTCACCTGACGTTCGACCCCGACACACTGGGATATTCGTCGCTGGGGATCTCGGTTCCGCGCGAAGCCCTGAGAGGCGCCAAGAACGCCCGGTTGACGATCGAAGCCGGGTTTACGACGGTTCGTAACGTCGGCGCGAGCGGTTATGCGGATATCGCTCTGCGCGATTCGATCAATGCCGGCGAGCTGGCCGGACCTCGGATCGTGGCTTCGGGGCCGGCGCTGGGCATCACCGGCGGGCATTGCGATGAGAATCTGCTCGCGCCGGAATATCACCGCTCGGCCGAAGGCGTGGCCGACGGAGTCCCCAACGTCATGCAGAAGACTCGCGAGGTGATCAAGTACGGAGCCGGCGTCATCAAGATCTGTTCCACGGGCGGCGTGCTCTCGCTCGGCGACGATCCGAAGGCCTCGCAATACACGATTGAAGAGATGAAGGCGATTGTCGAGGAGGCCCATCGGCTGGGGCGCAAGGTCGCGGCGCACGCGCACGGCGGCCAGGGCATTAAACTGGCCGTGTTGGCCGGGGTCGATTCGATCGAACACGGAACCTACATCGATGATGAAGCCGTGAAATTGATGAAAGAGCATGGGACCTATCTGGTTCCGACTCTCTATCTGGGCGATTGGTTTTTAGAGAACTACAAAAAACTGGGGCTCCCGCCGTCGATCATTGCCAAAGCGCAGGAGGTCATGCCCACCGCGAGGAAGAATATCGCGCGGGCTTTCGGGCTGGGCGTGCCGGTGGCTTTCGGCACCGATTCGGCGGTCTATCCCCACGGCTTGAATGCCAGGGAGTTCGCCGTCTATGTGCGGCTCGGACTGACGCCGTTGCAGGCTATTCAGACGGCGACGCTCAATGCTTCGAAGTTGCTCGGATGGGAGGATCGGGTCGGGACCATCGAGCCGGGCCGCTACGCCGACCTGATCGCGGTCGATGGGGATCCTTTGAAAGACGTGACCGAACTGGAACGCGTGAGATGGGTCATGAAGGGCGGAGTGGTGATCAAAAAGTAGCTTGAATCGCCGGGGCCGGCGGGTCATAGTGGGTGAGGAGGGGTGATGAATCATATTCAATTTTTGGGTGCGGCGCGGACCGTGACCGGATCGAAACATCTGATCGAAGTCGATGGTTACCGTTGTCTGATCGATTGCGGACTGTTCCAGGGGTTGAAGGAGTTGCGGTTGCGGAACTGGGAGCCTTTCCCGCTCGATCCGGCCTCGATCAATTCCGTCATTCTCACACATGCCCACATCGATCATACCGGCTATCTGCCGAGATTGGTTCGTGACGGGTTTCACGGCGTGGTCTATGCCACTCCGGCGACGGTCGAACTGTCACAGATTATGCTGCCCGATTCGGCCCGATTGCAGGAAGAAGATTCGGCATATGCCAACAAGGTCGGCGCCTCGAAGCATCGACCCGCGCTGCCGCTCTACAACGAAAAAGACGCGAATGCCGCGCTCAAACTGCTGCAATCGGTCAACTATCACCACCGCGTGCAACTGACCAAGCATCTCTCTTTCGAATTCGTGACGGCCGGGCATATTCTCGGTTCGAGCCTGGTCTTGTTGGATCTCGAGGGGGCGGATGGGGAACGGAGACGGTTGGTCATGACCGGCGACCTGGGCCGGTATGACGAGCCGATCATCAACGATCCGGCGCAGGTGGATGAAGCCGATTACATCGTGGTCGAATCGACCTATGGCGACCGTGAGCATCCGGACTTCGATGTCAAAGCCAGGCTCGCCGAGATCATCAATGAGACGGCCGGGCGGGGCGGCCACCTGCTGGTTCCCGCTTTCGCCGTCGGACGCACCCAGCAACTGCTCTATCTGATTCGTGAGCTGGAGGGAGAGGGGCGAATCCCAATCTTGCCGGTCTTCGTGGACAGCCCCATGGCGGTGAGCGCGACCAAATTGTATCTGCGCCACAAAGAGGATCATGACCTGGAGATGCACGAACTGCAGGACGAGCGTCAGAATCCGCTCGCGACTCGCCGGTTCAGCCTGGCGCGGACGGTCCAGGAATCGAAGAAGATTTCGGCGGGCGGAGAGCCGAGCATCGTCATCTCGGCCAGCGGGATGGCGACGGGCGGCCGCATTCTGCATCACCTGCTCCAGCGATTGCCCGACGAACGCAATACCGTGATCTTCGCGGGATTTCAGGCCGAGGGGACGCGCGGGCGGCGTCTCGTCGACGGCGAACGAGAGGTCAAAATCTTCGGCCAGATGGTGCCGGTTCGCGCGCAGATCGAGAGGCTGGAGAACCTCTCCGCTCATGCCGATTATCGCGAAATTCTGCGGTGGCTGGGCGGGTTCAAACGCGCACCCCGGCGAGTGTTCCTGGTTCACGGCGAACCCAAAGCTGCGGAGGCGCTCCGAGCCAAGATCGTCGAACGCTTCGGTTGGACCGTCGAGATCCCCGAGCATCTACAGAAATTCGATCTGTAAATCCGCCGACCAGTGGCGAACCGCGAACGACGCGGAACACGCGAAACGCCTCTGTTTTTCGCGTGTTCCGCGTCTTTCGCGGTTCATCTGCTTTACGGTTCGGAGAGGAATTTCTGGGTTTCGTCCAGGAAGAGTTTCAGTTGATCGTGATGAACCCAGTGGCCCGCTTTCGGCACCCGGATCAAACGGTAGTTCTTGAGAGTCGAAGTGCGGTCGTCCTGTTCCGGATCGCCCATAAAGCTCTCCAGGCCCCAGAAGATCAGGACCGGGCAGGCGATCTGGCCGAAGACCTCCAGCATCTCGGCGCGGTTGAAGGCGTGCGGCGAGAAAGGCCGCACGAAGTTATCGAACTTCCAGATCAGGGAACCGTCCGAGTTCCAATTGGTGCCATGGAGCGTCAGATGTCTCGCCACATCGTCTTTCAGATGCGGATTGGCCTCTTTCATCCGGTTGACCGCGGCTTCCAGATTCGGATAGCTGCGAGGTTCGCGTTTCTCCAGGCTGCGGATATCCTGAATCCATCGGTGCAGCCGTTTTGATAACGGATCCGAGATCCGGTGAGTCGGCGGCGGGCCCAATCCCTCGATGGAGATGGCCTTCTTCACGCGATCCGGGAAGACGCCCGAATAGACCATGACCACGGCTCCGCCCAGGCTATGACCGATCAGGTAGATCGGATC
>DATEFT010001116.1:0-8034 GCA_035280505.1 Blastocatellia bacterium | reverse complement strand
TCTTACACTCTTTCCTCACCGACAACGTCAACTCCATGGCCGGCAACCTCACCGCGCAGGTTCGCAACATCGAGTTGACGTTGTCGGTGAGGTCTTTCCAGGTGCCGGCGACGCCGGGCACGACCGCCTGGCCGCCGAGCTTGCCCTCGGTGCCGACCTCGCGTGCGACGCGCGTCACCTCCGACGCGAACGAGCGCAACTGATCGACCATGGTATTGATGGCCTCTTTCAACTGCAGGATTTCGCCGCGGACATCGACCGTGATCTTGCGCGAGAGGTCGCCATTGGCGACGGCAATGGTCACTTCGGCGATGTTGCGGACCTGTGCGGTCAGGTTGGAGGCCATGGAGTTGACGGAATCGGTCAGATCTTTCCAGACGCCGCTGACGCCGAGCACCTGGGCCTGGCCGCCGAGTTTACCGTCGGATCCAACCTCGCGCGCCACGCGGGTGACTTCGGCCGCAAAGACGCCGAGCTGTTGAATCATGGTGTTGACGATATTGGCCGAGCGCAGGAATTCGCCTTCGAGCGGCCGCCCGTCCACGTCGAGCCGCACGGTCTGGGAGAGGTTGCCCTGCGCCACCGCGCCGATGGCGCGCGTGACTTCGGTCGTCGGCCTCAGCAGGTCCTCGATCAGGGTATTGACCGAGACCTCCATCTCTCCCCACGCGCCTTTGGATTGACCGAAATGTGTGCGCTCGCGAGTGCGTCCCTCTTTGCCGACCACCTGTCCGACTCTCTTCAGCTCGTGCGCCATCTTCTGGTTGGCGGCGATGATGTCGTTGAACGTATCGGCGATTTTACCCTCCAATCCCGTCCAATCGCCCGGCAACCGGACCGAGAAATCCCCGTCACGCATTGCCTGCAGGTTGCTGAGGAGCACGCGCAATCCGAGCGAACTCTCATTCGTGCGGTCGTTCGGCTTGGCCGCGATTTGGGCCTGCCCATTACCGACCGCCTCCGGGTCGGTCTTAGTTCGTCTAGCCATGTCAAACTCCAGGAAAAAAAGTGGTAATACGTCCGGATCGCAATTTCTTGCAGGCAATTTTAGACCAAACCGGAGCAGGGGACTAATCGTTTTCCCCCGCGGCGGGAATCAGGCTGTCGAATCTTGAGGCCCGTGCCGCTCAGGCGCGCGGGCAGCGCGAGCTAACGGCGCGGGGCGCGTTTTCGGGTTCTACTGGGTGTTTGATCCGGGTCGGCAGGCTCGACCCCTTCGCCTATGGAGCCGGCAAAGAGGTCCAATCCGCGCGGTGAGGCCTCCAGATAGATCGCCTCGACCACATCGAGAAATCTCTCGTGGCCGCGCCAGAATGGGAAGTTGCCCAATCGTTTGGGCAGCGCGGCGGAGACGGGCGGCAACCGGACCTCGCCGAAAAAGTCCCCGGCCAGATCTCCTCCCCCCCAGAATGTGGCGGCCTCCGCGGCCAGCGGATCGGGCGGCAACTCCGTCTCTTCGGTGTCCGTCTCCTCCTCTGTCCGCCGCGCCGTCTGGGCTCCCAGCATCTTCATGAACTCTTCCCGGGTTGCGCCACGCAGCTTGAAGATCAGGAACGGATCACGATCGAACTCTTCGCCGATCAGATAGTAGACGGCCGCAATGTGCTTGCAGGGATTCGACCAGTCCGGACACGAACACTCCGTGTCCAGGTCGAGCTGTTTCTCGGGAAAGAGCGAGAGACGCACGTCTTTGAAGACCTGTTCGATCTCCTGCGGCATCTCGCCGGCCAGCAACTTGGCGGCGAAGAGCGCCTCCCGCCCCAGGGCCTCGGCCACCCGCCGCCAATCGGTTGTGGCAACGGTCTTGACCTGAATCGTGATCGCATAAGGTGTCCGGCTGGATCCCTGAACCTTGGCCGTGATCTCGCCTTTCTCGATCTCGATCGCCAGCACCTGCCCGCTGCGCGCATAGGAGCGACCGCGACTGAGCCGGGCGCCGATGTCGAAGCTCTCCAGCACGGCGATCCAGCGCTTCGCCCACCAACTGGCGCCGAAGGTCCCTCGTTTGGACTGCGCCTTGATGCCGCCCTTGGCTTTGATCCGCGGCTTCGGTTTCGGATAGCCGCGGCGGCCCCAATCGCCCCAATCATCCCAATCATTTCGGTCTGCCATTGGTTCTCCCTATTCTCCGACCGCGTCACTCTTGAGGGCGAACAGTTCTTTCAACTGCGCGGTCGAGAGTTCGGTCAGCCAGGCCTCGCCCGCGCCGACGATGCTGGACGCGACCTTGTTCTTGAGTTCGATCATCTCGTCGATCTTCTCTTCGAAGGTGCCTCCACACAGAAATTTGTGCACCTGGACGTTGCGCGTCTGCCCGATGCGAAAGGCGCGGTCGGTCGCCTGATTCTCGACCGCCGGATTCCACCACCGGTCGAAATGGAAGACGTGACTGGCCGCGGTCAAATTCAACCCGGTGCCGCCGGCCTTGAGCGAGAGCACGAAGATGGGCGGGCCGCCCGCCGCCTGAAATCTCTCAACCATCCGATCGCGCTGTTTTTTCGCGACGCCGCCGTGAAGGAAGATCACTTCCCGCCCGAAGGTCTCCTGCAGGTGACGCTGAATGATTCCGCCCATCTCGGCGAATTGAGTGAAGACCAGCGCGCGCTCATCGGAGGCGAGCACCTCTTCGAGCATCTCGGTCAACCGGGCCAGCTTGCCCGAACGGCCGGGAATCGCCGAGTTGTCGCCGAGGAACTGCGCCGGGTGATTGCAGACCTGCTTGAGTTTGGAGAGCGTTGCCAGCACCACGCCTTTGCGTTGAATTCCGTCGGTCGCCTCGATCGATCGATTCGCCTCTTCGACCACCGCCGCGTAGAGCGAGGCCTGCTCTTTGGTCAGCGTACAGAAGACTTTCATCTCCATCTTTTCGGGCAGGTCGGAGATGATCGTCCGGTCGGTCTTGAGGCGGCGCAGAATGAAAGGCCCGGTCATTCGCTTCAAACGTTGCGCGGCCTCCGGGTCGCGGTGGGCCTGGATCGGCACGAAGAATCGGCGTTTGAACTGCGCCTGATTGCCGAGCAGGCCGGGGTTGAGAAATTCCATGATCGACCACAGATCCCCGACGTTGTTTTCGACCGGCGTCCCGGTCAGCGCGAGGCGAAAACCGGCCTTCAGCGAACGCGCCGCGCGCGCCTGCTTGGTCTCGGAATTCTTAATATTCTGCGCCTCGTCCAGCACGATTCCGCTCCAATCCAGATCCTGCAGAATGGCGGCGTCACGCTGCAGCAACGAATAGCTGGAGATCACCATGGCGTGCCGGGCGGCCTCTTTCTTGAATGCGGCCCCTTTGGCGCGGGTCACGCCGTGATGCACCATGACGGGCAGGTCCGGCGTAAAACGCGCCGCCTCCCTCTGCCAGTTGCTGATGACCGAGGTCGGACAGACGATCAGCGCCGGAAGGCGCCCGTTCCGCTGCCACTCGTGCTCGATGAAGGCCAGCGTCTGCGCCGTCTTGCCCAACCCCATATCGTCGGCCAGACAGGCTCCCAATCCCCATTGCTTGAGGAATGCCAGCCACGAATAGCCCCGGACCTGATATGGTCGCAGCGTACCATTGAACTCCGCCGGGACCTCCAACTCCGCGAACGGATGATGGCCCTCCAACTGCGCCAGCAGATCGCCGATCCAACCCTGCGCCCTCACTCCTTCGAACTGCACGCCCGCGGGCAAATCGGCTTTGCCCAGGGCCATTTGCACGATCTCGCGAGCCGTCGCCCGGCCGGTCGGCAGCCGCCGCCAGAACTCGATCGCGGCCTGGATTTCTTCCGCGCTCAGTTGGACCCATTGGCCGCGCATCTTAACCAGCGGCGCTTTGAGCTTCGCCAGCGATTCCAACTCCTTGAGCGAGAGGACCTGGTCGCCGAGCGCGACCTCCCAGTTGAATTGGACGATCTCTTCGAGCGAGATCCCGGCGCCGCCCTGCATCTTCGGGCTTTTAACGTTCGCGCGCATGCTCAACCGCAGCTTCGTTCCTTTGCGGGTCCACCAGGACGGCAGCAGCACTCCGAATCCGGCCTGCTCCATCAACCACGCCATCTCCGTCAAAAAACGGTGCGCTCCGGGGGCCCCGAGTTCGTATCCGTCGGGGGCCGTGCTCTTTAGACTTTGGGCGACCTCGGCGCTCAACCCCGCGGCCTGTCCGAGCGCCGAGAGCAGAAATTCCCGCGGATTGAAATTGCCGCGTTTGAGCGCCGCCGCCGCGCGCGCCTTAACGTTCCAAACATCCGAAATCGGAATCAAGAGGCTGGGTTCATCCACGGCTTGCAACAAATAACGGACATACCAGTTTGCCTGACTGATCGAGATCTGGAGCCCGGAATTCCCAGGCCTGGCCAACATCTTAGCGTCGGCCGGCAACTCATCCGGCGGTTCCTCGAGACGAAAACAGAGACGGAATGGAGAGAGGGTCGAGACCGAAATAGGCCGTCGCCATTCACGCACCTGCGCGGTTAGGGCGGTCAGGTCGGACTGTCGGCCGTCCATGATTCCATCCGGTTTCTGCAGGGCAGACAGCCACTCATCGTGAACACTCTCGAAGTTGCGCTTTTTCGGCGATGATGAGTCGGTCCTCATTCGGGCGGAGCGTACCAGGTAATCGACGACTTCGCCGATGAACTGATTGAGGATGTGCTGCGTCGAGGTGGCGGGCGGCCCCTCGGCGGCGGTCGCAGTCAGAGCGCGGCAGGCAGACGGCATCGACCGCTCCAGTTGGGAACGGCGCGCCGCGTCCGCCCCGGTCCAGATCGGCCGCCATTGCGCGCGGAAGAAGTCCTCGACCGGCTGGACGTCCGGCAAAAATTGCTGACGCGCAACCAGCGCGGCGGCAAAGCGCATGGCCTGGGTCCAGAACGCCAGATCCCGACCCGCGACGATTCCGGGTGCCGGCACCTCACGATCTACACAGGCGCAAAGCAACTCCACCGCTTCGGCGCTGGTCAATGGAATGGCCGTCACTCTCCAGGGAGCCAGCCTGGGGGCGGCATCCGTCGGCGGCATTTCGGCGATTAGCGGGCTGGAAGCGAGTGGTAGATCACCGATCGACGGCAGCCAGACCGTGGCCGGGCTGATGGCATCCTCGCTCATCAAGAACCCGTGTGTGACCTCTTGCAGCGCTGACAGCAGCCTCTGACCACCGGCGTCATAAGGCGAGGGTCTCTCTCGGCCTGATCTGGTTCTTGAGGACGTGCGACGGCCGGTTTGGTCCGCGGCGATTTCGGTTTGGGCCCGCGTCTCGCCCCATAGCCAGAGTTGGCCATCATGAAACGCGGCGTGAAAGATGATCATTCTTTCCTACTTTGTTCTTGGGTTGGTAATTGTCAATTGAGAAGAGTTTGGGAGCGTGCAACGAATCGAGATTCTACCAGAAAAAGTTCGATCTCGCGTGCTTGGCGGTCGATCAATGTTTTTAGAGATTGGTACCCAATTGAGGTTCGCGTAAACATTGCCGGCGCGACGAAAACTAGCGTGGACGCAGTTCACGCACGCCCCGTCCGATCCGACGCCGGAGCAGGGCCCGTAACGTCACACCATCAGCATAGCCGACCATCGACGCAATTTGGTCTACGCTCAGGTCGCTGGTCTCCAGCAGATGGATCGCCCGTTCTATTCGCAGGTCCTGGAAATACGAAAGAGGAGATTTGCCTAGGACCTGCTGCATCCGCCGAGCAAGCGTCCGCTTACTCGTGGCCGTCGCCCGTGCGGCTGCTTCTAATGAAAATCCTTCCTCAAGCCGGTCACGGGCCCACCGTTCGAACGATTCGACTAAAGGATCAGACTGGGCGAGGTGATTCGGAATCGCATAGACCGATTGCGATGGCCGAGTATCGGCAATTAGATACTTGGCCGTCAGGGTGGCAAGTTCAGGGCTGGAGTGTCGAATTATCCATAGCGCCATGTCGAGATGGCCCAGCGCGGCGCCGGCCGTCAGGAACTGAGCGGAATTGACTACCATCCGCGACTCATCAAGGCGCACCTTCGGGTAGCGTTTGCGAAATAACGGCGTCAGCCACCAGGTGGTTGTTGCTTCCTGGTGATCGAGCAACGATGACTCGGCCAGAACAAATGTTCCGATACAAGCCGCCGCGATCCCGGAACCTTGAGCCGCCCATCGCCGCAGCGCCTCCGTGGCATCGCGGAGAGCCGGCCTCGCCAGTGCTGCTTGTAAGGGGCCGGGCATCTTGAATCCAATGGCCGGCACGATTGCCCAGTCCATGGCCTTACACTCATTTGCGGGAATGACCGGGACCTTCAAACCTTGCGAGGTGCGAACACTGCTTTGTACGCCGACCACCGCGATGTCGAAGTGCGGCGAGGTGATGCCGGTCATCTCTGCCAATTCGTTGGCGGTGCTGAATGCGTCGAGCACAGTCGCCAGCCCGGTATCAAATACACCATCTAAAGCCAGAATGTAGATTCTCATATGGCAAAAACGATATCAAAACTGTCAATATTGACAATAGTCAAGGTCGTTTCGCGGGTCTATCCTGAGTGCGTAAATTGCTGATTCCAGGAGATCAAGCTATGGACATTCTCAGCGTTATTGGTAACACCTCAATGATCCAACTTCGCCAGGTTGTTCCGCCGAATTGTGCGGAGATCTTCGCGAAGCTCGAGTGGGAGAACCCCACCGGCAGTATGAAGGATCGAATGGCATATGGAGCGATTACACGAGCGGAAGAGGACGGCCGCCTGAAACCTGGAGACACGGTTGTCGAGTACTCGGGCGGCAGCACCGGGGCCTCGCTTGGCCTGGTCTGCTCCGCCAAAGGCTACCGTCTCCGCATCGTCAGTTCCGATGCGTTCAGCCCGGACAAGCTGGATCAGATGGCGGCGCTGGGTGCGGATCTCACGATCATCCCCAGCGAGGGAGGGCCGGGGGTCACAACCAGGAAAGTTATTGCGGACATGATCGAGGCCGCCCGCCGTTTGAGCCAGGAGCCGCATCGTTACTGGTTCAACCAACTGAGCAATCATGACAGTATCGCGGGTTATTACGCGCTAGGCGAGGAGATCTGGAGCCAAACGAAGGGCGAGATCGATACCTTCGTTCACTGTGTGGGGACGGCGGCCTCTTTGCGTGGAGTCGCCACCGTCTTAAAGCGACACAACCCGAGCATCAAGATCGTCGCCGTCGAACCGGCCGAATCATCAGTACTGCGCGGAGGGCGACCAGGAGCTCATCAGATCGAAGGAATCGGGATTGGCAATATTCCTCCGCTCTGGGATTCGACGCTGGTGGACGACATCCTGCCGGTCAGCACGGACCAGGCGGAGGAGATGGCAAGACGCCTCGCGCGGGAGGAATCGATCTTCGCGGGAACGTCTTCCGGCGCAAACGTCGCCGCCGCGATTCAAGTGGCACAGCGCTTGGGACCAATGGCCAAGGTGATCACACTGATCATCGACTCTGGCCTGAAATACCTGAACACTGGTCTATACAAGAGCAAATAAGGCGCACTAACAACCTCTCCCCACTTTTACCTTGATTGTTTGTTTTTGGTTCCCTATCTTTCCATCCACAAGTTCCATAATTAGCTTTTGGATCACAGAGCTCGGTTATGGCATAACTCAAATTGTGCGTATTCCGGCGATGGGTTCTCCCAAGAGTTTGGTGAGGACGTTTCATCACCAACCCACACGGAGACGGCCTCGTCACATCGCATTCAAGACCCGCGCTTTGAGCAAGTCGAAGTTGGCCCGACCGAACATCGACCGCTTAAGAAATTTTAGCCTGTTGACATGACCTTCCGTCTGGCCATTACTCCAGGGGGAGGTGAAAGCTTTTTGCACCGCGGCGTAATCGCGGCGGATTCCACCGATGAAGCCTTTGAACGGACTGCCTTCGGCGGCTGCTGCTTGTGCGATCCATTCTTCCAGCCCGCCCTCTTTCCTGGCCCCCAGAAGTTGACGGAAGTTTTGTACCAATGCCAATCCCTGTTTAATCGGCTCCAGTTTCAGTAACTGTTCCCGCTCCTGCCGCTCTTCCTCCGTCAACTTGGATTCCGCTTTCAATAAGAGCCAGACGCTCTGTCGTGC
>DATEFT010001115.1:0-4251 GCA_035280505.1 Blastocatellia bacterium | reverse complement strand
CGCATCACGGAATCCGCGCGGAACGTCGCCTTGTCGTTCCCGCCGAATTGGAGCGGGGTGCGGCTGAAATCGGTTCAGGCCGAGTACGTAGCTGAATTGCGGCCCATGCTGTTTGCCATTACGGCGGCAGCGGGGCTGGTGCTTCTCATCGTGTGTTTGAATGTCGCCATTCTGGTGTTGCTGCGCGCGCTACGGCGGCAGAAGGAGATGGCTGTGCGAGTCGCGCTGGGCGCTGGCCGCGGGCACATTGTCCGGATGCTGGCGATTGAGGCGGGCATGATTTGCATGGCGGCTTTGGTTGGCGGCCTCGCTCTGACCGGTATTGCGCTGCAGTTGCTGGGGCCGATGATTGAAGAGCGGTTGGGGCGCCCCGTGCCGGGAGGGACCGTCGCGCTGGAACTCGATCCGCAGGTGTTGCTCGCCGTCGGCGGTCTGGGCGTGTTAATCGCGCTGGCGCTCGCCTTCCTCCCGCTGCTGACCCCTTGGGAACGGCGGCTGGCCGATACTTTGCGGCGCGAAGGCCGCAGTGGCACGGATGGCCCGGCGATGCGCCGCCTGCGCTCAACGCTGATCGCCTTGGAAGTCGGGATGTCATTAACGTTACTGGTGGGTTGCGGCTTGATGATCCGCAGCGTCGTCAATCTAGTGCGGACAGACCTGGGTTTTCAGACAGACCGGATTGTGCGAATGCGCTTTGCCTTGCCGCCCAGAACTTACCCTGATGGAGCCTCTCTGCTGCGCTTTTACGAGCAACTGACGGAAAAACTATCCGGGCTGACGAACGCGCCATTTACATTGGGCGACCTCATTCCTTTCTTTGAAGGCCCGAAGCAGCCCTTGGAAGTTGAAGGGCACAGCGATGGCGAGAGCCTCCGGGTCGGCGTCTTCGCCGTGAACGACGGCCACTTCGCCACCCTCGGCGTCGGCATTAAGCAGGGACGTGGTTTTACGGCCGGCGATCGGGCCGAACCAGTCGCGATCATCAGCGAAGGATTGGCTCGGCATCTATGGCCCAAGGCGAACCTGAATGGAGGAGTGGTTGGCCGTCGCATTCGCGTGATCGAGTCGCCCCGCCCAAACTCGCCTCCGGCCGTCTGGCGAACCATCGTCGGTGTGGCGGGCGATATGCGGCAGACCCGTTATGACACGGATCTGAAAGATCTTTACATTCCGTTTTTCCAGGCACCCAGCCGTTATGCGCAACTTTACCTGCGGACGGATCGACCTCCCGCATTCTGGATGGAGAAGCTGCGCACGATAGTCGCGGAGATTGATCCCGAGGTGTCGTTCACCACCGCGACCTGGCTGGTCAGCAGCGCCGACAAAGAAGTGGCGGGTCCCAAATTTCTGATGTCGTTGCTGACGGGCTTTGCGCTGTTGGCGGCGCTACTGGCGGTGATCGGAATATACGGCGTAACGGCTTACGGCGTGCAACAACGCGAACGTGAAATCGCCATCCGTCTGGTTCTGGGTACGACTCCGAACGCGATCCTGCGCATGTTTCTGCGCAAAGGCGGATTGGTGCTGGCGCTTGGAATTGCGGGGGGATTGGTGGGCGCGATAACCGTCGCGCGGATGCTGAGCGCTCAACTTTATGGCGTGCAGCCCTTCGACGCCGCAACGTTGTTAGGTGCGGGCGCGTTTCTGGCGGTGGCCGGTTTATTGGCGACCTGGTGGCCAGCCAGACGCGCCGCTCGGCAAAATCCCATGTCCTCGCTGAACGAGAATTAAGAAGCGCCCATCCCGATGGTGTGCCTTCTGGAATCGCGCCCTGGTCCGCCGCGGGAACGACCGGCCGGCCGGCAATGAGCGTCCGGGAATTTGTGTCGCTTCACGCGGATGAGTTCGGCGATCGGCGATGAAGCCGGCGCTTTGCGAGCCGCGGCTATTCGTTTTTCTTCGAGCTACCAAACGAAGGGCACCAGGCGGTAGCGGATATTTTGCGTGTATTCCATGTACCCCGGCAATTCTTTCTTCAGGAGCCGCTCCTCGTCGAGGATTCTCCAGATCAGCATGGGAAGATTGAGAGCGAGAACCGCGAGCCCCCACCAGGAGCCGAGTGCGAGTGGGATGCCGATCATCATGATCAAGACTCCGGCATACATCGGATGCCTGACGAAGGCGTAGGGACCGGTCGAGATGACTCTTTGTCCTTCGAAGGTCCGAATGTTGGAGGCTCCGTAGCTATTTTCCCTGAGCACCAGAAAGTCGATGAAGAATCCAAGCGCAACCAGCACATCTCCAGCCAATGAAACAGATGGCGGTATCCGAGACCACCCGAAGCGGTGATCGAACGCGGAGAAGACGATCAACCCGAAAAATCCGATGATCACGAAAGAAATGATGATCTGCTGCGCCATTCTCGGTTCCGCCCACGGTCCTGCCTGCTTGCGCCGTTCGAGGAGTTCCGGGTCTTTAAGAGAAAGGTACACTCCGATCGCATTGGACGAGGCCATAAAGACGGCGATGAAGACCCAGGCTTGCCAATAGTCGAGTGTCCAGGCGGCAAGAAAAAGCAGGGTGCTGAAAACGGCGAAGCCGACAAGAAATGTTCTCAGGGCTGGAATGATCAGGTTCTTCATCCTGCGGATCTCCTTCCAGGGAAGGGCTCGATAGTCGCCGCTCACTTCACGATGCGGTTGCGAAGCCGGCCAGAGGTTGCCGCGTTCGCCGCAGATCTCTCCACAAATCCCCCGCCTCTTGAATTCGCTCCGGCATGGTTTCGATCGTGAAGTCCGTGAGTTTGAACCCGGCTTCCACGTCCTCCCAACGGACGGGGGCGGAGACGGTCGCCTTCGGCGTCGGCCGCACGGTGTAGGGTGCGGCGATCGACTTGCCGCGCGCGTTTTGCTGCCAATCGACGTAGACCTGCGCGCTCTCCCGCTCCGACAATCTTCGCTCGACCGTCGCGATCTTCGGGTTGCGCGAAGCCACATCTTTGGCCACCAACTCCGCCCACTTCATCGTCTGCTCGAACGTGTAACCGCGCTTGATCGGGATGAAGACGTGAATACCGCTTGAGCCCGAGGTCTTCACGAAGCTCTTCAACTTCATCTCATCGAGAGCGTTCTTCATCAACCGGGCGACCTTCAGGACATTGCCGAACGGCGCGCCCTTGGGGTCCAGGTCGAAGACCACGAAATCCGGATGATCGAAGCTACCGATACGCGACAGCCAGGGATGTTGTGAGATCGCGCCCAGGTTGATCGTGTAGATCAACGAAGCGAGATCGGTGAAGATGACGTAATTGACCGTGCCCCCCTGTTCATTTGCGAGCGGGTGAGTGTTGACGAACCCAGGCGCCGAAGTCACGTTGTGCTGATAGAAGGCCTTCCCTTCGATCCCGTTCGGGTAACGCTTGAGAATCGCCGGGCGGTCTTTGAGATAAGGCAGGATCGTTTTACCGATCCGCAGATAGTAGCGAATCAGATCGCCTTTGGTGATCTTCTCTTTCGGCCAATAAATCTTGTCGAGATTGGTCACTTCGACCGCGTGCCCGCCGAGGTTGAGGCCGAGATCGCCTTCCAAGCTCTCGCGCCTCAGGAACGCCGCGACGGAGATCGTTTCCGAGACCTCCGGTTCCCGCACCCGGCGCCGCTTCGATTTTTTTGCCTCGCCTGTCATCGTTGTCGTCTATTGGCCGACTCGGGCGGCCGCCACGGCCGTTCAAAATCGGTTCAACCGGAGGAGAGTAATGCCGGTAGATATTTATTCCAGGAGAGAGTTGTAAAGGGACGATCGGGGAGAGACTGCCAAGATCTTAGCATGCCAGAGAGGGGTATTCAACGGGCTCATTATTCGCCAGGCCCAAGGTAAGAGTAGCTGACACTGGACAGATTGATGATCAGCTCTTTGTATTCAGTCGGCCGGCGTCTGGCCGGACTCACCCGCCACCAGCGAGTATAAATAGAGCAAAATTCCGGCTCCGATCAGCGCCCCGCCGAAGATCATGAAGACCAGAAAGGCGGTCGGATGCGTCCAGCGCAGCGAGAAGAGTTCGACCAGGAGACCGCCGATGATCATCGCCCCGGCGATTCGTAATCTGCGTTCGAGTTTCGTCGTCAGGCCGATCATTGGTCGCCTCCCTTCCAGAAAGTCGCATCATTCAGCTTGCCGACGTTATGAATGATGTTGTGGCAGTCGGTCGAGGAGCAGCTCAGTTGATTGGCCTTGATCATCGGCAGCGTCTTCGGGTCTTGAGTATGAGCCGTTCCTTCTTCAAACGATCTCGCGCCCAGATGGCAATGCAGG
>DATEFT010001114.1:0-5263 GCA_035280505.1 Blastocatellia bacterium | reverse complement strand
CGTTCAGCGTTGCCATCGCTCGCGCGAATACTATAGGTCTGATTGTAAATCTTGACATTTACGGTCTGACTCTGAGTATCCATATCGACATCCGTCCTTCCTGTTCGCTCTGCGGGTTCCCATCAGAGTCCTACTTCTTCAGCGATTCGGCTTCCATTTCGAGCATGGCGATGGCGTCGAGCATGGCCTCGACCTTCAACCGCATCAATTCCCGATCCTCCAGTAGATGCTCAATATGCTTCTCAAAAAGGTTCCTCTCGATCATCAAATCGGCGACCTCCTGTTTCATCTTGTCAAGCTCTCGTTCGAGCGAGTCCTTCTCTTGTCGGAGCGCTTTACACAGTTCTACCGTCCGATAGATTTTATCTTCTAAGTGGGAGAATTTTTCGAATCCAGCTGCTGCCATAATATTGTAGATTGCGGATTCGAATAAGAAAATCCCGCCGATCCAATCCGCAATCCGCGATTAATCATCGTGGTTCCGCACCAAATTTGTCGGTCAGCCTTTTGACGATGCGATTGTGAGCGGTGTTGATCTCTTCATCAGTCAAGGTCCGGTCGGCCGCGCGATAGCGCAACGAGAGCGCCATTGAATGTTTGCCCGGCGGCAACTCCCGGCCGGCATAGAGGTCAAACAACCTGACGGCGACCAGTTCCGGGATCGCCAGTTCGATGATCGCATTCTCGATCGCCGCCCAGGGTACGCTCTGGTCGATCAACAATGCCAGATCTCGAACGACGGTCGGGTATTTCGGGAGCGCCTGATATCGGACTTCGAGGCGGTCTGCCGCCAGCAACTCACCGAACTCCAGTTCCGCGACCAAGACAGGCTGTCTAAATTTATAATTTGTGGCCACTCGCGGATGGAGCTGCCCCATCTGCCCCACCGGTTTCTTCCCCATCGATATTATCGCAGCGCGACCCGGATGCAAATAGCCAATCTCTTCTATCGGGGTGAATTCTAATTCGGGGAGCCCCAGGTTAGCGCCGATGGCCTCGACGGCCCCCTTCAGATCGTAGAAATCGATCCGAGCCGCGGCCTGCAGCCAGTCCGACTCGTGGCGAGCGCCCGTGGCCACCAGGGCCAGGCGCTCGATCTCGGCCGGGCGTTCCGGTCCGCGATCCACGAAACACTTGCCCATCTCGAAGAGCCGCACGGTCCGCGTCCCATGATTAAAATTGTGGCCCAGGGCCTTCAGCAATCCGCCCAGGAGCGTCGTCCGCATCACCGACTGGGTCTCGTCGATCGGGTTTTTGAGTTGGAGTTGCGACTCGACCGGATGCCGGCTGAGTTCGCAATCGGCCTCCGGATTAACAAAACTGAAGCTGATCGCCTCGTTGTAACCGAGCGAGGTCAGCGTCTGGCGAGCCGTCCGGCGGCCCGACTCGCCCTTCAGATAGGCGCCCGCCCCGGCCCCTCCGGGCAGAGTAGTCTTAACCTTTTCATAACCGACGATCCGCGAGACCTCCTCGATCAGATCCTCTTCGAGCGAGATATCGATGCGCCAACTGGGCGCGCCGGCCCGCAATGAGTCGGCGGCGACCTCCGCCTCGACGTGAAAGCCGAGTTCACGCAGGATTCGCTCGGCGGTGCCCAACTCCACCTCCAAACCGGTGAGCGCCGTGCACCGTGAGCGGCGGAACCCGATCAGAGGACGGCTCTTCGGCTGCGGGTAGACATCGATCAACTCGCCGACGATCTCACCGCCGGCCAGTTCCGCGATCAGGGCGGCCGCCCGGGCCGAGGCGACCGGCGCGATCTCCGGATCGACCCCGCGTTCGAAGCGATAGGAGGCCTCGGTGCTCAGCCCGAGCGCCTTCGAGGTGGCACGGACCTGGGCCGGCGTAAAGTAGGCCGCCTCCAGGAGCACCTCCGTGGTCTCCGAGGTGATGCCGGAATCTTCCCCGCCCTTGATCCCCGCCAACGCCACCGGCCGCTCGGCGTCGGCGATGACCAGCATCTCGGGCTTCAGTTCGCGTTCTTCGCCATCCAGCGTGATGATGATCTCCCCGGGCCGCGCGGTGCGAACGACGATGCGCCGGCCGCGCAGCCGGTTCAGATCGAACGCATGCAGCGGCTGCCCCAGCTCCAGCATGACGTAGTTCGTGATATCGGCCACGTTGTTGACGCTTCGCTGTCCCAGAGCTTCCAACTTTTTAACCAACCAGGCCGGAGAAGGGCCGATCTTCACGCCGCGAATCAAGCGGCCCGTGTAACGCGGGCACAGGTCCGGATTCAGAATCTCGACCGCCGCCGTTTTGGCCGCCGCCTCTCCGACTTCATTAATTTTTGATGGCGGAAGGCGAAGGGCGCTTCCCGAGACCACGGCGGCTTCGCGCGCAATCCCGAGATGCGAAAGACAGTCCGGCCGATTCGAGGTCAGATCGAATTCGAGAAGATGATCGTCATCGTGAGGCTCCACCGCATCCACCGCCAGACCGACCATGGTCAACTTCGCCGCCAGATCCCGGGGCGAGAGCTTCAGATCGACCATCTCTTTGAGCCAGTTATAACTTATTTTCATAAAATAGCATCTGCGATGAAGTTTGATTCGAAACCGCGAACTACGCGAACGACGCGAAATCATCAAGCTTTCGCGTCGTTCGCGTAGTTCGCGGTCTGAATTTCAAATTCCAAAGAACTTAACTTCCAGAGTATTCAGCGGAATTGCTCCAGAAATCTCGCATCGTTCTCATAGAGCAGCCGAATGTCATCCAGCCCATACATCAGGGCGCAGAGCCGATCCAACCCGAGGCCGAAGGCGAAGCCCGAATACTCTTCGGGATCGATCCCGACGCGGCTCAGCACGTTCGGATGGACCATGCCCGAGCCGCCCATCTCGATCCAGCCCGAGCCTTTGCAGATCCGGCATCCGCTGCCGCCGCACTTGAAACAGGTGTAGTCGATCTCGGCGCCGGGTTCGACGAACGGGAAGTAGGACGGTCGGAACCGGGTTCCCGTGTCGGGGCCGAACATGCGATGGACAAACTCCTCGATCGTGCCCTTCAGATCGCCGAGCGTCACGCCGCGATCGACGAGGAGCCCCTCCACCTGAAAGAACATCGGGTTGTGAGTCGCATCCGGAGTATCGCGGCGAAAGACCCGGCCGGGCGCGATCACGCGCAGCGGGGGTTGGCGGCGCTCCATGGCATGAATCTGGACGGTCGAGGTCTGCGAACGCAGCGCCAGATGATCGCCCAGATAGAAGGTGTCCTGCCAGCTCCGGGCCGGATGATTGGCCGGAATGTTGAGGGCGTCGAAGTTGTAGAAATCGGTCTCGATCTCCGGACCGTCCTCGATCTGATAGCCCATCGAGACGAAGATCTCCTCGATCCGATGGCGCAGGAGCGTGATCGGATGGAGATGGCCCGCGGCGATGCCGCGTCCGGGCAAGGTCACGTCGAGGCGTTCCGTGATCAGTTGCTCCGCTTCGCGCCGGGCGGCGAACCCCTGCTGCAGACCCTCGATTCCGGCCTCGACGAAATCTTTCAGCTCATTGAGTTGTTGACCGACCGTCCGCCGCTCCTCGGGCGAGAGCGTTCCGAGGCTCTTCATCTCCAGCGCCAGGAGGCCGGTCTTGCGAGCGACCCAGCGGTCCCGCAACGCCGTAGCCTCCGAATCGGTTCGGACCTCGGCCAGTTCCAGATCAAAGTTTGCGCGTAGTTGTTTTAAGCGATCTGACATATTCCGGCGTTTCGAGCGAAAAAGATCGAGGGCCCGGTTCATCATCGAGCAGAAGATCGAGCGCAGCCATGAGCCGAGCCTCCACATTCGCGCCCTTAAAATAAAGACCCAAGACCACCGGGGCTAGCCGGGAGCCTTGGGTCGGCAATGTTCGGATTCCGGAATCGGCGTCAAGCTGCAATTTTGCCGGATTCCAAGGCCTTCTTTGCCGAACCCACCAGTTCGGCAAAAGCCTGCGGCTGATTGACGGCCAGGTCGGCCAGAATCTTGCGATCCAGGTTGATCCCCGCAACCTTCAGACCGTGCATGAACTGGCTGTAATTGAGACCGTTCAACCGGGCCGCGGCTCCGATCCGAATGATCCACAGCGACCTGAAATCGCGCTTTTTGATCTTCCGCCCGACGTAGGCAAACTTCAGGCCTCGCTCCACCGACTCCTTCATGGAGCGATAGAGTTTGCTCTTGGTACCTCGGTAACCTTTTGAAAGCTTCTCCAGCTTTTTACGCTTATCAAGGCGCTTGCTTCCCCGTTTTGCTCGAGGCATATGGCCCCTCCTTACTGAAAATAAAAGTTACTGGTCGATAAATTCTCGAAGAATCCTGATCTTATTTTCTTCCGTACGGCAACATCGCCTCGACCCGCGCCTGATCGGCCTCGGAGACCATCGTATCGATGTCCAGCAAGCGCTTACGTTTGGCAACCTTCTTCGTCAGGATATGGCGCGCATGCGAATGACCGCGCTTGATCTTTCCAGTGGCGGTCGTGCGAAAACGCTTGGCCGCGCCTTTATGTGTTTTCAATTTAGGCATGAGTCCTCCTCTATGAACAGTCTTCAGTCTTCAGTTTTTAGTTCTCAGCCTCAAGTTCTCAGCCCGGCGATTAAGCCCGCCTCGGAACGCCGCGCTCAGCGGCCGCGTTCGACTGAAAACCGAAAACTGAAAACTGAAAACTACTTCCTCGGTGCAAAAACCACGGTGATCTGCATCCCCTCAAGCCGTGGACGAAACTCGATGATGCCGTCTCCCGAGAGGTCCTTTTCCAATCGCTCCAGCAACTGCATTCCGAGCTCTTTGTGCGTGATCTCGCGCCCTCGGAACCGGACGGTCGCCTTCACTTTATTGCCGTCAGCCAAAATCTCTTTGGCATGTTTCATCTTGAAATTGTAATCGTGTTCATCGGTCGCCGGACGGAACTTGATCTCCTTGACCTCGATTACAACCTGTTTCTTCTTGGCTTCGTGCGCTCTCTTCTTCTGCTCGTAAAGATATTTGCCGAAGTCCACGATGCGGCAAACAGGCGGATTGGCCTGGGGCGCGACTTCAACCAGATCATATCCGCGCTGACGTGCAACTTCGAGAGCCTGCTGCGGCGCCATAATGCCTAGCTGCTGCCCTTCTTCATCAATGACCCGCACTTCCTTCGTGCGAATGCGCTCATTTACGCGTACCTGAGGGCCACGAGTGTCGCGGCGTCCTCGAAAACCGCCACCACCTGAATAACCGTTGCTAATAAATTCACCTCCAGGGTTGGGGATTGCGGATTGCACATTCCGGATTGCACATTCCGGATTGCGGATT
>DATEFT010001113.1:0-29946 GCA_035280505.1 Blastocatellia bacterium | reverse complement strand
GTTGTTTCATCTCCGCGTGTTTCGCGGTTCCGAATCAAAACTTCAAGAAATTTACGTTCCCAAATATTCGGGACGGAGGCGGCACATATTTTCAGACCCCGGATAGTTTTGAAACATTCGGTCCCGATCAGCGTTAATACTGGTGAAGTATCAAGTGTTCAGTCAAGCCGAACTATCGTTTTATAACAGGAGGCAGCCGACCATGCGAAGATGGATCCTACCGGTGACAGCATTCTTCGGGATCTTACTATGCTCTCAGAACGCCCGGGCGCAGTGGCAAAACGGAAACCTGGCGATAAAAACGAACGGCAACGTCTTTCAATCGGGAGACCAGTTGAAGGTCGAGATCCTCGCGCTGGAATCGATCACCGAATCCTTCTCCGCGCAGGTTTCATACTCCTATTTTGAAACGGTCGAGGAGAAGGACGAGAATGGGACGATTCAGGAGAAACAGGTTGAACAGACGCGCCGGCGGGAGGCGGGGCCGGTCCTGGAGAGTATGGCCAGGGACCAATCGCTGGTGCTCGATGATGCGTTCCATTTCGGCGATGGCAGTCCGGCCGGGCGCTACACGGTGCAGGTCAGAATTCTTCAGGCCTACACCCGAAGACCGTTGGCGACGTTGCGAACCTGCGTCTTCTATCAGACCGTTTCGAAGACCCCCGGGGAATGCGATCTTCATCTGAGCAGTCTGAAACGAGTGACTCACGAGATGTTTTTGACTTTCGACGGGCATTTTAAAGAGGTCGGACGATACACGGTGGTGTTGTTTCGCGGCGGCAAGTTGATTAAGCAGCTCCCGACGGGGGGTTATCTCAGCGGATCACGTGAGTTCAATCTGGCATCGGATGCGCTCGGAGGCACCGCCGGTCAGACCTTCGACATTCTGGTGCACGACCATCTGCATGGGCTATCGTCCACGCTGGCGCGGGTAACAATCCCCTCACCATAGCGATCATGCCTGAGAGAGTTGGATTCCTGGTGGGTCAGAAACCTGTCGGGCGATTCATGGATTAAAAACAGCCAGAGTCGAGCCACGCGGCTCAAGGGGCTGAAGGATCCACGAAATGTTCCCAAAGCGTGTCGAAGAGATAGGTGATGGTGTATGGGCTCATCACGACGGAAGTCCTGGTCAGATCTTGATCTAAAAGGTTTGACACGACGGCGGCGACGACCACGCTGTTGCCGCGGATGAAGGTGTTGATCCTGAGATCAAGGTCGTCCTGCAGATCCTTTTGGTATTTGATCAGGATCGAAAAACCCGGCTCTTCATTACTGATCGACGTCGGATAGTTCCACCACGACTGGATCATGCCCTTGGGGACCGTTTTCTTGGCGAACTCCCCCCACGTCTTCACGCGAAAATTTCTGGCGAAGTTATGCTCGGATTTTGGATCTGATTCAGGGACTTCATCGAAGACCACGACCGACGTTTCGCTGTCGATGGTGAAAGATCGTTGATTGACATTCGCCGAGCCGATGATGGCGATCTCGTCGTCGACGATCAGCGTCTTGGCATGCATTCCGGGATGATAACGCGCCCTCTCCCAATTGGTGCGGTCGATCACCGCCAGGAGGACCTTCTCTTTTTGACCGTCGGTCGCACCGTCAAGCACGGCGCTGAGAAATTCGCCGCGCTTACGGTTCGGAATCAAGATGTCGGAGGTCTCGATCGAGTCTTGAATCGCGAACGTGAGCTTGGAAAATCCCGATTCCTTGATCTTCTTATTCAGGGCTCTGGCGACGTCAAGGTTTACCAGATATTGATCTTCGATGTAGATGTAGCGTTTGGCGTTCTCGATGATCTTGAGGTAGGCGTCCCGCAGGCTGCGGTCCTTTTCCCGGCCATCGACGCTGTTGTATGTGCCGACCACCTGGGTATACGGATATGGCACGGGCCGCTCTTTCGGCTCGGCCAGATTTTCGCCCCGGATCGTTTCCTTGTTGGCGTCGGGGTGATTGCGCCAGCGGCGTTTGAATCGCTGAAGGATCTGGTGGGCGGCGGGTCCTTCGAGCCGGCACGCCGTGTCGTGATAGTAGGGAAAGCGATATTCAGATTGATGCTTGCCGGCTTTGACGGGGCGGTCAGGTTTGTCCGCGGCTTCCGCCAGGTTCCGGCTCAGTTCGGCCTCGCCGGATTTGGAAGTGATCGTCGAATAGACGCGATTGCGATTGAAATCGATCCCTCCGCAGAAAGCCACCAGGCTATCCGCGTTGCCGGACTTGCCGTTCACGATCACCACTTTTTCGTGATGGGCGCCAATCGATTGCGAACTCAGAATAAATCCCAATTGCCTGAGGATGTAGAAGGCAGAGACGGTTTGATTGGGATTGAAACCCGGCAAGGGGCCGTATCTCTTGACGAGGTCGACGAGATACGGCCTGAGTTTCTGAATGATCGCTTTCGACGACGATGGAAAGAACGTGTTCGAATCGACAAAGGCCCTGGTATTGGCGAGTTTGTTCAGCCTCGGAATGGCGGCGTCCTGCAAAATGGTATAGTCCGGCAGGAAGTTATTCCACACCAGGATTCTGATCTCCACGCCGCGTTCCGAGGCGGCTTTTAGGAGTTGATAGAGCGTCTTGTCCCGATCGTCCGCGGCCAGTTGGAAATCGATGTCCAACATCCACCCCAGGATATAAATGAAATGGTTCGGGCCGGCGGTCGACTCGATCGCGCGAATCACCGACTCATAATAGGCGTCCCCGTCCAGACAGAAGTCGGCCTTGGTCCGCTTGGCTCCCGGAAATAGATTCAGCCATTTATTGGCCATGGTTATACCTGCCGTCCCGTCTTGGGGTCGTATTTCACCTCCACCGGCACGATCTGGTCCGTCGGCAGAATCTCGACCCACTGATCGAAGATCTCATAGTTCTTGCCGACGTTCGCTCTGAAACTCCCCGCCAACGGAAAGAACCCATGTTCGTAGACGCGGTCGATCGGCGTCGCCGTAACCGTATTCTCCTCATCCACCAGGGCCGGATCGGAGATCTCTTCCCGTTTCGGATACTTACCCGTCTTGATTCCCTCGTTATATTTGCGTCGCACCTTCTCGGCCAGGTCCATGAGGACGTCGATCATCTTCTGATTGTTGAGTGGTCTGCCATTGACGTCTTTTTCGTTCGGATTGTCGGTGCGATAGATCACGTCATCGGTGATGCCGTTGAGCCCCTCGACTCCCTTCAGCCAGTTGATGGCGGCCGCCTCCTTGCCGGGTCGAATCGGAATGACCGCCTTCACCCAGGGGGCATTCAGAAAGGCGTTGCGCAGGTTATCCCCATCAAGCTGCAGCAACCAGCCGAGAGAACTGCCGAGTCGGGCGGGCTCCGAATCCTCGGTGATGAAGTAGTTGTCACGCTCGGCATCGTTGATGCCGCCCCAGCCCACCGTGTTGGCGCTCGTCAAACCGGGCGCGAGATTCGCGTTGGCCGCATTCATTCGCTTCATCAGGCCTTTCCGCAGGGCCGGGCTCGTCGCCGGGTTGGAGACCGCTGACAGATTGGACGCCGGATTCGAGGTCTCTTGCAACTGCTGCCGGCTCCGGTGCAGTCTCGGGCGCCACCATTCGGGGGCGACGAAATAGAGCATTTTGTCGATGTCGAAGATCGAATTCAGGAGCTCCGCCGCCACATGCCTGGTCCGATCGTCGGGCAACTCGACGCCGTTCAAGAGCATGTCCTGGATCAGCTTGCGGTAGACGACGATGCGTTCTTCCTCGCGGAGTTCGTCGCTGTTCCGGGTTTTGATCTGGCTGGCGAGCGTCACGCGTTCCTTAACGGTCTCGAGATACGCCTTTTCATAGGCGGCGCGTTCCGCCTCTTTGAATTGGGCCAGGTTCTCTTTATTCTTCGCCACGATCTCGTCGTTGGCCCCCGGCTTCGGCGACCAGTGTAGCACCAGCTTGAGCTGAATGCTGTTCTGCCCCTGGAAATCGGCCGAGTCGAGATGCAGGACAAAGCTGACCTTGTCGCCGCTGTTCATGATCGGGCCCTTTCGAGAGACGCTCACCGGTTTCCCCTGGGGATCGAATTCGACATTGGAGATCTGATAGTTGGCTTTCGGGCTGACGAACTCCTGAACGAAGTCGGATTGGATCTTTTCGAGGCTGCCAAACCATTCCGAGTCGTCCGCCTCTACGCCGTCGACGTACACTTCGTCTTCATTGTCCGCGCCGGTGCCTTCGATGGAGATGAAGGGGATCGTGATCATTTTTTCCTCTTGAAACGGCTGCAGGAGCGGAATCTCCTCCGGATGCGGAAGCGCGTCCAGTTCAGCCGGCTTGGCCAGATGGATCAGCTTGGCGAGTCCCAGCGCGCGGCCCGGGTCGTCGACATACGTCTGCCAGCAGAGAAAGGTCCCGATATCCTGCACCTGGACGCCGACCTGACGCATCTTCCGCCGCAGTTCGTAATTGATGAGCCGGTCGGTGGTATTCGCCATCGTATGCTTGGTGCTGGAGACGTCCGTGAAGTCGGTGACGGTCTTGAACGTCGACTTGAAGTTCTTACGAATTTCCGAGGAGAGTTTCTCGGTCTGCTCCCGCATCTGCTTGTGCGTGATTTCGCGCGCCGTTTGTTGGGAGACCGCGTAGTCGAAGCTCGAAGTGGCCTCGATCGAGGCGTAGGACGCTTTCACGCTGGCCCCCAACTTGATGTCTTGCTGACGATCCTCCTTGACGGCCTCGGAGATCTCGTCCTGCTGCGTCGTCGTGATCTCCGATTTCGTGAGCACATCGAGATTGGTCTCCAAAGTTCTCTCGACCATTGTTCTTCTGGTGTGGATCTCGACCAGCTCCACGCTCGAGCCGGGGCTGAGCCAGACATGGCTGACCGGCGTGCCCAGGAAGGTGTCCAGCTCAAAGAAGTATTGGCGGAACAGGTGCACCACACTGATCGGAGAGAGCACCACGCTCTTGAGGTGTTCGCGATCGCGCGGGTTGAGATGCTCGATATCAAGAAAAGCATCGCCTCCATCCTTCGCCGTGACTCGCTTGATCAGCTCTTGCGCCCGTTCGACCGTGTCTCGAGTCGTGTAGAAGATCTCGGCCAACGCGGCATAATTCTTCTGCTGAATCAATCGCAGGACCAGCCCCGCGACGGACGATTCGTATTGAAGCTGATGCTCGAAAGCCGTGGTCTGGGCGTTCATCCCATTCGTCGTGGTCGGCGAATCCGCCGCGGCGACCAGGATAATCCCGCCGGATGAGCCGGGGAAGGCTTGTAAGTAGAACGCCGCCACCTCGTTGTTCAAAAGCGAATTGACCCGGTCGGGCGTGATGACGCTCTCCCAAACGGCGGGAGTGAGCTGATCGAACGGCGGCAGGCTCTCCGCGAGCTTCTCGAGCAGGACGCTGTCGAAGGCGCGGAGCTTTCCGCCCGCGAGGATGCCGGGTTTGAGCGTAATACTGACCGGTTGATTATCCGTGTATTGGACGTCGACGATCCCGGTAAACTCGGTCGTCAGCTTATTCAGCATATGGGCTCTATCGTTTTGATATCCCTTCTCGAATCGCTCTTCGATGCGTTTCGATTTCCAGCCGAGCAGCGGTTGGTACACGCCAAACATCTGGCTGGCGTAAGGCAGCACGGAGGTATAGTCCGTCAGATCGATCAGCCGCTTCACTTTTGTGGCCGAAACATTCTCTTTGGCAGATGAACTCATAACATCCTCATGAAAATGAAAAATGGATTGTCCGGCGCCACGAGCGGCAATCGGGCTCGCGGCGAAGATCGGAAAATGTCGGAAAAATATGGAACATCCGTTCGCGGGGCCCCGTGCGCCGACGGGGTACCTGGTGCTTGATCTCGATGCCTTAGATTGTGCGGGCGCCGGTCTCCAGTGCCCATCGCGCGGTGAATGGCCGATTGAGAGGCCGCCATTCCCGGATCGTCGTTGAGCATGAGTTCATGGAACGCCTGATCCCATCCGAGGAATATCGAGCGAACAGGGAGACCAGACCTCTTCAGGCTTGTATCGCATTGAGTGGGCATGATCTTTGCTGGATCCGCCCAGGCACCGCGGCTCTCGAAGGATTTTGCCAGAGGAACAATCTATCTCCGCAACGCGCGGCGTTTGTTCATACACTACTGACTCCGGGAAATTTTGAAAGCATGTCGAGAAAAGCGAATTAGAGAACTCTATTATCCCTTTTAACGGATCACTGGTCCGCCTCTGTAATGAACAAAGGAAGAACACTTTATCGAGGCATTGGACGCTGAGGAGAGTCACCTCTTCCGACTGCTGGCAGGTCTTCTCAAGCTCGATCTGGATCAGGTCCGGGCGATGATGACGAAGCGTCGGGGAAATTTCCCACAGCCGGCGAGCGGAGTTTACGCCTGGCGCCGACGGCTATCGATCTACTCAAACGTGCCTGGGAAGCCGCCCACCAGGACCATCGCCTGCAGATGGAGTCGGTTGACCTGATCTGGGCCTTATTGGCTCACTGCATACAGGTCTTGTCGCTCAGCCTGGAGGAGAAGAAAGCTGTCAGGTTAGTTCGGCCTGGTGGAGAGACGCGCACAATTATCAGGAAGAATAATGATCCCTCTCGTAAGGTTGGATGCAGAAAATCTCCCCAGCCACTTGAAAGGACCGTCGTCCGTGGCCGCCGAGCCCCTGCGACAACTACGTGCCGGCATACTTGATGTTCGGAGCCGGCGGGGTGCTCATGCCGCTGCCGAGAAAATAGTCCATCATGTGCGACTGCATGTACCCCTTGATTGTCATGCAATTCCGGTAGGCTGGATTATGGGCGAGTGTATAAAGTCGTGTGCCGGTAGAAACAGGTGAGGTGAAAATGACGAGCCTGGAATAATCGCTGCTCGTCAGAATGACCTCCTCCCGCCAGTCACCGAAGATGTCGCCGTAGAACATCGGAGCACTGCGGTCGCTCCCGATCGCCGACTCATAGTGCCAGGTGGTGACCAGGCGCGAGACGGTGCCGGGACTGTAATTCCATTTTTCAATCTTCCCATCATTGTAGTTCTCGCTGAGCACGTCGCCATCCCACCAGATGCGGAAGTTCGGATAGGGCCGATTCGGCTCGTCGGTGATCTTGGCATTACCGGGCCCGTTATAAACACCGAAAAAAGACCAGACTTCATAACCCGCATAACGCGGGTCGATATCGCCGGCTTCCCCCCGACCGACATCGCCCACGGCTCCGAAATGCTTCCAGAGAATCGAGCCGGTGCCGGCATCATAATAGTATTCGAGCAGGCCGCTCGGATTGTCTTGCTGAACGCCGTAGCCCTGGAGTCCCGGAGCGTTGCGATCGAGTTTGCCGATATGCATGCGATCGCCATGAACCACGCCCTGGCCGGCGAGCGAATAGCGGAGCGTGCCGTTTCCGTTGAGGGTATAACCAATGTCACAGATCTCGTCGGTTCCGTTACCATCCACATCCGCGATCCGGATCTGGTGCCCGTCCGGGCAGTCCTGGCTCCCGCGCAGCCATTTCCAATCCAACACCAGGTTGCTCCCGCCATAATGCCAGGCGCAGACCATTTCGTTGAATGACTTATCGGCGTTCCGGTTTTTCAGCTTGGCCACGATGCTGGGCGTGCTGCCGTTAAGGTAACCGATGCCCAGGCTGCCGGCCAGTGGCCCCACCGCCAGGTAATCCTGAGGAATCGATGAGTAAGCCTTCAGCCCGCCGGTCATGCCGTCAAGCACCGCGATCCACTGCTTGGTGTCGCTGGAATTGGACCAGACCGCGCCGTTGCCGAACCTGACTCCGTTGGCGATCTTGGTGATGACCTCCGCTTTGCCGTCGCCATCCAGGTCGTAGACCGTCACGCCGTCCCAATTGCCGACATCGATCGTAGCGGAACCCGGCGAGATATTATTCATGTTCAGGCTGTTCGCTCCGTAATCCACCACCCAGAGGAACGTGCCGTCGCGCTTATAAGCTTCGATCTTGCAGCCGCCCGTGGCGAAATTGAGCCGATCCACCACGTAATCATACTCGCCGTCTCCATCGAGATCGCCGACCCAGACCAAATGGATCTGGTCGCCGGAGCGCAGCGGTACGACGACGCAAGGTTCGTCCGCGGGATTGGCCGCGAGGGTGAACGAGCCGCTCGCGGCCTGTTCGACTCCGGAAATCACGGGCCTCACAAAGTAGCGATTGGCCCTGGTCAGATCCGCACCGGCATCGGTGTAGTTGCATCCGCCGGTCAAGATGGCGCCGTTCAACTTCACCGCCGCGCCGCCATTGGCCGAGCGGTAGACGTTGAATCCGATGCCCGCCGGATCGAGCCCCAGCAACCGCCAACTGACCATAACGTTCGAACCGCTGCGGACGGCCACCACGCCGCGGCCGAGATTCTCCATAGTTCGTGGACCGGCCTGGGCCGCCGCAACGGCTGTCAACGACCTCTGTTTCAGCAACCGGACTTGAATTTGCTCGGAAAACCAATTGAAACCGATGCATAACAAGCCAATGACCAGAAGGCCTGATAGTACGTGCTGGCGCATGATGTTCTCCTCATTGCCCCTTTGACGATCGAGAGGTGATCGGCGATTTCGTAACGCCCGAGACTTTCCCCTGCCGGAATCTTCTCCTATTTCTAAAAGGCGATTTCCGGAGCGGAATCTTTTAAGCAGGAAAAAATATTTATTTCGAAAGTTGATGGAGGCGTTGACTACTGCTGAGCGCCGGATTGAGTGCGGTTAACGGCGTCCGTGCGTGGGGCTCGGGAGAAGTTCTCAACCAGGATGATGTCACTCTCCGCCTGGTCCACCTGCACATAGAGGATCCAGCGGCCGTCAGCCGTGGTGGTGAGGCTCGGACCACTCCAGAGTTCCTTCTCGATGGTGGCGACTCGCGTCGTCCGGCCCGTGGCGAAACTGTAGAATTCAACGGACAGGTGTGGACGCGCCTCCGGGTTGGCGAAGTAGACTCCCTGCTCCCACATGGCCCAGGCGCCATGCCTGACCTGCGCCAAGACCTTCACCCCATCGCCGCCCTCCGCCGGCGCCCGCCACAGCCCCGGCACGTTCCCCGTCTCGTAGTATACGAATCTCCCGTCGGAAGACTCGAAAGCCTCGCGCCCGCCCTGCCTGGTCACCTGTGTCGCCTGCCCGCCTTCGGCCGGCGCCTTCCAGACCTGCCACTTCCCGCTGCGGTCCGAGCCGAAGTAAATGAAGCGCCCGTCTCTCGACCAACTGGGCCGCGCGTTCATCGAAAGGCCAACCGTCAGGCGGCGCGGCCGGCCTCCCTCCACGCTCATCACGTAGATGTCGCGGTGACCCTCCGCGGTTGAGTCGAAGGCGACCTGCCGCCCATCCGGAGACCAGCGCGGCGCCCCCACTTGCGGACCGCCGAAGGAGGTCAACCGGACTGGATCGGAGCCATCCGCGTCACACATCCATAGCTCAAGGGTTCCGGTGCGCGAGGAGACGAAGACAATCTGCTGCCCGTCCGGGGAATACTGGGGGCTGTCATCCGGCCGCGTGGACGAGATCAACTTCACCGGCTGGCCGCCGCCCGCGCTCTTCACTCCCTGGGCCTCGACACGCCAGATGTTCCTGTCCGAAATGGTCGAGGCGTATGCGAGAAATCTCCCCTGGCTTGAGACGGCAAAGGTGTCGGGGCTCTCGCCACTCGCCGGGACGCGCTCCGGCGTGCCACCGGAGGCGAGAATCTTCCACAAGCGGGGGGCGCCTTCGCGCTTCGAAGCGAAGATGATCTCGCGACCGTCAGGGGTCCAGGCCATCCCGGTAATCACCGAATTATCGGAAGTCAGACGTGTCGGATTGCCGCCGGAGATGGGGACGAGGTAGATGTCGTCCTTGTCGTTGCTGCTCCGGCGGGTGAAGGCCAGTTGGTCGCCGCCCGGAGAGATGGCAGGGGATCTGTCGCCGTATCCATCAGGCGGCGAAGTCAGCCTGCGCCTTTCAAGGCTCTCAATCGAGAGCAGGTAGATGCCGGAGGGCGCCAGCGGCGAGGCCCTGTCTGAGAAGGCCAGGGATTTCCCGTCGGGCGACCATGAGAGAGAATGGCCCGCCAGGCGGAAAAAGGGTGGGGGGCCCGAATAGAGAACGCGCTCCGGGCCGCCATTGGTTGGGACGAGCACGATCGAGTCCTCGTTTTGACTAAAGCGGATGAAGGCAATGTAACGCCCGTCCGGGGACCAGCAAGGAGAGCGATCGGCGCCGGGATGGCTGGTCAACCTCAGCAGCGGACCGGCGTCGAGCGGCTTCACGTAGACGTCATAGTTGTCGCCGCGTGGGCCGTTCCACGCGAAGGCAATCTGTTTGTCGTCGGGCGAGAAAGACGGCTCGATCTCGGCGCCGGGAAAACTCGTGAACGGGATGATCTTCCCCACCGGAGCCGAGGCCCTGTCCAGAGTCTGGTCTCGACTGAGCCACCTGTAAGCCCCAAAGGCCGCCCCCGCCGTCAGCAAGGTGATGACGGCGAGCGCCGCCAGGAGCCAGCGTTGGCGGCGCATAATCTCACCCAGGATCACCTTGCCGCTTGAAATCGGCGGCGCCATCGCAGTGCCGGCGGATGACAGTCGCCCGCTGTTACCATTGACCGCCCCATTCGTGAACGCCCACTCGGGGGTCGAAGAGAGCTCCTCGCCGGTCTCGAGCCTCCGCTTCAGGTTCCGCAGGTCAATCAGCATGTCGCGCGCCGCCTGGTATCGTCCGCCGAGGTCTTTCGTCAGCGCCTTCCGCACTATCTCCTCGAGGGATCCGGGCACCTCTTCGGCGTGGGCCACGAGCGGCGGCGGCTCGCTCTCCTGGATGGAGATGATGCGCCGATGGAGGTCTTCGCCCTCAAACGGGGCGCGCCCGGCCACCATCTCGTACAACACCACGCCCAGACTCCAGAGGTCAGTCCGGTGATCCACACGGGAGGAGTCTCGCGTCTGCTCGGGCGACATGTATCGAACCGTCCCCAACACCGGTCCCGGCTCGGCCCCGTCCGCCGTTTCCGACCACGCGCCCGAACCGGCCGGTCGTCTCAGCGCGGAGGGTTCGGCCTTCTCAGTCAGTTTAGTCAGACCGAAGTCGAGCAATTTAACCAGACGGTCTCGCCGCACCATGACGTTCTCAGGCTTAATGTCACGGTGGACGACCCCTTCGGCGTGCGCCACGTCCAGCGCGCTGGCGACCTGCGCGGCCACGTCCAGCGCTTCGGCCAGCCGGATTCGACCTCCCGCCATGTAGGCGCGCAGCGTCTCGCCTTCGATGAACTCGGTGGCAATGAAGTAGACGCCGCCCGCCCGCCCGAACTCGTGGATGGTAAGAATGTTGGGGTGGTTGAGTGCCGAGGCCGCGCGCGCCTCCAGTTCGAAGCGCTGAACTCGCTCCAGGTCGTCGGTAAACTCTTTCGGCAGCAGCTTGAGCGCCACCTTGCGCCCGAGCCTCATGTCTTCGGCCAGATAGACTCTCCCCATCCCGCCCGCTCCCAGCAGCGACAGCACTCGGTAGCGACCGATGGTATGGCCCGCCGTCAGCGTCTGGGACTCCACGTCTCCGAACAGTTCGGCGGCCATCTCCAGCGCGGGTGTGGCGATGAAGTCGCCCGCCTGTTCGTGGGCCTCGAGCAGCGACTCGACCTCGCGACGCAGTTCTTCATCCGTACCACAGGCGCGGTTAATGAATGAAGCACGCTCTTCCGGGGTAAGTTCTAAAGCCGCGCCGTAAAGCTCGGCGATTTGCTCGAAACGCTCAGGCGTCATCCATCTCCTCTCTTACTCAACTCGCGGTAGAGCCAGGCCCTGGCCAGATTCCAATCACGGCTGACCGTCTCGGGTGAGACCCTCAGCGCCTCGGCAATCTCCTCGATGGTCAGCCCTCCGAAGAATTTCAACTCGACGACTCGGCTTCTTCGCTCGCTGTGTGCGGCCAGCGCGTCGAGCGCCTCGTCGAGCGCGATCAGGTCGGCGCTGCGCTCATGCGAGGTGTGGGCCGCCGCGGAGAGCGACACTCTCAGCGCATCGGCGCCGTGTTTGGCGCGATGGCGGCGCTTGGCGAAATCGACCAGGATATTCCGCATGATCCGCGCCGCCATCGCAAAGAAGTGGGCGCGGTTCTGCCAATCGACATTCTCCCAATCGGTTAACCGCAGGAAAGCCTCGTTGACGAGTGCCGAAGTTTGCAGCGAATGCCCCGGACGCTCGCGCCTCAGATGATGATGCGCTAATCGGCGGAGCTCCCGGTAACACCGATTGGTCAATTCATCGAGCGCCGCCTTGTCGCCTTTGCCCCAGGCTCTAAGCAACTCGGTGATCTCCTGTGTCGTCGCGGTCGTCATTGGACACTCCGTGTTGAGGTGGGATACCTGTGAACAAATATCATAGGGCTTGAGTGCCCCTCGAAACAAAAAAAATTCGCCCGGCTTAAAAGATTCCGCCCTGGAAATCGCCTTTTACAGTTAGGAGTATGAGAAAGGTCCTCGATTGAGGAGACCTCTGGCGGGCTAAGACCGCCAAACCGAGATTCGTGACCGATTTCACGAGCAACAATCTCGGGTGGAACATGTCGTTCGCTCTAACATCCGGCTCTGCCTGAGTTTACGTGTTTCGTCTGGTTCCCATCTTTCGCGTGCTCCTCCCGTTTCACAATGAGGGGCCCGGATCAAATACCAGTAACGTGCCAAGGGAGAAGATCATGCGAAAATACGTCCTGTCGGGTCTGGTATTAGTCGGTCTCTTCAGCATGGGATTCAATTGGTTGAAGGAGCAGGTGACCTCTGCCGCGATTGCGCCGCGGCAGATGGAGAATCTCGGCCGCGGCGTCGTCGCGGTGAGATCTTCAGCGATCGAGGTCTCGGTGAGTTGGCGTCTGCTCGGATTCGAGCCGCGGGACCTGCCCTTCAACCTGTACCGTTCAGCCGGCGGCGGACCGGCGCAAAAGCTCAACGCCGAACCGCTCACCGGCGGCACCAACTTCGTCGATCCCACGGCCAATCCAGCCATGCCGAATTCGTATTTCGTGCGACCCGTGATCAACGGCGTCGAACTCGCGGCCAGCATGCCTTACACGCTCCCGGCCAATGCGCCGGTGCGGCCGTATCTGACGTTCCCGCTGCAACCGGCGCCGAATACCTACGTGCATCTGATCTGGGTGGGCGATCTCGACGGCGACGGTGAATACGACTTCATCGTCAGCCGCCTGCCGCTCGGCACCGGCACACAGTTCATCGACGCCTATAAACGCGACGGCACTTTTCTATGGCGGGTCGATTTCGGCCCCAATTCCGTCGCCCCCGACAACATTGAGCCGCCCGCCTCGGCGATCTGCGCGGGCCACAACGATGGCGTCACCGTTTACGACCTCGACAGCGACGGGCGGGCCGAGGTCGTCATCAAGGCGGCGAATGGCGTGGTCTTCGGAGACGGTCGAACGCTGAGCTTCGGCGACAACGTCACGCAGTTCATCTCCGTGCTCGACGGGCTCACCGGCGCCGAAAGGGCGCGCGCCCCGGTGCCCACGGACTATCTCGCCGACGGTCCGGTGGCGGGCCATTTCGGGGTCGCCTACCTCGACGGAGTGAAGCCGAGCTTCATCTTCAAGGCCAAGAACCGCGTCGGCAACGGCGGATTCAACCTCTTCATCGCGGCGTGGGATTTCGACGGAACGAACCTGGCCCAACGCTGGAAGTGGCTGCGTGGAAATCAGAACTGTCCGGACGATCATCAGATCCGGATCGTCGATGTCGATCGCGACGGCCGGGACGAGATCTGCGACGGCGGCTATGTGCTCGATGATGACGGTTCCGTGCTCTACTCGCTCGGACCGCAAGGCGTCATCCACGGCGACCGCTTCCACATCGCGGACCTCGACCCGGACCGGCCGGGGCTCGAAGGTTTCGCCATTCAACAGAACAATGGCAGCGGACTGCTCTATTTCACTTACGACGCGGCCGACGGCACGATCCTGCACCGGCATTTCGGCGGGATCGAAGATACCGCGCGCGGCACCGCGGCCGACATCAGCGCCGCGCATCGGGGTTATGAATACTGGTCCTTTCATGGCATTCACGAGTTCCAGGGCGGCGAGCTCATCTCGCCGGATCCGCGGCGCCCGTGGCCGAATTTCCGCATCTGGTGGGACGGCGACGTCATGAGTGAAAACCTGAACCGGACGCTGATTGAAAAATGGGATCCCGCGACCGGCGGCACCACCCGCCTGCTCACCGCGGGCGAGGACGGCGCGATCAATTCGTGGCGCGACGCCGCGCAGTTCTACGGGGACATCATCGGCGACTGGCGCGAGGAGGTGGTCTTCGAAAACAGCGACCATGACGCGCTCCTGATCTACACCACGCCGATGCCGAGCGAGACGCGGCTCTACACGCTCCCTCACAATCCGGAATATCGCGCCTGCTTCACGGTCAAAGGTTATCTTCAATCGAACCTGGTCGATTACTATCTCGGCGACGGAATGACACCGCCCCCTCCGCCGAACATCGTGCCGGTGTTGCCGGCCAGTTCGACCGTGCCGGTGATCGCTTCATTCAGTTCCGATACCGGCGCCTCGACCGATGATCGTGTCACCAACGACAACACGCCGACCCTCTCCGGCATCGCGCTGCCCAATGCGAGGATCGTCGTGTCGCGCCTGGGCGCCGGCGACGACGGCGCCGCAGTAACGGACGGCTCGGGAGCCTGGTCATTCACGTACCCGTCGCCGCTGCCCGACGGACAGCACTACTTTCTGGCTCGCATCGATGACGGCCGCCGGAACTTTTCGGTTCCCTTCTCGATTCAGTTCGACACCTCTCCTCCGCCGGTCCCGACGATCGACGCGATCCTCGCCGACGGCGCCGACGGCTTTGTCATCCATGGCGGCGCGGAGCCCGGGTTGCGGGTCGACGTGGCGCTCGGAGGGACGGGCCCTGTGGGAACGGCTGTCGCGCAAAACAATGGAGCCTGGTCGGTGACGTACGCCAACGCGGTGCCCCCGACCAAGGCGTATACCTTCTCTGCAGAAGCGATCGATATCGCCGGTAACCCCAGCGCGGCCGCGGAACGAGTCATCGATCTGACAATCGGCGTACCGGCCATCACCGCCATGACCGACGACACCGGAGTCTTCCCAACAGATCACATCACGACGGATCGCACGATCGCGCTTTCCGGCACCTCCGCGCCGGGAGCGGAAGTCGGTATCTTCCGATTCGGGACCGGCGTGCTCGGCACGGTGCGCGCCGATGCCGGCGGGGCCTGGACCTTTGACTACAGCAAGGCCACGCTGGCCGACGGAACTTATACCTTCACCGCGTTCTCCGGCCGGAGCGCGGGAGCGCCGGCATTCAACGTCGTCATCGACGGCGCGGCGCCGGCGGTCATGGCCATTGAGCGCTTTTCGCCGAGCGCCGCCTCCTCCAGCGCCGGCGAGGTGACGTGCCGCGTGCTTTTCAATGAGGCGGTCGCGGGCGTGGACCGAACGGACTTCGCCCTCGTGCTGGGCCCCGGTTTGACCGGCGGGATCGCGAACGTCAAACCCGCGGGACCGTCGGCTTTCGACGTCGTGATCGGACCGCTCTCCGGTGAGGGAGCAGTGCGCCTCGATCTGAATGCGACCGGCACCGGCATTACCGATCTGGCCGGCAACCCATTGCCGGGTGGGTTCTCCGCCGGGCAGGTCTTCACGCGTGTCCTGCTGGGCGATGGCGTCTGGACACGCACCGCGAGCGGCGGGTTGTGGAGCGACAATGCCAATTGGATCGGCGGCATCGTCGCGCATGGGATCGGCACCACCGCCAATTTCAGCACGATCGAACTTCCGGAGGATTTATCAGTCCACCTCAACGGGGCACGAACCCTCACCAACCTGATCTTCGGCGATGAGGACGTCACCTCGCCCGCAAGCTGGACGATCGACGGCGGCGGCAACGCCGCCAATGCGCTCACACTCGTCACCGGCGCGGCTCTTCCGAATATCATGGTCAATCCGCTGAGCCCCGGCGCGCTCGTTAAAATCGCCGCGCCGCTGACCGGATCGAACGGTTTCACCAAGACCGGCGGCGGCACCCTGGCGCTGGCGGCGCCGAGCACGCTGACCGGCACCGTCGGGGTGATCGCCGGAGTGCTGCGGGTCGATCCGGGCGCGATCTTTACGCCCGGCACCGTCAATATTTCAACGGGAGGCGCGACGCTGCAGGTCGCGGGCGGCACGCTCAACGCGACCGGCACCGCGAACGTCACCGGCGGCAATTCGAACCTCGTGATCGATTCCGGCATCGCGAACTTCAATGCGATCGCCGGGAGCAACAACACCGGAAGCAGGGTCCTGATCAATGGCGGCACGGTCACCGCCAACAGCGTATCGTTCATGCGCAGCACGGACGGTAACCTGAACTACAACACGGGGCTGATCGTGAGGGGCGGGAACGCGTCGATCGGGACCGTCAGCCTCGGCACGACCAACTCCAATGCCATGATGTCCGTTGAGGGCGGCACGGTCACCGCCACCGGCGCGATCACGCTCGGCAACCAAAGCAGCGGCGGACGCGGCGGTCACCTGCGCGTGATCAACGATGGCGTGTTCAATTCGACCGACGGCTCGCCGAACGGCGGGTTGATCGTCACGCGGCGCAACAGCAATGTCTCGACCGCCAACTTCTTCGGCGGCCTCAGCCTGATCGAGAAGATCACGCTCGGCTACGACGCGGCGGTGGCCAGCGGCTCCGGCACCTTGAACGTGAACGGCGGCGCGCTCTACGTGGGGGCTGGCGGAATCGTGAGCAATGCCGCCGGCGCCTTCGCGGCGAATATCAACCTGGCCAACGGCCTGCTCGGCGCGAAAGCGAGCTGGTCGACCACCCTGCCGATCATGCTCGCGGCGGATAGCAACATCGTGATCAAGGCGGCCGACGTCGCCAACGTTCCGCACGACATCGCGCTCGGCGGACCGCTCGGCGGCGAGGGAGGCTTCACCAAAACCGGCGGCGGCCGGCTGACCCTCGGCGGCGCGAACACGTTTACCGGAGCGGTAGCGGTGAACGGCGGCGCGCTCGAGATCGACGGAAGCCTGGCCGCCGGCGCCGACCTCACCGTGAATGCCGGCGGGATGCTCACGGGCGACGGCCCTCTCACCCGCGCGATCATCCTCAATCCCGGCGGCGTGGTGAGGCCCGGCGGCGCGGCCTCCGACTCCTCGCTCACGGCGAGTTCGCTGACCTGGAACGCGGGCGCCGTGCTGGCTTTCAATCTCGAGGCCGGTGAGCATCGACTCGCGCTGAAAGGCGCGCTGACGAAAGGTGGGGCTGGGCCGCACCGGTTCACTTTCAAAGCCGACCCGGACCTCGCGGCGGGAAAGACCTATCGACTGGTGACGTTCGGCACTACCGATTTCACGGCGGCCGATCTGACCTTCAGCGGCCTGCCTCCGGGCCTGACCGGCGTCTTCTTCGTTAGCGCCCACGAGATCACATTCAGAGTCTATGAGCCGCCGGCCATTGCGACGCCGCCACAGGATTCGACCGCGCTAGATCTTCGGCTCCGCCGCAATGGTTTGGTTTGGGGCTTACTGACTGGTGAATCGCATCTTTTTTGATCAGGATCGGAGGGCGCAATGAAGCGTGTATTCACTCTGGTTTGCGCGGCGCTACTATGCGGCTCGACCGTCGCCGGAGCGTACGGCCAACCTAAGAGCCGTCGAGCGAAGTATAACTTCAACTCCGGGTGGAAGGTCCTGATCGGCGATCCTCCCGGCGCAGCAAGCCCCGCCTTCGACGATGCGGCCTGGAAAGAGGTGACCACTCCCTCCGGATGGAACGAAGATGATGCGTTCAAGAAGGACATTAAAGACCTCCCGACCGGCATCGCCTGGTATCGAAAGCGCTTTAAGCTTCCGGCGGACAGCGCCGGCAAGAAGGCGTTTCTGGAATTTGAAGGCATCCGGCACGGCGGCGAGTTCTACCTCAACGGACAGTTCGTCGGTCGCCACGAGAACGGTGTCATGGCCTTCGGCTTTGACATCACCGATTTATTGAAGTCCTCCCCCCAGGAGAACGTCCTGGCCGCCCGAATCGACAACTCCTGGAACTACAAAGAGAAGGCCACGGGTTCGACCTATCAGTGGAACGACCGGAATTTTTACGCCAATTACGGAGGCATCATCAAGAACGTCTTTCTTCACCTCACCGACAGGCTCTACCAGACGCTTCCACTCTACTCGAACCTCGGCACGACCGGCGTCTATGTCTGCGCGCGGGAGTTCGACATCAAAGGCGGGAGCGCGAAGATCTCCGTCGAATCGCAGGTCAAGAATGAGCATTCAATCCCGAAGACCTTCAGCTATCAGGCCGTCATTGAAGATCTGAACGGTAAGATAGTCAAGAGGCTCGATGGCGGCCGGCACACTCTTGCTCCGGGCGAGACGAAGGTCGTGAACGCCACCGCGCAAGTCGGCGGCCTCAACTTCTGGAGTTGGGGCTACGGCTATCTCTATCACGTCTATACCATCCTGGAAGTTGAGGGCCGCCCGATCGACGTGGTCAAAACTCGCACCGGCTTCCGCAAGACGGAGCTCGGCAACGGGGTCGTGAAACTGAACGACCGAGTGATCCAATTGAAGGGCTACGCGCAACGGACCACCAACGAATGGCCGGCGCTCGGCGCCGCTGTTCCCGCCTGGGTGAGCGATTTCAGCAACCGGCTCATGGTCGAATCGAACGCGAACCTCGTCCGTTGGATGCATGTGACGCCGTGGAAGCAGGACGTGGAGTCGTGCGACCGCCAGGGGTTGATGCAGGCCATGCCCGCCGGCGACTCGGAAAAAGACGTCGAGGACCGGCGTTGGGAGCATCGCGTCGAGCTCATGCGTGACGCCATCATCTACAACCGCAACCATCCGAGCATTATTTTCTACGAGGCCGGCAACAAGGGTATCAGCGAAGAGCACATGTGGCAGATCAAGGCGCTGCGCGATCAATATGACCCGCACGGTGGGCGCGCCGCCGGGGCGCGAGAGATGCTCGCCAGCAAGGTGGCGGAGTATGGCGGTGAGATGCTCTATCTCAACAAGAGCGCCGGCAAACCGCTGTGGGCGATGGAATATTCGCGCGATGAAGGCTTACGCAAATACTGGGATGAGTTTTCACCGCCTTATCATCGAGATGGCGAGGGGCCTCACTATAAAGGCCAGGACGCCGGCGTTTACAACCGCAATCAGGACTCGCACGCCGTCGAGAACGTCGTGCGCTGGTACGACTACTGGCGCGAACGCCCCGGCGCCGGAGCGCGAGTCAATGCCGGCGGCGTCAACATCATCTTCTCCGACTCGAACACCCACCATCGCGGCGCTGAGAACTATCGCCGGAGCGGCGAAGTCGACGCGATGCGTCTCCCCAAGGACGGCTACTTTGCGAATGCGGTGATGTGGGACGGCTGGGTTGACGTGGAGCGCCCCCGGGCTTACATCATTGGCCATTGGAATTATGCGCCAGGGACCAGGAAGAGCGTCTACGTCGTGTCGAGCGCGGAGAAAGTGGAACTGTTCGTCAACGGCCAATCGCTCGGCTTCGGCGCACAGCGTAATCGCTTCCTCTTCAAGTTCAATAATGTCGAGTGGCAACCTGGATCAATCAGGGCTGTGGGCTACGATGCCAAAGACAGAAAGATCACCGAAACATCGAAGAAGACAGCGGGACAACCCGCCGCCGTCCGACTGACCTCGCGCATGGCGCCCGGCGGCCTCCGCGCAGATGGCGCCGACCTGGCGCTGATCGACGTCGAGGTCGTTGATGCCGACGGCATCCGTTGCCCGACGGCTCTGAACCTGATCAACTTCTCGCTGTCCGGTCCGGCGGAGTGGCGCGGCGGCATCGCGCAGGGACCGGATAATTTCATCCTCTCAAAAAAACTGCCGGTTGAGAACGGAATCAATCGAGTTATCATCCGTTCGACGCCGAAAGCCGGCAAGGTCATGCTGATCGCCTCCGCCGAGGGTCTCAAACCGGCATCCGTCGAAATCGTCTCGCGGCCCGTTCAGGTCACGGATGGACTGTCGCTCGAAATGCCGGGTGCCGGTCTCCCCTCCAACCTTGAGCGCGGCCCGACGCCCCCAGGACCGTCTTTCACTCCGACACGCCACCCGGTGAGCATCGCGCATGCCACCGCCGGCGCGAATGATGATCAGGCCGCAAAGAGTATCGATGACAACGAAAATACCGCCTGGTCGAGCGACGGCGAACTCTCAACCGCATGGATCAAGTACGATTTCACGCGATCCTTCAAGGTTGGCGCAGTGACGCTCAAACTGGCAAGGTGGCGGACGCAGTCATACCCAATTCGCATTCTGGTGGACGACCAGACAGTCTTCATCGGAGCCACCCCACGCACCCTCGGCTATGTGACGTTCGAGTTCCAACCGGTAACGGGCCGGAGCCTCAAGGTGGAACTCATGAGCGACGCCGGCAACAGCGATTCTTCAGATAATATCATTGAGCTCGCGGTCGCGCCGGATCCGCAGCCCGTCGCCGGTAAGAACAACGACCAAAGCGTGCTCAGCATTATCGAGATGGAGATTTATGAACGACCGTCGGACTAACGCCAGGTTTCGGTTGTCCAGCCATCGAGATCATAGTCGGCCAGACACCGATCGACTAGCCGAAGACAGTCATCGAGCGCACCTGTGCGGCGCGCGAAATTTACGGCATCGATGCGAATCTGTTCGTGGTTGCCGGCATAATTGCGTTCATATAATTCGTGCCGGCCGCCGAACTCCGTTCCAATGGCGTCCCAAATCAGCTTGAAGAGTTTGATTCGGTCTTGCGCAACCGCACCGGTGCCGCGGTAGTAGCGGTCGATAAGGGGGCGGAGGTCTGGATTCGACAGATCTTCGCGCCCGCTCGGCGCCACCAGCGGTGCGCCCCCCAGGACGTTCTCGAAAATCGATTTGACGACAGGCCAGGCGGACGTTGCGAAGATTCGCATGGTCGACGCATATTCGCTCCGTGGCATGACCGAACCGCCGGGGCCCGGCTGCGGATCGGAGGCCATCGCCGCAGTCATCGCCCAGATTAATGTGCGCCAGGCAATGACTTCGCCGAGCGCTGACTGCACGCCCCGGAAACCATCCGTTCCATTGCTCGCCAGACCTTTGGCCAACAGCCCCGTCATGAAATCGAGTTTGACCGCCAGGCGGATGCCCGACTGAAGGTTATACCGGTTGAAAAAGCCGGAAGCTGAATAGAACGAGTTGGCGCGCTCGACGTCCCGGTAGACCAGAAAGTTCTCCCACGGAATGAGCGCTTCATCGAAGATCAGCACGGCGTCATTCTCATCGAAGCGGCTCGAGAGCGGATGATCGAAAGGACTGTGCGCGTTCAACTCATACGACGGCCGGCACAAAAGGCGGGTTCCCGGAGTGTCCATCGGGGCGATGAAGACGAGCGCAAAATCCTCGGCCTTTCCGGCCTCCAGTGTGACAGCGCTGTTTTGCGCCACGAAGGTGGCGTGCGTGAGGGCCGACCCGGTCGCGAGCATTTTGGCTCCGCTGACGATCGCTCCGGCATCGGTCTCACGCACGACGTGGAGGAAGACGTCGGCGACTTCGTGCACCGGCTTATTTCTATCCACGGGCGGATTGATCAACACGTGATTCAGATAGAGCGCCCTGGAGGCGTACTGCCGGTACCAATTGTGTGCGTTCTGTTCGTACGGCGCATAGAACTCCGGATTAGCGCCCAAAGTCGCCATGAATGCGGCCTTATAGTCGGGCGTCCGGCCCATGAATCCGTAAGTTAGTCGAGCCCAATAAGCGATGGCATCGCGGGCCGCCAGCAACTCGCCGGCGCTGTAACTTGCGGTGAAGAAGCGATGCGTGCGGATCCCTGAGCGATCGATCATTGTCAGCAGATCTGTTTGATCGGGCTCGTGAAGCGAATCGTAAAGGCGCGCGATGGAACGCGCCGAATTACGAAAGGCACGATGTTCGGTCACATCTTCCACCCGTTCTCCGTAAAGATAGACCGATCGCGAATCGCGCAAACTGTCCAGATATTCGGCTCCTGACATCAACATAGAGCTGTTCCTCTCCTGTTTTTTGAAATAATGAAGGGAGACTTACGATATATCTTTACAGTCAATTCGTCGTCGTTTCAAATCGGAGAGCCAGAAGAACTGGAGGGTAAAACAATGGGCGGCGGGCTCGATCGGTGGCGAATCGCCCGTGTCGATGGGCGATGACAGAAGGGAGACGCACCACTGACATCGGTTGGATAAGCCTTTCGCCCCATCCTGGAAGCCGATCACACCGGAGTGGCGTCGATGGAGAGGCCCCAACCGCTATCAAAATACTTAGCGACTGGGCCTTATTTTCTTGTGAAAATCCGGTCGGCTCAGTCGGACAGCTTTTCGATCGTCACCTGGTAGTCTTTCCGAATCAGCCTGTAGCCGGCTTCAAAGACAGCAAGGAACGAATCTATCGCTATTTTGGGGCGATTGATCGGGTTTGGGTCATGGTCCCATTCATAATCATCAAAAGTAAGCAGCCCTCCTTTCTTAAGCAATGGCCAGGCCAGTACGGCATCCTCGAGCACGTTCGCGGCTTTGTGTGAGCCATCGATATAAATGTAGTCGTAATTAGAAAACGGCAAAGACCGAAGTATCACGTGAGAATACCCGACAATCTTTTTTACCCGATGCTTTGCCCCGGTCTGTTCAAGATTGAAGTCGAACCGTTCTTCGATCGACATCGATTCCAACCCCACGTCCTGAAGATGAACCACCCCCTGTCCGGCAAAATCGAAGGTATCGATGGCCGTGAGCACACAACTATCGTGCGTTAAAATGTTCTCCAGCAGCCAGCAGGCCGAGAGACCTTCGAAGCTGCCAACCTCAAGAAAATTGAGGCAAGGCCGATGTGCAAAGCAGGCAAGATCCCGGCTCCAGGACTCAATGTTCGAGGAGAAATAATCCTCGGTAATTTTCAGTTTTCCCGGCAAATACTCCGGCAGTTCCAGGATGAACGCACTAAGGTTCCGCCGGGCTTCACCATCCAACAGCTCAGACATGTTAAGCAAACTTTTGGCACGGTTACGAAGATGGACCCGGATTTTCAACGCCTCATTTTTATCGATCTCGCCCGAGCTCTCCTTTTGTGAAGCAAGGGCCAGATACATTCTGGCAGCATCGATCAGCCCGATGACGTCGTCTAAGGTCAACGCGGTATTCTCGCCCACTATAACCCGAGAATACGTCTGCACCGCACTTTCGAAAATGTTAGAAGTCGACATATACCTCATGGAGTAAAAGAGGCTCGATGACGTCCTTCATCGAGCTGATTTATACTTCAGACACCGTGCGTTTAATGGCGGCCAGAGGCTTAACAGTTGCAGTATGATCGAGTAAGCTCACAGAAAGAGGAATGCTGCCAGTTCATCCGTAGAGCTTTGCGTTCCTCGTCGAAGAGACCCTGAAAGTCCATGATCTTAACCGTCTCTTCACTCTCTTGTGCGATCTGAGCGTAACGCGAAAGAAGATCTTTCGAGAAGACCCGGCCTCCTTCGACGGCACTCACCAAATTGTCAAATTCACTTAGCACTCTTGCACATTCCCCGCCGGTCACCGGCCGGCCCCGGCAAATTTTCGGGCGTAGAGCCCCGAGTTCAGTGAGCATGGTGCCGGTTGTTTCGGGCAGGTGCCAGATTATCGGCACCTGATCGAGGAGTTCTGTCAGATGGGCCCACTCCCCGGATTTCACGGCATCATGCTCACCGATGATCTGTAGAGCGGTGGCCGATGCCGCAATCCAAGGGGCCAGCATTTGGAGGTCGCGACTGAAATCTCGCGTTTGACGGATGAAAGAATCGGCCCCCAAACACAATTCTCGATTGACTGCGGAATGATCTGGATGGAGCAGTTTCAAGCTTTCATTGATGACAGCCGCATGCCGCGCCAGAGAGTCGAGCAGTCGGCGCCATGCGGTAAGGGTTGCCGGCGCTCCCGCACCCGGCGATGAGAGGAGCGCCGTGCAGGCCTCGATCTCCTCGCGTAGTCGTCGATAGAGAGCCGCCACTTTCGTCGAGCTCTCCCTGCCGAGGGGCGCCATCTCCTCGTTCAAGAGCGAGACGGTATCAATGAACCCTTTGAGCAGGCGTTCGTCAAAGAGTCTACGGTTGGTAATTTCGATACATACCTGCTTGAACGTAGAGAGGTGCCCGGCAGGATTATAGTTCTCAGCAGCTAAAAGATGCGGCAGCGAAGGCAGTTGATATCTCAACCCATTGTCGTGGCAAGCTCTGTACTTTGCGATCCTCGCAAATGCGAGGTCGAGGCGCTCAGCCAATTCGACAGTGCCGATGCAACCAAGATCGTATGCGGTCACCATCCAGAGGGGAAGCCGCAAACAATTGGTAGAGATCCGGGAGTCGGAGGCAGGAAATTTGAGTCCTGCTCGCGGGAGGTCGGGCGAAGGCCCCTGGTCTTCTTCTTCGACACTGCGCTCAACCTCCCGCCAGATCCGGCGCCCCTTCAGCCGGATTCTTCGTTCCCCTTCCGCTTCAAATATTTGATGATGCTCCCCGATCAGTCGATTGAACCAATACGCGATCAATGGTGAGGCCAGCCAGGCCAGCAGAAATGGGGCGGCGGGCGCCATGGCCGCAGGCCGGATGATAACGATGAGTGCGGCGATGACGAGAGCCATCGCCATTACAGGCCACATCAGTCGGATGAAGGCAAGCAGATCGTGTCTATTCTGTTTCCGGTTCTGCGCGGCGGTGCTCCATTCGAGCAGATGCCGGCGTGAGATGAACATCCTGTAAAGAGTACGTATGATGGCGTCTCCCATGATGTAAGAGTGATGCGGCATGAAAATGACTAAACGGATAGTCCCTCTCACCAGCGACCCGAGGCACAAGCCGCCCAGCTTAACTGCCGACTTGAGGCCGCCCCAAAAGCCGGTTTTGAAGTTCCGGTGGGGTGAAGTCAGAAGGACCCACTTGACGATTTGCAGAAAGACATAGCTGGCAGAGGATGCCAGGATCAATAACGTCCACGAAGCGGAGGAACCGGGAAAGACCGTCCATGCCGCCGCCAACCAGAAAAGCATCGCCGGCAAACTGAGGCTCCGTTGCAGCGGGCTGAGGATCTTCCAGCGCGCAATCACCGGCAGAGTATTGCGAACCTTCCTCCCATGAGCATTCCGGACGGATGGCAATAGCCAGGGCAAATTCTGCCAGTCGCCTCTCGTCCAACGATGCTGAGTTTTCATGGCGCTCTCATAGAAGGGATCGGAGACTTCAAGGACCTGAATGTCGGTGGCCACCGCCGTTCGCGCGTATAAGCCTTCATAAACATCATGGCTAAGCAGGTTCTCAGGGACACGATCCTTCAGCGCAACTTCAAAAGCATCGACATCATAGAGACCCTTGCCGATATATAAACCTTCACCAAGCAGATTCTGATGAAGGTCCGGGATCTCCGTAACGCCGGAATGATCGCCGATAAAGTTGGGGAGCGTATCGGGGATCCTGGACCGCGAGAGGCGCGCAACCAGATTGCCGACGTTCGGTTGTATGATGACGTATCCGCGCCGGACCCGCCGGGTGGACTCATCTATTTTCGGCCGATTAAGCGGGTGAGCGATCGTGCCGATCAATCTGCGGGCCGCGTCGCGCGGAAGCTGGGTGTCCGAGTCGAGCGTAATGACGTAACGAATCCGAGCGAGAAAGTTCTGATCAGCGGTAGCCACGATATAACTGGTATCGCCCGCGCCGCGCAAAAGCCGATTGAATTCGCGGAGCTTTCCGGGTTTCCTTTCCCATCCCATCCATCGCTCCTCGCCCGGGTTCCATTGACGACGTCGGTGAAACAGAAAGAAGCGATCGTGCCCTCCGCGATTGTGACATGCATTCAATTCCCGGATGCCGCTCATCGCCAGATCCAGTAAGGCATCATCTTCGGGCATCTTTTCCTGTGGCGCGTCACTCCAGTCTCCGAGCAACGCGAAGAAGATCTGATGATCCTGGTTGGCAAGATAATGGGCCTCGATCGTTTCCAGCAACTCGCGAACCGCCGTTTCCGACGAGAAGATGGTGGGTATGACAACCATCGTTCGCCGCTCTTCCGGTACGCCGCAGGAATAGTCCATTTTAGGAAGAGAAGTCGGCATGAAGATAGACAGGATGTCCATGATGTGTAATGCCAGTTCGTTGGCGGGCGTGACCAGCAACACGAATAACGATGCCAGCATTAAAGTGGAGGCGCCAGCCTGCGACGCGTGATGAATGAATAAGGCCAGAATGGGGACCGTCAGAAACGCCAGCAATCCAAACCAGAGCAGAGCCGGGCGCCCCCTCAACGCACGCCAAAAACGTTCATGCCAGGGTGGCTGATATCCAACGGCCGCTTCGAGCGTTGCTCGCCCCGCGTCAACCAGGTAGTACCCGACATGACCCAGATCTTCCTCATTGGGATGAGCGGTACGCCATTCCGAAGCCAATTCAACCGCGCGTTGCGCGACGTCTCGCGCCGCCATCTTCGATTGTCGAGCAAGACGCTCAACGACGCGGCGATAGGAATTGCGCGTAGCTAATTCCATGGATGGATAGATGCCAGTCGGGTCGCCACAGAGCGCAAGATGCACGGGGCCGGCACTCTCGAGAAAAACCGGCCAGTTGAGCGTTGCGATTAAGCGCAGGCCGGCAAAAATATGTTCAGCCGTGGCTTGCAGGTCGGCGAGACTATCCAAGCGCGACCCGGCGACTTCTGATGCTATCTGCGATGTGGCGATGCGCGTGATGAGGCATTGGAGATTCTCCAAAAGTACCAGCCGCAGGCTGACGGCAAGCGCCTCCAGTTCACCGGGAAGCAGCGGCGTAACACATTGATAGGCGAGAATAAATTCCTTCAGCGCCTCGATCTCGAGGCGGTAATCGAGATCTGCGGCCAGGCACGCGGCCGCGGCATAGATGCGCGGAAAGCCGGCCAAATCTCCGGCTTTAAGCACAGGGAGCCGATCGTAATTGCCCCTCGGCTCTTGCCTGATCCTCAGCAGATGCTCGTCCAGGACGGGGAGTCTGTCTTTTAGCCATTCGGTGACAGCCGGAGTGGGGGATCCGCAATCAATCGTATCGCTGAGACATTCGTGCCGGAAACGCTCCAACTGGCGGGCCTGTTCTTCGAGTTCCAGTAGACGTGACCGACTGCGCCGAGGTCTGGCGGTGGCTTCATGCTCGGCACTCAACATGACGGCCAGATGTTTCAACCGTTCATTGTCGAGCTGTCGGCCACAAGTCAGAACATCGCGCAGCATCAACGGTGCGAGAGGATGCCCATTGCAATATCTACACATCTTTGCCATATCGACTCCCTTTTTGTTCTGATTCACGCAATCAGGCCTAGTTATCGTATTTCGGAAGGAAGCTGGGTATGCGAGCCGCTCGGCAGGAGAGAGCCGCAGTCGTGAGAACTTCACGGACGGCGGTGATCACATCTTCGACATCCTGATCGGTCAATTTGGCCGATAGCGGCAGCGAAACCGTTGATCGTCCGATGGCTTCCGCATTCGGATAGTCTTCACCCCTCCATCCAAAGCGATGCCCATACATCGAATAGGTCGGAATGGCGCGATAATGGACGCCGGTGCCGATCTGGCGTCGATGAAGAGCCAAAATAAACTCATCGCGGGAGATGGTCGCTCGCCGTTCATCGATCAGGATTGGGTAGAGATGATATGCGTGGCGCGTTCCGGGATCCACCGGCGGAGGGAGAGACAAAGGCAGATCGGCCAAGGCTTCGTTATATCTTTCCCAGATCGACGCCCGCCTCAGCCAGTATTTTTCCACGCGCCCGATCTGATGGATGCCGATGGCCGCCTGCAAGTCCATCATATTGTATTTGAACCCGATCTCAACGACATCATAGTGTTTATAGCCGTTATCGGAGAATCGGCTCCAGGCGTCTTTTGACATTCCATGGAGTGCCAGGATTTTGATGCGCGCGGCAATCTCATCATTATCGGTGAGGACCATCCCTCCTTCTCCGGTAACGATGTTTTTGGTGGAGTAAAAACTGAGGACCCCACATTCGCCGATCGAGCCGGCCGTCCGGCCCTGATATTCCGTCTCGATGGCGTGCGCGCAATCTTCGATGATGACCAGCTTGTGTTCGCGGGCAATTGCGGTAAGCGCCTCCATATTGCACGCGCGCCCCGCGAAATGTACCGGAATGATGGCCTTCGTTCGCGGAGAAATCTTTCGTCGGACGTCGGCCGAATCAAGATTGAAGGATCCCGGTTCCACATCGGCCAGAACCGGCGTGGCACCGGCGTGGATGACGGCGTTGACCGTGGCGCAGAAAGTCAGCGCCGGAACGATGACCTCATCACCGGATTGCAGGCCGGCCGCAATACAGCTCAAATGCAACCCCGCGGTACAGGAGTTTAGAGCCACGGCATGTCGAACACCTTTGTATTCAGCGACCAGCTTTTCAAATGCCGCCACCTTTGGTCCCGTTCCGAGCCAGGCGCTTCGCAGGCTCTTGACGACCTCCTCAATTTCCATCTCTTCAATCAATGGCTGGCCGAAGACTAGATAAGTATCACGCATAGTAAGCAAGAACACCTGAAATGGTCTACGTTACAACATGGATGAGCAGCCGGTTTCGACCACTCGTCGGCGATTATCAACCGGTCGTCTGCCTTTCGATCTCCGATCTGATCTCATCATCCGTAAGCTGCGAAAGAATGCTGAGAAGTTCTTTCTTTTCCTGATCCTGTTGCTCTGCCTGAAGATCGGAAATGGCTTGCGCCAATCCGGCGACGGTCGGTGACTGAAAGAATTTCCCGACCGGAAGTTCGACTTGAAAGGCCTCGCGCATCCTGCTGACGAGTCTCATGGCCAACAACGAATGACCTCCCAGGTTGAAGAAATTGTCATGGATTCCCACCTGCTCAAGACCCAGGATCTGCCGCCAGATTTCGACCATCGTTTCTTCGGTCTTATTTCTCGGCGCCACGTAGAGGCAGTCGAGACTCGGTCGAGGATGGATGGCCGGCTCCCCCGCCGGCTGTGATTCGTCTCTCGCCGCATCACGGTTGAGCCACAGGCTCAGCCTTTCAGTCAGGTCGCCCGTCGAAACGATGACCTGGCCTTCGGGAGCCGACGTCACGAGACGGTTGAAGGCTTCCAGACTCTCCTCGACCGTCATCGTATATCGGTCCATGCTCGTTTGATAACCGGTATATTTTTTCGTCTCTTCGGGCCATGGATCCCAGGTGGCGCTGATCCAGGGAACTCCATTGGCGCTGTCGCGTGAGGAGGCAAAAGCATCCATGAACGTGTTGGCGGCGGCATAAGCCGCGAAACCCAATCCGCCAAGAACCGACGCATTTGAGGAGAACAGGAGGCAAAAATCGAGCGCGATCCCCTTCAGCGCTCTCTCCAACACATAGAGGCCATATGCTTTCGGTTGAAACTGCAATTCGGTTTCCGCAATACCGATCCCCGGATATGGGTTAAAGACCGATGATCCGCTGGTGATGCCCGCGGCGTGCAACACACCATGAAGAGCGCCGAATTGGCGAAGGGTCTTTGCGACCAGAGCTTGCATCCGATTTTCGTCGGTCACGTCGACATTAGCGATTACAATTTCCGCGCCGGCCTCCTCCATTTCTTGCAACTTTAAGATTTTGATGCTGATCTCATCATGGCTGTCATGTGATGCAAGCCATTGCGCCCAATCACGCCTGTCCGGAAAAGGCGCGCGCCCGGTGAGGACCAATCTCGCCTGCACTGATCGCGCGAGGTGCCCGGCAATCAGTAACCCGACTCCTCCCAGACCGCCGGTGATCAGATAGACCCCCCGGGTTCGCAGAGACCTGACCGGTTGAGCGTTCCTCTCAAGAGGTAAAGGCTCATAGCTTTGAACCCAACGCCGATTACCTCGATACGTGGTCACCACATCCGGTGCGCCGGTCTGAATTTCCGTCATCAGCCGATCGATCAGTCTTGATTCTTCCCTGGAGCCTGGCGG
>DATEFT010001112.1:0-10573 GCA_035280505.1 Blastocatellia bacterium | reverse complement strand
CCCGAAGATTCTCAGGATCTCGTCGTCCTGCGGATGGGGCGAGTTCTCATAGACCCGGCCCTGGGGATCGATCCGGCCGAGCGCCCACTCCATCAGCGACCGCATCTTGCCTTTCAGCGAGGACCCGGGAATATATGGGAAATCATCGATCGGGTTGCGAACCACGGAATTCTCGATTCCACCGATTTGAAAGCCGCCGCCTGAACCGCCGATGTGCAGACCGGAGATGCATTCGATCTTGCCGCGGATCATCACCGATGCTTTAAATTGGCTCATCTCTTTTTGCCTCCTTGAGGGCCCCGGTCTATTTCGATTTGATAGTAGAAATAGGCATAGAATGATTCAAAGAAGCGGGCAAAATGGCGCAGAGAGGATCTCAGCGATTGTTCGTCCTTGCTCTTCAGAACCTTCTCGACCGAAGCATCGAAGAAGTCTTTGAAATCTTCGCTGACGGCTTTGCGCGCCACGGCATAGGCGATCTGGGCCTGCACGGTCCGCAACTTGACCTTGAAGGTCTCCGGCGCGCCCTTCTCGATGGCTCGCAACAGAGTATAGAATTTTCGGATCTGTGTTTTGGCGTTCTCTTTGGTCTCTTCCTTGGCCGAAGATCGCTGGCTCTTGACCAGGCTCTCGCCGAGTTCCTGGCTGAGCCGCATGACCTCGTCATCGGCAAAGTCACGGTTGGCGAGCTCTCGCTTGAACTTCTCGAGGACCCGGTTCTGACGGGGCTCCGGCCGATTGCCGCCCTCCGATCCGGTCTTCTCCTTGGACCGGTCTTTGCCTCTGCGCCTCTGGCCCTGGCTGCGTTCCTGTCCGTTCATGCATGATCCTTTCGATTCCGGCCTTGCGTTCTCAGCAACACGTACCCGGCGAGAACGGCCAAATAGTATCGATTCTGCTCGACGGCCCGGACCAGGGTGGCCCGAAGTTGAGCATCCTTGACGTGTCTGACGAGCGAAAACTTGAACCTGGGCACCCAGATCAGATCTTCGTCCGCGAATTCGCGCGACGAATCGCGCTGCGGATCGATATGCGCGCGATAGAGTTCCAGCAACTGGTAGAGAAAGCGGCGGGAGAGTCTGCCGGCCTGGCAGGCCTTGATCAACTGATCCCCCAGACCGCGCACCTCGCGCCATTTACGCCAGGAGATCTTCCGCTCCATAAAGACCAGCGCGTCCTTGTCGCTCTCCCCTTCGATCCGACGCCGTTTCCGGTCCGAATCCCGGAAGAGCTGGGGAGGCGTCTTGGCGATCGAATCGAGCGCGGCTCCGGCCTCTTCCGCGGCGCGGCCGACCGGATAGTGGCCTTTGCACAGGGTGAGCGCGGCTGAAAGATGCAGATCCGGATGGTTGCCGCAAAGATCCCGAAACCGCAGATAGATCTGCTCGGCGAGGTCCAGCGCCTGATCCCAGGCCCCGATCACGAACAGATCGTCGCCGCCGGCATAGGTCGTGTACAGATCTCGGCCCTCGACCAGAGTGTTCAGATATCCCGAAAAGAACCAATCGAACAGTTGGGAGAGCGCGGCGATCCGGGTGATGGAATCATCGGCGTCCCGCAATCCCTGGGTGAGAATCCATCCGAGATCATCGACATCCATGCGCAACGCGCCGGCATATTTCGCGCCGGCGGCCCGATCGGCCAGGTCCTGAAACCCGGCGATGCTCTCGCGACCCCGATCTCTCCTGGTCTTGACCGCGGTCGCCATCAATTCAAAACCCCGCGCGATCCCCGCCGGAGCCTCGCCACTCAAAAACTCGATCGACTTGTTGCGATGATCGGCGAGCCGCAGACAGAGGTCGGCTTGCGGATGCGGAATCGATTCGCCGGAGAGCAGCCAGACGCGATTGAAAGCCGGAAATTCGATCAGCGCCTCTTTGAACGACCCGCGCAATCGCTCGGCCTCTTCGACGGAACGCGGCAACCGCGCGGCCGTCGCGGCCGGTTCGGGCCACTCGCCGGAGCGGCGCAGTTGTAAAGTCTGGGCGCCGATCAACGCCCGGCCCAGCGCATCGAAGAGCAGGCTCCGCGCGCCGCGCTCCGCCGGAGCAGCCATCGCTGGATGCTCCTCTCCGATCTGAGCCCGCCTCGAAAGCTCTCGATCCTCGGCGGAGAGGTCGCGGCCGGTGTCGGCGCAGATTCCCTGCCCCATCCTGAGGGTCCATGGATCTTCCCAGGCGTCATCCGGCGGCTCGTCGTTGAAACTGAGCGGAGCGGCGAATTGCTGCACTCTCATGCGTTCCCGGACGGCGTCGAGTTGCCGCTGAAGCCGACCGAAACTCAGCAGTTGATCGCGAGTGATCGCCAGATCCGCGATCACGGCCTGCAGGGCGCCGTGGAATTCGCTCCACAGCCAGCGTTGAATCTCCAGCCTCAGAGCCGCCAGCCCGGCGCGGCATGACTCCGTGTTCGGAGCGACGATCAAGAACCGACCGCCGGTCGCCCACAACAGATTCAAACTGCTCAGTTCGAGTCTCTCGGACAGATAGTCGGCCAGCGTCTTGACCAGCAGGGTCAGATAGAATGAGCGGCCGCGCAAGCGCCGGGCGAGGCCGTCCTGCGGCTCCCGGCAGTTGAGGGCCGGGGTATAGACGAATCGTTGAATGCCCGAGAGGCTGCCCTCGATCAGCAGGAACTCCGGTTCGTCGCGCGGGTCCGTCTGCCGGACCGCATGCAGACAGACCGCCACCGCCCCCGTCACCCGGCTCCGGTCGTAGAGCGAGAGATCCGTACCGCGATCACAGCTCGGCACACACCACGCATATTTGCGCAGGAGATACAACAACGAGTCGAGATAGGCCCGCACGCTTCCCTGCGGCAACCGCGCCGCCTCGCCCAGAAACAGCTCCCATAACCGATCGTAACCGCCCGGCACCGACCGGCTCTCGACCTCGCCGCTCCGGACCGGAACGATGCTCGGAGTCCGGGCGGAACCGGAGTTGGCGTCCGCCGACACATCGAAGAGGTTCAAAGGTTGGAGCGGGTAATAACGCGGTCCCCGGACCGAGGTCTTGTGCTGCCGCTCTCCCCGGGGAATGGCGACGCGGTGCGTCACGCTCTCCAGGTAGATCGTCGACGGACCGGGCGCCGACTCCTCAACCGCCGCCGATTCATCCGCGACTCGCGACGTCAACCGATCGGCCTCTTCTATTAACTTGAGATGATGATCACTGTGCGGGTCTGAAAATGGTATCCCCAGCATGGCTTTGCCGGCCGTCCGCTGCCGAAATCTTTCAATCCCGTGCAGCAGCGACGCCAACGCCACGCTCTCCGTCTCATTCATCAGATCTCTCCGAATCGACCAAAATACTACAGCTTGGCTGGGGCACTGTTTATGTACCTAGGTCGCGTGCTTGTGTTCCATGTTCCTGATAATCGCCGGCGCGGATGGTCACGGCGTCTTTCCGTTAAGCAGCTTCTCCCCGTGCCTGGGGCAGAACTTCCAATCGCCGTTCAACTCTTCTCCATCGACCGGACAAACCTTCCGCGGACTCTTGCCGACCAGTCTCTCTCCGTGAAGTGGGCAGAACTTCCAATCGGGGTTCAACTCTTCCCCATCCACCGGACACATCTTGCGCGGAACGACCGGTTCCGGCGCGGGTGAAACGGCCGGTTCCGGCGCGCGCGAAACGACCGGCTCCGGCGTGGGTGAAACTGCCGGTTCCGGCGGAGGAAGTGAGGCCAGAGGCAATTTCCATTTATACTCAGCCTCCGCCAGCTTCAAAGAGAACGCCCCTTCCCGAGCCGCCTCGGCGATGGCCTTCCCCGCTCTATTCCGGCCCGGAAACAGCACGAAATAGGTGTTCTGACCCAGAGGCCCCAGAATGTTGGCCAGGATCGGTTTCATGGTCGTCAACAGGGCCTTGGTCCCGGCATCGACCGCCTCGTCATTCAGCGGTCCGTAGTTCACACCCTCGCGATCGGTCAACCGAATGCTTTTTCGAATCTCCTCTTCGGACGTGTAGGCGACGCGGCCGGCCTCCATGATCTGGCCATCGACCACGATGAAGATCGTATACGGGCGGAGCGCCGCGACGAACTGATCGATTTGAGCCAGGGTCACGCTCGGAGTTTCAGCCAGACTGGCCCGCCAATACTCCTCCGGAATCCACCAGACCAGAGCAAGCCGCTCCGATTGCGGCGAAGACTTCTGGGTCTCCGCGATCAGCGTATCGAGATTGACCTTCTTTTTTTGGGCGAATGAAGTCCCCGGCGCGATCAACAACCACAGGATCGCGGATGCTACACAAGCGATGCCGAGCGCATCTCGTTTGATCCCCATAAGTCATCGTCCTTTCGTCATCAGTGAGATCTGACAGAAGGATAGAACACCGACCACCTCAGAGTAGAGCGACTTAATGGGCGTTTTCCGACCAGGGTCTATCAGGTATTGCTTCTCTCATGCTCACAGTAACTCATATCGGCCCAATCCGAAACTCGTCCCGTTCCCCACACGCAATATTTCTCCGGCAATTAAAAGAGGCCAACAATCACCGAGCCCTGAGCCCTCAAAAACAACTTCGCCGATAAATCCGCCCAGTTGCATCTTCGTCTGCTGCCGGCTGGAGTACCTGGTCCAATCGCGCCAGCGCAGCGAAGAGAAGCCGGTCCTGACGGCGGCGGCCCGCTCCAGCAGGCCACGGAAATCCAATTCCAGCGGCTGTCGGCCGTGGACGGCCAGCAACATCGAGATCCGCCGCAGCAGGCTCCTGATCAACAGCGCAAAATCGGCCTGCGGCTGCAGGTCGTCCCGAGTCTTGATCCGGGTCGGGGTGATAAAACGCAGTCTCAATGAATCGATCTCGCGACCGCGGCTGCCGGCTTCAAGCGATCGGGCCAGCCGGGCGGCGATCAACTGACTCAGGTCGAGAGCGTCACCACCCGCACCGTCCAGGCGCTGCGACGATTCGGTGTAGATCACGCGGCGCTCTCCGGCGGCGTCCAGCGCCGAGACCTCGGAGAGCTCAAACGTCGCGCGCCCCTGGCCGAGACCGCGGCGGGCCATCTCGTGAACCGCATAGATCAGATACGGCATGTACTCGATCGCGCGGCCCATGAGGGTCAGACCGAAGACCATCTCATCTCCGGCCGCCAGCCTCCGGCTCTGCTCGCGCGGCGGCCCGAGCGGGGCTTCGTCGAGTGGCGGATCCAGGATGAACGGATGCGGTGCGTCTTTTTGATTGCGGAGGATCGGCAGATCCGGCGGCGCCGGAGTTTCGAAGACGTATGGATAAATACACTTATCGGCCACCAGACAGCGCCCGCAATCGCCATGATTCATGACGCAAACCGTCTGTTTGAGCGCGTGCCCGAACGTGCCCCGCAAGGTCGAACCCGAAAAGGTCGGGAGGACGGCCGCCTGGGTCGCGCGTAAGCGAATCTCCCAACGCGAGATCGCCAGCTCGGCGAAGCTCTCGGGATTGAGAGCGCGTGGTCGCTCGCCCGGGCCGTTTTCCGGTCTCTGTTCGATCACCTGAGACACAAAACTCTCTCTTCTCACAAGAACCCAAGTCTCCTGCAAAAAGAAGTTCGGAAGTCGATAAAAATATCTGGGATGAATCTAAGTTTATTTGCTGAGGACTGGTTCTCTTACCACCTCACAGTCCCGGCATAGTCGCGGGAAAGATCCATTCTCCTTTCCGCTAAGAATATACCGCTGTTTCCCGATTGATGCTACCGTTTTCCCTACGCGGTATTAAATTCGCAATTCATATTTTTTACGACCGCCGGTCAAAGGGTGATAAGCTACCACAAAACGGAAACTGCTATTTAGGATCGCAGTCAAGCTAGTGCTGAGAGGTCCGGAAAGAGCGCCGGAATGAATGAAAGAAGGAGTAGATGAATGATTGAACTGGACGGCGAATCTCTGACCCTCGCACAAACCGAGTCGGTCGCCGAAGGCGAAGCGGTCACACTCTCCGGCGGCGCACGCCAAAAGATCGAACAATCACGCCAATTCGTCGAGGAGATCATCCAGCGCGAAGAGGTGGTCTACGGAATCAACACCGGTTTCGGCGCGCTCTCGGAAGTCACCATTCCCACCCATCGACTGCGTGAACTGCAGATCAACCTGGTTCGTTCGCATGCCTGCGGCGTGGGCGAGCCGCTGCCCGAAAGAGTCGTCCGCGCCATGATGCTGCATCGCGCCAACGTGCTGGCCAAAGGCTTCTCCGGGTGCCGGCTGACGGTCGTGGAGACCCTGATCGACCTGCTCAACCGGGGTGTTCATCCCGTGATCCCGTCGCGCGGATCGGTGGGGGCCTCGGGGGATCTGGCTCCGCTGGCCCATCTGGCGCTGGTCGCGATCGGAGAGGGCGCAGCCGTCTATCACGGAGAGAAACTGCCGGGCGGCGAAGCGCTGCGGCAGGCCGGTCTCAACCCGCTTCAGCTCGAAGCCAAAGAGGGGCTGGCCCTGCTCAACGGAACCCAGGCCATGACGGCGACCGGCGGATTGGCCCTCCGGGCGGCCGAGCGATTGACCGAGGCGGCGGACGTGATCGGCGCCATGACGCTGGAGGCCTTGAAAGGGACGCCGGTCGCCTTCGATGAGAAGATTCAGGCGGTGCGGCCGCACCGCGGTCAGGCGGAGAGCGCCCGGCGCCTGCGCGAGCTGATCACGGACAGCGAAATCCGCGAATCGCACCGCGACCGCGTGGTCGATCCGCGCGTGCAGGATGCCTACGCGCTACGCTGCATGCCGCAGGTTCACGGCGCGGTGCGCGACGCCATCGCGCACGCCCGGCAGATCGTCGAGATCGAGATCAACAGCGCCACCGACAACCCGCTGGTCTTTGCCGATCAACGCGAAATCCTGTCGGGCGGCAACTTTCACGGAGAGCCGATCTCGCTGACTCTCGACTATGCGGCCATCGCCGTCGCGGACCTCGGCACCATCGCCGAGCGCCGGGTCGAGAGGCTCGTCAATCCGAGCCTCTCGGGGCTGCCGGCGTTTCTGTCGCCGCATCCCGGCACCAACTCCGGCCTCATGATCGCGCAGGTCGCGGCCGCCTCGCTGATCGCCGAGAACAACGTGCTGGCCCATCCGGCCTCGGTGACCAATCTGCCGACTTCCGCCAACAAGGAAGATCATGTTTCAATGGGCATGACGGCGGCGCTGAAGTTCATGCAGGTCGTCAAGAACGTCGAGACGATTCTGGCCATCGAACTGCTCTGCGCGGCCCAGGGCCTGGAGTTTTTAAAGCCGTTGAAACCGAGTCCGAAGCTGCAGGAGGTGCACCGGCGAGTGCGCGAAAGAGTGCCGCCGCTGGACCACGACGTGCAGCTCTCCGGTTACATCGAGACGCTCGCGCAGTTGATCCGTGAACTCTAACCGCGAAAGACGCGGAACACGCGAAATGGAATGTTGCCATGATGAATGCTCAAACGATCAAAGCGCCGCGAGGTAATCAGCTCAGTTGTCGGGGCTGGGTCCAGGAGGCCGCGCTGCGCATGCTGATGAACAATCTCGACCCGGACGTGGCCGAGAGACCCGATGAGTTGATCGTCTACGGAGGCACGGGCAAGGCCGCCCGCAACTGGCCGGCCTTCGAGGCCATCGTGCGCTCGCTGCGAGATCTCGAGAACGACGAGACCTTGATGGTGCAGTCCGGCAAACCGGTCGGAATCTTTCGCACCCACGAAGACGCGCCGCGGGTCCTGATCGCCAACTCGAACCTGGTCGGCCAGTGGTCGAACTGGAACGAATTTCACCGCCTCGAACGATGGGGCCTGACCATGTACGGGCAGATGACCGCCGGATCGTGGATCTATATCGGGAGCCAGGGCATTATTCAGGGCACGTTCGAGACCTTCGCCGCGGCCGGCCGTCAACATTTTAACGGGTCGCTCGCCGGCAGATTGATCGTCTCCGGAGGCATGGGCGGCATGGGCGGCGCGCAACCGCTGGCCGCGACCATGAACGGCGCCTGTTTCCTCGGGATCGACGTCGATCGCGCGCGAATCGAGAAGCGTCTCCGGACCGGATACTGCGACGAACTCAGCGAGGACCTGGACGACGCGCTCGGCCGGATTGCCGCCGCGCAACGAGAGGGCCGCGCGATCTCGGTCGGGCTGGTCGGCAACTGCGCCGACGTCTTGCCGGAACTGGTGCGTCGCGGAATCGCGCCCGACGTGCTGACTGATCAGACGAGCGCGCATGACGCATTGAACGGCTACGTCCCGAACGGAGTGAGCCTGGACCAGGCCCTGGAATTGCGCCGCGACCGGCCCGACGAGTATCTCAAGCGATCGATGGAGTCCATGGCGATCCACGTCCGCGCCATGCTGGAGTTGAAACGAATGGGCGCCGTCACCTTCGACTACGGCAACAACATTCGGGCCCAGGCCCGGCAGATGGGCGTCGAGGACGCTTTCGAGATCCCCGGCTTCGTGCCGGAATATATCCGCCCGCTCTTCTGCGAAGGGCGCGGACCGTTCCGCTGGGTCGCGCTCTCGGGCGATCCGGCCGACATTCGCCGAACCGACGACCTGGCCCAGGAGCTCTTTCCCGAGGATCCGGTCCTGTCGCGATGGCTGAACCTGGCCCGCGAACGAGTGAAGTTCCAGGGGCTGCCGGCCCGCGTCTGCTGGCTGGGTTACGGCGACCGCGCCGAGTTCGGCGTCGCCATCAACGATCTGGTGAAGAGCGGCGAATTGAGCGCGCCCGTCGTCATCGGTCGAGACCATCTCGACACCGGCTCGGTCGCCTCGCCCTATCGCGAGACTGAAGGCATGCTCGACGGCTCGGATGCGATCGCCGATTGGCCGCTGTTGAACGCCTTGATCAATACGGCCGCCGGGGCCTCGTGGGTCTCGATCCACAACGGCGGCGGCGTCGGCATCGGCTACTCGCTGCATGCCGGAATGGTGGTAGTGGCGGACGGAACCGGCGGCGCCTCGCATCGATTGCAACGGGTGTTGACGACGGATCCCGGGATGGGCATCGTGCGACACGTCGATGCCGGATACGAAAAGGCCATCGCCGAGGCCCGCGAGCATGGCCTCAAGATTCCCATGGAGCCACCCGATGAATCCAATCCCCTTCGATGATCCCCTCTGGCCCCGGGCGCACGCCTGGCTGGCCGGAGCCGGCGCCGAACATCGCCTGGGCCGCCTGGCGGTGCTGGGCGCGCCATTGCGTCTCGGATCGATCACGCCGGGGAGATGCGATCTGGCCCCGGCCGCCGTGCGCGAAGGTCTGCGCCGGTTCAGTTGCTACGATATCGAAGCGGACACGGACCTGCACCTGATCGAAGCCCGCGACCTGGGAGACCTGCCGCTCGCCGACCTCCGGCTCGAAGACGCGTTTCTGCCCTTGAGCCGGGCCGTCCGGAACGCCATCGGCGGCGCGGAGGCCGTCGTGATCATCGGCGGAGACAACGGCGTCACCCGCCCCGGAGTCCACGGCCTCTCCGATCAGTTGACCGATTGCGGCCTGATCACACTCGATGCCCATCTGGATCTGCGCGACCTGACCCGGGGGCTGACGAATGGAAACCCCGTCCGCGCGCTGCTGGCCGACGGGCTGCCCGGCTCCAACATCGTGCAGATCGGCCTTCAGCCGTTCGCCAATTCGCGGGCCTACGCCGAGGTCGCCCGCGAAGCCGGAATTACGGTGGTGACGATCGATCAGGTCCACGCCCACAGCCTCGAGACCCATTTGAACGAAGCGCTCGAAGATCTGTCCGAGAGAGTGGCATCGATCTATGTGGATCTGGATCTCGACGTGCTCGACCGCATCTACGCGCCCGCCACTCCGGGCTCCCGACCGGGCGGGCTCACGCCCTGGGAGTTGCGGAGGGCCGCCTGGATCTGCGGCGCCCATCCCAAGGTCCGAGCCCTCGATCTGGTCGAGGTCGACCCGGAACATGACATCGCCGGTTCGACCGTCTTGACGACCGGCGCTTGCCTGCTCTCCTTCGCTTCGGGATTGGTGACCAGGTTGACTGTCAGGAAAGATCTCAACGATTGAGAATTGCATTCAAACCGCGGAATACGCGGAACACGCGAAAGGTGATGGATTTCGCGTATTCCGCGTGTTCCGCGGTTAAGCTATTTCGGGGTGGCTTTTTCGCGGATCGCTTTGACTCGAGCCTCGAGCTTGGCGGCCTCATCATCTCGCTTCAGATTGTGCAGCAGCGCCGCGTAGTTCTCCAGGACGATCGCGACATCGGGATGATCCTTGCCGAGCGCCTTCTCATTGATCTCGAGCGCGCGTTTGTAGAGCGGCTCGGCCTCCGCATATCGTTCCTGTGAAGAGTAGAGGGTGGCCAGGTTGTTGAGGCTGGTGGCCGTGTCGGGATGATCCTTGCCGAGCGCCTTCTCGTCGATCTCGAGCGCGCGTTTGTAGAGCGGCTCGGCCTCCGCATACTTCCCCTGCGAATCGTAGAGCGCCGCCAGATTGTTGAGGCAGGTCGCGGTATCGGGGTGATCTTTCCCGTACGCCTTCTCGACGATCTGCAGGGAGCGTTTGTAGAGCGGCTCGGCCTCCGCATACTTCCCCTGCGAATCGTAGAGCGCGGCCAGATTGTTGAGAGCGGTCGCGGTCTCGGGGTGATCCTTGCCGAGCCCTTTC
>DATEFT010001111.1:0-7033 GCA_035280505.1 Blastocatellia bacterium | reverse complement strand
CCTGGCTGAGAATTACGGCTGGGCGTCCCACCCTGCGTTGCGCGCAAAGATCAACATGGCGGTCGCCAACAAGGCCGAGCGGTTGGGGATTGCGCCGCATGAATATTGCAACATCGCGGCCGGCAGCCAGAGCGAATTGCTGGCGCTGGTCGAGGAGGTTGCGACCAGTGAAACCTACTTCTTCCGCGAGCCCTCCCAGTTCGATCTGCTGCGCCGGAGAATTCTGCCGGAACTGATGGCCGCGCATCCGCCCAACGGCAAGCTGCGGCTCTGGAGCGCCGCCTGCTCGACCGGAGAGGAGGCCTATTCGCTGGCGATCGTCTTCGACCTGGCCAAACCGCACCTCAGCGAACAACAGGTCGAGGTCTTCGCCACCGACCTCCGAAACCGCGCGCTGCTCGAAGCCAGCCGGGCCCGTTACCATTCAGCTTCACTCTGCCAATTGAACGAAGAGCTGCGGGGCAAATATTTCCAACGCACCCAATCGCAGTCCGGGATGCTGACCGGGATCGTCCCCGGAGGCTCGTATACCGTCAGTTCGGAGATGCGGAAGGTCGTCACCTTCCGGCGCGTCAATCTGCTGGATCGATTGTTCTGGAAAGGCGTGAGCGGGAAGTTCGACCTGATCGTCTGCGCCAACCACCTGCTCTTCCTGCACGGCACGGCCGCCCGGCAGATGGTCGCCAACCTGGCCAATTCCCTGCGTCAGGGGGGTTATCTGATCGTCTCACCGGCGGAGATTCATCTGGTCAATTCTCCGCTCATCGCCCAACTGGCCGATGAGACCTCCTTCTTTCGCCGCGTCGCATAGCAGGCTGAACCGCAAAACACGCGAAACACGCGAAAGATCCGGCTTTCGCGTGTTTCGCGGTTTGAATCTCAAATTCCAATCCTATCGATTAGGGAGCGCCAGGGTCTCGATCACGATCTCGAGTGAGCGGGCGGCGATGTCGCGGGTGCGTTCGCTCCAACCCATCTGTTCGCGGTTCTGTTCATAATCGCGGCGCACCCGCTCCCTCAGTCTCTCGATGAACTCTTCGGGATTCGGCGAGCGCTCGATCGCGTGGTCGATCTCACGATAGGCATTGTGAAGAGTGATCAACCAGTCGGAGGCGTGATATTCAGGGGTTCCAGGTTCTGAACTAAATTTCGCAGTTGGCATTAACTTAACTCCATCTCATTTCATTTTTGATCGGCGGCGAGCAGGACTCGCGCCATCTGGGCGTAGGTCTCCACGGCATTCAACAGATCCTGTTTGCGAATCTGTTCGCGAGCGGTATGAGCGTCGTGAATGGACCCGGGTCCATAGAGCAGCGGAGTGCCCCAGTTCGATAAAAAGGGAATATCCGTTCCGAACCGGACGACGCTGGTCTGAATATTCATGCCTTTGACGGTATGGGTCCGGACCGGATTGAATGAGAGTCCGCGCTTGATCTCGGCGCGTCCGGCCACGACCTCCTCCAATCGGGCGAAGACTTCGTCGGGAGAGCCGACCACGCGGAACATCAGTTCCGACGCGGCGAAATCCGGAATGACATTGACCTTTCTCCCGCCGCTGATGATTCCGATGTTGCAGGTGGTCGAACCGAGTTCGGCATCCGCCGGCCATTCAGCCCGCCGGATGTCATTGAGGATCTCGATCAGTTTCTCGATCGCCGACTCTCCCATCTCGGGATAGGCGGAATGGGCCGCCCGGCCGCTGGCCTCGATGATCACCCGGAGGACGCCCTTGGTCGCGATCGCCTGATGGCTCTCGGTCGGCTCGCCGTTGATCAGGTACCGGTTGCGGTTCGGAATCCGGTTGGCCGCCTTCGCGCCGTCGCTGCCGTCCTCTTCACCGACCAGATAGAGCAACCCGATATTATCGACGCCCTCATCCTTCAATTTTTTGGCGGCGAAGATCTGGGCCGCGATGATCCCCTTGGCATCGCAGGCGCCCCGGCCGTAGATGGTCTGCTCATCTTCGGTAAACCCGATGAAGGGCGGCACCGTGTCGAAATGCGAGGAGAAGGTGACGAGCGGATCGCCGAGCCGCGCATGGACATTGACCCGATCATCGGTCACCGGCTGGGTGCTGACCTCAAATCCGGCGTCCGCCAGATAGTCGCGAAGCCAGCGCCCGGCGGCGCCCTCATGCCATGAGAGGGATTCGATCTCCATCAACTCTCGAGTGAATTCGAAAATGTTCATAAGTATGTTCAGATCAGAGTCGAGGGGCGATTATAACTTACCGCAGCCAATCTTCCAGTTTTACCGAACCTTCGGTCTTGTCGTCGCGGTATTTGATGATGATGGGCGCATAGACCGAGAGCCCCCAATCCTTGGCCGGCCCGCTCATGATGGCGCGGGAACCGGGGACCACCACGGCGCCCTCCGGCACTTCGAGCGGTTTGTCGTCGTCACGGCGGTAGAATTCACCGCGGACCGCGTCGAAGAGGGGCGTCGAACCGGTCAGGATCACGCCGGAGGCCAGCACCGCACGCCGGCGCACAATCGCGCCCTCATAGATTCCGCAGTTCCCGCCGACCAGCACTTCATCTTCAATGATCACCGGCAGCGCGCCGATGGGTTCGAGGACGCCGCCGATCTGCGCGGCCGCGCTGATGTGGCAGCGCTTGCCGACCTGGGCGCAAGACCCGACCAGAGCGTGCGAATCGATCATGGTGCCGTCATCGACGTAAGCGCCGACGTTGACATAGGCGGGCGGCATCATCGTCACCCCACGACCCAGATAGGCGCCATCCCGGACCGTCGACCCACCAGGCACAATACGCACCCCGTCATTGATCGTCAATCTTTTGGTCGGATAAGTATCCTTGTCGAAGAATCGAAAATTGTCGTCGATCGAGTAGTCGGCCAGTTCGCTGATCCTGAAGCCGAGCAGGATTCCACGCTTGACCCACTCGTGGACGATCCACTGGCCGCTGCGCTCGCGGCTCGCGGCGCGAATCTCGCCGCGGTTGAGCGCCTCTTTGAATCGAGTAAAGACTTCTAATCCTTCCTCCCGATCGATCGTCGGGAGCGCCGAAAGCGAATCAATTTGAGATTGGAGTTTTGAGATCATGGTTTTTCGTCTTTTGATTTCATAAAGATCACGGAATCGGCTTGGGCCGGCGCGATCATAGCGCAAATCGCTTCAACTGACCAACATACACTTGACTCCGGGTTAAACCAATCAGATAATTCGCGACATCTGAGGTGACAAATAGTCAAAATTAACTTGCCTTGTAAACAATTCGCCAAGGCAAACTCTGATGAGCACAATCTCTTTTTGCTGGGATCAAGGACTACCTACCTACTTCCGTTTTAATTCGTGAGCCCTCACTGGCTGAACCGATCAGCCGGTGACCTATCAACCCATTTTCTGGCGCCAGAGCCCTGAAATAATAATCGCGGGAGTGTCGGCGACACTCTCGCCTTAATACAGGAAGGATTCAAATGAGTACCAGAAGAAGAAGATTGATTGTGAATCCCCCGGGCTGGATCCTGGCTATGATCCTGACCCTGGGCTTTTCAATCACGAGCTTCGCCCAATCTGACAATACGCAAATTTCCGGCTTCGTCAAAGACCAGGCCGGTGGAGTCGTCGCCAACGCCAAGGTCACGATCAAGAGCGAAACCAGAAATTTTGAACGGACGGCCAATACTAACAGTGAAGGCTATTACGTCATCACGCAACTGCCCCCGGGCCTCTATACGATCGCGGTCGAGGCCAACGGATTCAAACTATACCGGGAGACCAACAAGAAACTGGATCCGAACCTTCCGGCCAGCCTCGACGTCCAGCTCGATCCGGGCCAGTTGACGGACGTGGTCAACGTCACGGCCACGACCACCACGGTCCAGACCGAGACGGCGACGGTCGGCAAACTGATCGAGGGCAAGCAGATTCAATATCTGCAGCTCAACGGGCGCAACCCGCTGTTTCTGTCGATTCTCAAACCCGGAGTCAACAGCAACAACGCGCTGGGCAGTTTCAACTTCGGTCTGACGACCGGCGGCATGAACATCAACGGCGGGCGGACCCAGGACATGCTGATCACCTATGACGGGGCGGTCGGCGTTCGGACCCGTTCGAACGGCACCAGCATCGGGGTGGCCGATATCGAATCGACCCAGGAGGTCCAGATCCTGACGGCCAACTACAACGCCGAATACGGGCGGGCTTCCGGCGGCCAGGTCCGGATCGTGACCAAGAGCGGGACGCAGGATTTCCACGGCACGTTCTTCGACTTCATGCGGAACTCCGCCTTCAACGCCAACACCTGGACTCGCAACAAGAGCCCCAACCCGGACCCGACCTGCGAGAACAATCCCAAGATCGATGCCTGCCGGCCGAGTCCGTTCCGCTTCAATCAATTCGGTTACAGCCTGAGCGGCCCGGTCATCATCCCCGGAACCAGATTCAACAAGGACCGCAACAAACTCTTCTGGCTGTGGGGACAGGAATGGGTCAAACAACGCTCCACGGACAACATTGCAATCCGCGTCCCGACCTTGAAGATGCGCCAGGGCGATTTCAGCGAGGTCAATGCGAACGTGTCGAACCCCTTCTACAACCCCCGGCTCGGGTATACGGCCTACCTCCGGGACCCGCAGAAATCCGGTATTTGCGATGCCACTAATACGGCCGCCTGCTTCAGCGATAACGGAGTCCTCAACAAGATTCCGCTCAACGATCCACGATTGAGCCCGAACGGCCTGGCGCTCTTGCGAGCCTATCCCGAACCGATCCCGGGCTTCTTAGATTCGAGCGGCCACAATTTCTTTCAGAGCCGGCCGACTCGCACGGATCAACGCAAGGACACCCTCTCGATCGATTTCTATCCGAGCGAGAAACATCAACTCAAATATCGGATGAGTCTCTATCATTTCGTCGATGTCAGCGCCTTCCGATCCAATACGGATCGCGCGCCACAGATCATCGACCGCCCGAACCAGACGGCCTCGATCGGCTGGACCTGGACGGTTTCGCCGAACTGGATCAGCGAGGTCCTGGTCGCCGGCAGCCGAGATCAGGTCTTCATCTCGGTGGACACGTCGGGCAACCGGTATCAACGCAGCAACTACGGGATCAACTACAATTATATCTTTCCCACCAACAAAGAGATCTTTGACAAGATTCCGACCGTCGACGGTCTCGGCATTACCGACATGCCGGCGCTGGATGGAGGCCCGTATCCGTCGCAATCGACCGGTCCGATCTACCAGTTGACCAACAACTGGACCAACGTTCGCGGCAGCCACACGCTCAAATTCGGCGGCTATTTCGAGCGTTCCGGTCAAAACGACTTCGACCAGATCAACGTCTCGGGCATTCCCGGCGGGACGAACAATCAGAACGGTCGATTTGTCTTCAGCAATTCGACGGCGAACGGGACCGGCTCCGCCATCGGCAACATGGCGATCGGGCTCTTCGACACCTATGCCGAGATCGGGGCCAGATCCTACACGCCCTATCGCGGCAACATGTACGAATGGTTCGTCCAGGACTCCTGGAAAGCGACGCCGAAACTGCGGCTGGAATACGGCGTGCGACACACCATCATCCAACCCTACTATAGCCTGTGGGGAAATATGGTGGTCTTCGACCAGGACTCCTACAATCCGGCGAATGCAGCCACGATCGATCCGGTTACCGGAAACATCACGAGCGACCCGAGGAACCTGCGCTCACTCTATAACGGCCTGGTCATCCCCGGTAACGGGTGGCCGGACGCGGCGAAGGGAAGAGTCGGGATTGCGTCGACCGGAGAATTCGACTTCATGTTCCGTGGCGCGGACAAGGAGTATTCCAAGATCCACTACGGCAACTTCCAACCACGTCTCGGGATCGCGTACGGGCTCAGCGACAAGATGGCGATCCGGGCCGGCGTCGGACGTTTCTTAACGCGCCTCGGAGTCAGCGATTCCGTCTTTTTGGGCGGCAATCCGCCGTTGCAACCGACGGTCTCAGTCAGCGGCGGCGATGTCGACAATCCGGGCGGCAACAGCAGTACGGGCTTCACCGCCTTCCCGCTGCCCATCACCTCGCAAGACCGGGACTTCAAAGTTCCCGAGTCCTGGACCTGGAACTTCTCGTTGGAGCGCGAAATCGGCTTCAACACGACTTTGGAAGTCGGATATGTCGGACGTCGCGGGTTGCATGCGCAACGCGAACGCAACATCAACCAGTTGGCGGTCGGCACCAAGCAGGCCAATCCGCTGGTGAATGAAAACGCTCTGCGGCCATATAAAGGGTTTGGAGTCATTCGGGTAACCAATAATGACGCCAACTCCATGTATCATGGCCTCCAGATCGGCGCGAATCGTCGATTCACGAAGGGCTTGCTCTTCGGCGCCGCTTACACCTACTCCAAATCTTCGGACGACGGTTCGGCGCAACGCGACGTGATCGCCAATGCTTTCGACGCCAGCACGCTCTGGGGACCTTCGACCTTCGATCGGCGCCACGTGCTGGTGTTAAATGCCGTTTACGAGTTGCCGTTCTTCAAGGATCGCTCCCGCCTGTCCGGCAAACTGCTGGGAGGCTGGGCCGTCAGCGCGATCTCACAATTCCAGAGCGGCGTGCCTTTCTCGCTCACGTTTGGTGGGGATCAGGCGGGCGTCGGATCGGGGAGCGGCCGGCAGTTCTATCTCCTGAACGGTGATGTGCAAACTGATCATAAATTCTCCAGTTCAGGCACCGATACCAACCGCTGGTTCTTTGTGAATGCGACTCTTCCGGCGGCGGGAACCATCTCAACCCAGAAGACCCGAAACCTGATCTATGGTCCTGGATTCCAGAACCATAATCTCGGGCTCTTCAAGGATTTCGCGATCACGGAGAAGCACCGGCTTCAGTTCCGCGCCGAAGCCTTCAACTGGCTCAATCATCCCAACCTGGGTGGAGCCACTGGAAGCGGCGTCTATGACTTCAATGCCGGGACGGCATCCGGGATCGACCTGGTCCCGGGCACCAACACTTTCGGAAAGTTAACCGCCAAGGGAGGCGAGCGGACGCTTCAGTTCGCACTCCGCTACTCCTTCTAGA
>DATEFT010001110.1:0-3320 GCA_035280505.1 Blastocatellia bacterium | reverse complement strand
ACCAACTACACCACCCGGGACGGCCTGATTCACAACACGATTCGGAGCCTCTACCTCGACCGCGACCAGAGCCTCTGGATCGGGACCCAGGGCGGCGGGCTTCATCAGCTCAGGGACGGAAAGATCTATCCCCAGTCGATCACCGGGTTGAGCCCCCAGAGCATGGTCAAATCGATCCTCCGCGATCGTCAGCAGGCGCTCTGGATCGGCACCACCGACGGAGTCTTCCGGATCCACAACGGAACCGTGAAGAAGTACCTCGTGGAGGACGGGCTCTTATCCAACGTGGTCAACTGCGTCTACGCAGATCCGGAAGGAGCCATCTGGATCGGGTCGGATCGGGGGCTCAACCGGTATCGAGACGGCGTGCTCTCCGCCTACCACATCCGCAACGAGAAGGCGACCATGGACACGGTCATGGCGCTCTGCGGCGACCACGAAGGGAGCGTCTGGATCGGGTCTCGCAGCGAGGGGCTGGGGCGGATCCGCCACGAGCAGTTCGTCAGCTATACGGCGCAGGACGGGCTGGCCGGCGATTATGTCTGCACCCTGCTGCAGACCGGCGACGACGAGATCTGGGTCGGCACGACCGAGGGCCTGAGCCAGCTCAAGCACGGCGAGATTACACAGCACGAGTTCGAAGGCCGTCCCGGCGGGAGCTGGGTGACGGCTCTCGCCGAAGATCTAGATGGATACATCTGGGCCGGCACCTCGGCCGGGCTCTATCGCGCCGCTCATCCGCCGGCTCAGAGAGGCCAGTCTCATCACCTGAAATTCCGCTCCATCAAAGTCCCGGCCATTCAGAACACCTATATCAGGGTGATCTACCAGGATCGGGAGGGCGCCATCTGGATCGGCTCGAACTCCGAAGGGCTGTTCAGATATCAGAACCATCAATTCACCAGCTATACCCTGAAGGACGGCCTTTCAAATCTGGCGGTCAGGGCGATCGCCCAGGATCCGGACGGCGGCCTCTGGATCGGGACGCGGGGCGGAGGGCTGAATCGTTTCCAGAACGGAAAGTTCACGGCCTACACGGAACATGACGGCCTCGCCAACAACAACGTCCAGGCGCTCTACCTGGACCGGGACCAGGCGCTCTGGATCGCCACCCGGAAAGGGCTCAGCCGGTTCAAAGGCGGGCGGTTCATCAACTACACCGTCAACGACGGGCTCTACTCGAACTTCGTCTACGGTTTCGTCGAGGACGATCACGGCAGTTTATGGATGAGTTGCGGCAAGGGCATCTTCCGGGTCGCCAAACAGCAACTCAACGATTTCGCCGAGGGCAAGATCCGGGCGGTGACCTCGATCGCCTACGGACTCGAACACGGGCTCAGCAGCACCGTCGGCACGGTCGGCCACTATCCGGTCGGAATCAAGGACCGCGAGGGAAAGGTCTGGTTCGGAACGGTCAAGGGGCTCTCGATGACCGATCCCGGCAAGCTGACCGCCAACACGCTGCCTCCGCCCATGCACCTCGAGGAGGTCAGCATCGATCAGGTCGCCTATAAACTGAACCGGGCGGCCGAAGCCCCGCCCGGCCGGGGAGATCTCGTCATCCGCTATACGGGCCTCAGTTTCCTGGCCCCGGAGAAGGTCCGGTTCAAATACAAACTGGACGGATACGATCGGAATTGGGTTGACGCCGGCGATCGGCGCGCCGCCTACTACAGCAACATTCCGCCCGGCCAGTATACGTTCCGCGCCATGGCCGCCAATAACGAAGGGGTCTGGAACGAATCGGTCCTGGCCTACTCCATCTACCTGGCCCCGCATTTCTATCAGACCGGATGGTTCTACACGCTCTGCGCGGTCGGCGCGATCCTGATCGGCAGCGGCGGCTACCGGTGGCGTGTCCGGCAGATCAAGCTTCAGGCCGCCGCCCTGAGCCTGCTGGTTGACGAACGCACCCGGGAATTGCAACAGGCCAAAGAGGCGGCCGAGACCGCCAATCGGGTCAAGAGCGACTTTCTGACCAACGTCAGCCACGAGATCCGGACCCCCATGAACGGCATCATCGGGATGACCGAACTCGCGCTCGACACCGAGCTGACGATCGAGCAGCGCGACTACCTGGGCATGGTCAAGGGCTCGGCCGATTCGCTCCTGACGATCATCAACGACATTCTGGACTTCTCCAAGATCGAGGCCGGCAAGCTGGCCCTGGACCCGACCGATTTCAATCTGCGGGAGCGGCTCGACGAGACCATCAAACTGCTGGCCGTGCGGGCGCGGCAGAAGGGCCTGAACCTCACCTGCCGGATCTCGCCCGACGTGCCCGAGGGCCTGGTCGGCGACGCGGGCCGTCTGCGGCAGGTCCTGATCAACCTGATCGGCAACGCCATCAAGTTCACGGGGCAGGGCGGAATCCGGGTCGAGATCGGAAGCGAAGCTCAGACCGATCAGAGCGTGGAGTTATGGTTCGCCGTCAGCGATACCGGGATCGGCATTCCGGTGGAGAAACAGTTGCTGATCTTCGAGGCCTTCATGCAGGCCGACACCTCGACCACCCGCCAGTACGGCGGGACCGGGCTCGGGCTGGCGATCTCTTCATATCTGGTCGAGATGATGGGCGGGCGGATCAGCGTGGAGAGCGTCGTCGGCGAAGGCAGCACTTTCCATTTCACGGCCCGATTCGGCCGCTCGACCGCCGTCAAGAAAGAAGAGCCCGCGCCGCCGCTGCCGGTCATGGCGGACGGTCTCTCCACCGCCATTCCGGTCCCGGCGTCCGGGGCCCTACGCCGGCTGCACATCCTGTTGGCGGAGGACAATCTCGTCAATCAAAAACTGGCCATCCGGCTGCTGGAGAAAGCGGGCCATACCGTGGTGACCGCCAATAACGGGCGCGAGGCCGTAACCGCGCTGGAAGAGGAGCAATTCGACCTGGTGCTGATGGATGTTCAGATGCCGGAGATGGACGGCATCGAGGCGACCGCCACGATTCGCGAACGGGAGCGCATCGCCGGCACCGACATTCCGATTATCGCCCTGACCGCACACGCCATGACCGGCGACCGCGAACGGTGTCTGAAAGCGGGGATGAACGGTTACGTGACCAAGCCGATTCGCCCCGTGGAGCTTTTCAAGGTCATCGCGGAGGTTCTCCCCGCAACTCTAAGCACAGGTTGAGATCGTATGCGCGTTATTTGCGTCAAGTTACTATTGATCATCTCGCTGGCGGCGGCCCTGCTGCTGCCGGCGTACCCGCGACGTCAGGCCGTTTCGGCTCACGACGACCGGATCGCCCTCTCTCAGTACGGGCACGATGTGTGGCGGACCGAACACGGGTTGCCGAACAGCTCGATCCAGGCGATCGC
>DATEFT010001109.1:0-2948 GCA_035280505.1 Blastocatellia bacterium | reverse complement strand
CACGAGGTCCCGGAGGTCGAGATGGTGGCGCCGCGAGTCGGCCGCGCCGAACTCGACGAGGCGACCGCCGGCATGAATGCCGCGGAGATCGACGTCAAACTCAATTTGAGCGGGCGCCGGCGTGACGCCATTGTCACTGACGTCCGCTCAAAGCTGGAAAATATTAAAGGCTTCAACTTCGAGATCGAAAGCTACCTCTCCGAACGAATTATGGAGGTCATGTCGGGGACGACCTCTTCGATCGCGGTCAAGCTTTTCGGGCCCGATCTGGATCTGCTCAAACGGAAGGGCGAGCAGATCGAAGCCGCGATGAAGGGCGTGCCCGGCATCGTCGATCTGACGCTTGAACAGCAGACCGGCATTCCCAAGGTCGTCGTCAAATACGATCGCGAACAACTGGCCCGCTACGGCCTGCGCAGCGACAAATTATCGCGACTGATCGAGGCCGCATTCCGCGGCCAGGTCGTCTCCCAGGTCATCGAGGGGCAGCGCAGCTATAACCTGGTCGTCCGCTATGCGCCAGAGGTCAGCGAAAACCTCTCCAGTATCCGCTCAACCCTGGTGGATACGCCGACCGGCGCCCACATCGAACTCGGGTCCGTGGCCCGGATCTCGGTCGTCGAGGGCCCGGCGGCCATCGAACACGAAGCGGCGCAACGATTCATCACCGTCCGCGCGAATGCGCAGGGGAGGGATCTGATGAGCGCCGTCCGCGAGATCGAATCGGCCGTCGGGTCACAGGTCCAACTGTCTGCCGGATATTATGTCCAATACGGAGGAGAGTACGCCGCACAGCAGGCCGCCTCGCGACAACTAATGCTCCTGGGCGGCGCGGCGCTGGTCGGCATCGTGTTCTTACTCTACTTCGCCTTTCGCTCCTCGCGATTGGTGGCGCTGATTCTGGCCAATCTGCCGCTCGCCCTGATCGGCGGCATCGTGGCGATCATCGTCTCGGGCGGCACTCATTCGATCGCCTCACTGATCGGACTGATCGCGCTCTTCGGGATCACCACGCGCAATTCGATCATGCTCATCTCCCATTATCGGCACCTGATGCGGGAAGAGGGATTACCATTCGGCCATGACCTGGCGGTCCAGGGCGCTTTGGAACGACTATCGCCGATTCTGATGACCGCTTTGGCCGCCGGATTGGGTCTCTTCCCGATCGCCATCAGCGTAGGCGAGCCGGGGCGCGAGTTGCAACAGCCGATGGCGGTCGTCATTCTGGGCGGGCTGATCTCTTCCACCATCCTCAACTTGCTGGTCATTCCGACTCTCTTTTTGAAGTTCGGAGGAAGGACCAGCCCGGCCGAAAGGCAAGGAGACCAGGTCGAGTTGCGAGAAGGAGACGCCATCGGGCGGGAAATTTGATCCGGAGGTAATGGTTTTGAGACATGATCGAATCTTCGTCGGGCTGTGGAAGCTCTGGAGACTATTGCCGGCAGTCGTTTTGATCTCTATCACGACCGCGCAAGCCCAGGACCCGCAAGTCGCATCTGCCGGCGCTCCGGCGCAGAGTCTGCCGAAAAGTTCCGATTACATCTCTGAAGCGGGCGTTTCGGTTGAAGAGCTGATCCATCGGATGTCGGCGAATAACCTCGAACTGCAGGCGGCGCGGCAGCGGCTCACCCAGGCCGAGGCCCGACTCACCCAGGCCTCGCTTCGGGCCAATCCTCATCTCGATTTCGAGCAGAAGAGCGACCGGCTGATCAGCAATCAGGGCAGCCGTGAAGAAGAGATGACCTTTAATCAACCGCTGGAACTCTTCGGCAAGCGCAGCCGCCGGATCGGCCTCGCCCGGGTCGAGATCGAGCGCATCCGCTATGAGGTCGCGGATCTGGAGCGCCGGCGGACAGCAGATCTGGCCATCCTCATCGGTCAGGCCATCTCCGCGGCCGCGCATCTCTATTCCTTGGAACGCATCTCGGAACTGAATGAAAACCTGCGCCGTGCCACGCTGGTCAGAGTCAAAGCCGGGGACGCGTCGCGCTATGATTTCAACCAGATTGAATCCGAGGCTGCGCGACTGGAATCCGAAAGATTAAGCATCGCCAGTCAGGTAGATAGCCTGCTGCTTCAGATCAAGGCCCTGATCGGCATGCCTCTCGAAGAACCGATCAAGCTGCGCGATGAGCCGCGCGTCTTTGGCGGAGAGATGCCGAGTCCGGATGAAGCTCTCAAACTCGCCGCTGAGTTGCGCCCGGACCTCAAGACCGCCCGGCTGGCGGAAGAGGAGGCGGAAGCCAAAATCAGGCTCGCCGAGACCGGGGGCGCTCCCGATCTGGGCGTGATCCTGGGTTTCAAGCGTGACGCGACCGTCGACCCGGCTCCCCTGCACTCCTCGGACTGGCAGTTCAAAGTCGGAGTATCGATCGTGCTGCCGGCCTTTAACCGTAACCAGGGCGCGATTCGTGAGGCGGCGGCCGCGCTCAGCGAAGCCCGGCTCACCCGTCAGAACCTGGAGCTGATGGTGCGCCGTGACGTCATGATCGCCCTGAAGCGGCTCGGCCAGGCGCAACGAAATGTCAAGCTCCACGAAGAGCAAGCGTTGCGGTTGGGACGGGGCAATGTGCAGATGGCCAGATTGGGTTTTGAGCAGGGCGAATTGAGGCTGGCGGACTATCTCACCGAACAACGCCGGCTGACGGACGTTGAAAGGTCGTACGCCCAGGCCAGAGCCGAGGTCTTTCAAGCGAAGATCGAATTGGAACGGGCGATCGGTAGACCCCAGGGCCGGTGATCTCCTAAACCTTGGATGGCGGCTCACTCTTTCCCTCCCCACCAAATGGTCATTTATCCTCTGTTCATCTCACACCTGTTAGGTTGATGGTTCGCCATCGATTCTCGAATTATCAGAATTAAATGAATTGGCCCCGGCATTGTTCGATTCACCGCTTTCGGTGATGGATCGTTAACGTCATCACCGTCCTCACGCTCTGACCTGCCCC
>DATEFT010001108.1:0-11516 GCA_035280505.1 Blastocatellia bacterium | reverse complement strand
AGATCACGCCCGGCATCTGTGGGGGCTCCTCACCCTCGAACTTTGGCACCGCTCATTCATCGATCGGAAGCCGGAAGCCCATTTCTCCGGCGCCAAGAGTCTGAGCCTGGATGAATTGCAATATATCGCTTAAGGATTGGGGTTAACTAATGGACGCGATGCTGATTGGCTCAGACCTCGAACGGAACGGAACGCGGGCGGACGTGGATCGCCGGAAACGCCCGCGGGTCCTGCACATGATCACGAGTTTCGACATCGGCGGCACCGAGCGCCAGGCCATCGAGCTGCTTCACCGGTTGGATCATCGCCGCTTCGACGTGCGGTTGGCGATCCTGCATCGAAGAGGCCCCCTGCTGGAGCAGATTATCGGTCGATTTCCGGAAGTGCCGGAGTTTCCGCTGACCAGTTTCTACAATCTGAACGCCGCCCGCCAGCTCTATCGGCTCCTCGATCTTTTGAAGCGGGAGCGGATCGAGATCCTGCACGCGCACGATTTCTATTCCGGCATTCTCGGCGTGGCCGCCGCGCGGCTCTCCAAGATTCGGGTGATCTCGGCGCAGCGCCATCTGCGATTGTCGGAGCGGCGAGTTCACGAGTGGGGCTCCCGGTTCATCACCAAGTTCGCGCATCGGGTGCTCGTCAACTCCGAGGCGATTCGCGACTACATTCTGTCCCAATCGCAACGCGACCCGGGCAAGATCGTGGTCATCAAGAACGGCCTCAAGGGCGCGGCCGATTGCCGGGCCCTGCGGGCGGAGCAGCGGGCGACGCTGATTAAAGATCTAAAGTTGCCCGCCGATATGTCCGATGAGAGGGTGAGAATTGTCGGTTCGGTGGCTCGGTTACAGCCTGTCAAAGGGCATAAATACCTGCTCGAAGCCGTTCAGCGGATCATGAAGACCGAACCTCGGGTTCGATTGGTCCTGGTCGGAGACGGCGAGTTGCGCGGAGAACTGCTCCAACAGGCTTCGCAACTCGGGATCGGCGACCGGGTTCATCTGCTGGGCGACCGTCAGGACGCCTCTCAGATCGCCGCGGCCTTCGACGTCGCGGTCCTGGCCTCGCTGCACGAGGGCTTGCCCAATGCGGTGATGGAGGCGATGGCGGCCGGGGTGCCGGTGGTGGCTTCGGCGGTCGGCGGCATCAAGGAGCTGATTCGGGACGGTGAGACCGGCCTGCTGGTTCCGCCCTCCGATGCGGGGGCTCTGGCCGACCGGCTCAATTATGTGCTGACGCACCGCGAGCAGTGTATTGAGATGGGGATGCGGGGGCGGCACTACATTCTCGACCGGTTCAGCATGGAACGGATGGTTCAGTCGGTCGAAAACCTTTATACGGAGATCTTGGGGACGCGCGTTTGACGGCTCGGTCAGGTGAATTTTATGAAGTCGGAGAGGCAAAGAACAAGACCGATCACGACCAGCGGCATCCGAACGGGAGCGGCCGGAGACCGGGTCCCGCGCTCGGCGGTTCAACCGTCGCGCAACCTTCGAATCTGCGTGGTGGCGCCGTCGCTCGATTCATACGGCGGGCAGTCGATTCAGGCGGCGCGCCTGATCGAGGGGCTTAATCAGGAGCCGGGCTTCGAAGCCGAGCTGCTGCCCATCAATCCGCGGTTGCCGGGAGCGCTGCGGCACCTGCAACGGATCAAGTACGTGCGGACCGTCGTCACGGAATGCCTCTACCTGATCCTCCTGTTAATCAGGCTGGCGCGTTTTGACGTCATTCACGTCTTCTCGGCGTCCTACTTCTCGTTTCTGTTGGCGCCGACGCCGGCGCTGCTGATCGCCAAACTTTTCGGCCGGCCCGTGTTGCTCAACTACCACAGCGGGGAGGCCGAAGATCATCTGCAGCGATGGCGCCGGACCGCGCTGCCGGTCATCAAGCTGGCCGACCGGGTGGTCGTGCCGTCGGGCTTTCTGAAGGTGGTCTTCGCCCGGTTCGGAATCCGGGCCGAAGCCATCAGCAATACGGTGGAGCTCGATCAGTTCATCTTTCGGGAACGGCGCCCGCTGCTGCCGGTGCTCTTTTCCAATCGGAATCACGAGAGCCATTACAAGGTCGACGATACGATTCGCGCCTTCGCGCTGATCGGGAAACAGGTGCCGGAAGCGCGCCTGATCGTCGCCGGCCACGGCAGCCAGACCGAGTTTCTGAAACAGTTGACCATGGAGATGGGGCTGACCCAGGTGGAATTTTTGGGGGCCGTGCATCCATCGCAGATGCCCGCGCTCTATGACGCGGCGGATATTTTTATCAACGCCTCAATCATCGACAACATGCCGTTATCGATCATCGAAGCCTTCGCCTGCGGATTGCCGGTCGTCACCACCGGCGCGGGCGGAATCACTTATATGGTGGATGGCGACCGTACCGGAAAGATCGTCAAGCCCGGTGACTACCGAGCCTTGGCCGAAGCCGTCTTGTCATTGCTGGACGACCAGTCCTCAACGCAGAAATTGATCACCAACGCGCGTCAAGAAGGTGAGAGTTATACCTGGAAGGCCGTGAAGTCGGTCTGGCTCACCGCTTACCAGGATCTCCGGCATCGCATCAGCTAAAGGGTGACGGCGCGGCAACCCAGGACACATCTTCTTAAATTATGAATAAGCTATCAGTGGAAATAGTTACCGGCAATGAGGCGTTGACCGGGTTGCGCTCGGAGTGGCAGGCGCTGTTTACGGAAGCGACCTCCGCTTCGCCGTTCCTCTCCTGGGAATGGATGGCGACCTGGAACAAATGGTTTGGCAAGGAGAAGAGCCCCAGTGTGTTCTGCGCTCGCGAGGACGGAAAGCTGGTCGGCCTGCTCCCGCTGGGAGAAGAGGAGGTGCGGCTCTCGTCGATCTCACCGGTCACCAGGCGGTGGTCGTTTCTCGGCGAACCGCAGGGCGCTCCCGATTATCTCGATCTGTTGTCGCGCCCGGGGTTGGAACAGCGATGCGCCGATGCCGTCCTGGCCAAGCTCGCCGAACTGGGCACCTTCGACCTGCTGGTCTGGGAGGGGATGCTGGCCACCTCGCCGACCCTGCCGATGGTTCCGCTGCGTTTCGGCGAAGCCTCGGATTTCAAGTACCAGATCACGCCGCAGTATGCCTGCCCGCAGGTGATCTTCGGCAGCAGTTGGGAAGAGACGCTGGCCGGCACCCGGCGCCCGGACTACTTCAATTACTGCCTTCGCCGGTTGAACAAGGTGCAGGGCTTCGAGGCGCGCGTGGTCACGGATCCGCGGGAGGTCGACGCGGCCTTCGACCGGTTCATCGAACTGCACGAGGGCCGGTGGAAAGACCGGGGCGGCTCGGCGGCCACCAGTTCTTCGGAGCTCAAGGGCTTCATGGGCGACGTGGCGCATCAACTGGCCGAGGCCGGGAGGATGCGATTTGAGGAGATCTGGGTGGAGGGGCACTGCCGCGCTTCGCTGTTCGGGATCGAATCCGGCGACAGCTACTACTTCTATCTCTCCGGGTTCGATCAGGCCTGGTCCAAATACAGCCTGGGGTTCGTGATCGTCGGGCTCTCGATTCGCGGCGCGGTCCAGCGGGGATTGAAGCGCTATGACTTCCTGCGCGGCGCCGAAAACTATAAGTTCGATTGGGCCAACCACACCGCGTTGACCGTCTCGGCCGAGATCGTCGGCAACAGCAAAGCGGCCCGCCTCTTCGTGGCGCAGTCCGCGGCCAAAGAGATCGCCCGGGCGCTGGTCCCGGAACGCATGAAAGTCCTCAGACGGCGCATGCGTCAGGCCCTGAATCCGGCTCCGGCGGAGGCACCCGCGAGCCAGCCCAACTCTGATCAGACAACCAAACTGAAAGAAGCGACGCAGACCTAAGTCTTCGGTAATTAGAGATTGTCAGTGTAGTGGAGATTTGCAGAATGAAGGACACTGTTAAAAACGCCCCCGCCTCAAATTACGCCCGGAGCAGGCGATCGGATTCCTCGTCGAACGGCCACGGGGCGGCCGTGAAAACATCGACTATCAGCACTTCAGCGCCGGTCCGGCCGGTCAGCGGGGCCACCCCTGAATCGGTGCTGTTCATTGCCTACTATTTCCCGCCGCACATGGAGATGGGCTCCCGGACCTGTGCGCAGATCACCCGGTATCTGCCGCTCTACGGCTGGAATCCGATGATCCTGACCATCGAGAGCCGGTTGATCGAACCGGAGTATCTCGACCGCAGCGGCAAGAGCGAGGCTTTGGAGCAGGCGGGCCGCGTGATCCGGACCGGAGTCTTACCGCACGCTTTGGATCTCTATCGTTTCGGCAAACGCGTGGCCTCCTCGTTGAAGGGCGGCTCGGCCGAGTCCTCCTCGGAATCCCAGAGGCCCGCTTCGCCCGGCGCCGCCTCGGTGGAAGGTCCCAAAGGCGGGCTGCGCCAATGGCTGCTCTCGGTCTTGAGCGTGCCGGATATGTATACCGGTTGGTTGGTCCCCGCGGTCCGGGCGGGATTGCGGGCGATCCGCCGGACTCAGACCAAGGTCATCGTCTCTTCCGCGCCCTGCTGGACCAATCACCTGGTGGGTTACTGCCTCTCGAAGTTGACGGGATTGCCGTGGGTCGCGCATTTTCGCGATCCCTGGGTGACGGGCCATCTGCCCGGCGCCTTCGCCTCCGAGCTGGCCTTCAAGCTGGGGCGCAAGTTCGAGCGCCTGACCGTGACCCATGCTTCGCGCGTGGTCTGCGTGACGGAAGAGCACAGCGCCATGTTCCGCGCGGCCTATCCGCATCTTCCGGGCGATAAGTTCGCCGCGGTGCCCAACGGTTTCGACGGCGCGGAATGGGAGGACTTCGATCGGCAGATGGCCGCGCGGGCCCTCGAAGAGCGTCGGCGCAACGACGCCTTCCGGATCACCTATGCGGGCACGCTCTACCTGGCGCGCAATCCGCTGCCGGTCTTCCGGGCTCTGCGCCGGCTGATCGATGCCGGCGAGATTCCGGCCGATCGCGTAAAGATCGATCTGATCGGCTGGTGCGAGGTGAGCGAGGGCCGGAGCGTCATGGATCTGATCGCCGAGGCCGGAATTCAGGAGTGCGTCAACGTCGTCGGCCCGCTCAGCCACAAGGAGACGCTCCAGCGGGTGGCTCAATCCGATCTGCTGTTACTGTTGGCCGAAGGCTGGACCATTCAGGTTCCGGGCAAGACCTTCGAGTACCTCAAGGCCGGGCGCCCGATCCTGGCGTTGACGACGGAAGGGGCGGTGGCCAGCCTGATCAAACGGGCGCGGGGCGGTTGGGTAGTCGACCCCGCCAACGACGCGGCGGTGATGGCCGCGGTTCGCGAGTGTTACCAGGAATGGGCCACGAATCGAAACGGCCGGACGCCGGATCCGGCGGTGGTGGCCAGTTATGATCGCCGGGTCACCACCGGCCAACTCGGAGCAATCTTGGACCAACTGGTCGGTTCATAGATTTCGGGCAGCTCGCGCGGGCGCCTCCGCCCCCGCGCGACGCTGTTATAGATTAAGATAAATTGTAAAGGTTCATCCGTTATGCGCGAGTTAAAATCGCTAACAAATTTAAGGCCCCACTGTGTAGATCTAGACGGTACTCTGATCAAAACGAACACCCTGCTGGAAGCCGCCATGGCGCTGATCCGGACGACCCCCTGGGCCGCGATCTTCCTGCCTTTCTGGCTGATGAGGGGACAGGCCTACCTTTGGCAGCGATTGAGCGAGCGCACCTTCATCAATCCCGCGTTGCTTCCCTACCGGGAAGAGGTTCTCGAATATCTCGAGCGGGAGAAGCGGACCGGACGGGAGCTGGTGCTGATCTCCGGATCCAATCAGGCGATGGTAGAGAAGGTCGCCCATCATCTGGGTCTCTTCCACCGATTTTTCGGATCGACTGAGACGGTTCATCTGGTCGGCCCCGCCAAGCTGGCGGTGCTCCTCGAACTGTATGGGAGGAAGGCTTTCGATTACTTGGGGGATTCGAACCAGGATTTCAGCATCTGGCGGGAGAGCCAGCGGGCCATCATCGTCAGCCGCAACCGATCGCTGATCAAGCGGGTCCGCCAGAACGTCGAGGATCTGGAACAGATCCAGCCCAGCGGGCGGCCCTGGCTCAAGGCCGTGATCAAGGCCATGCGCCCGTATCAATGGTCGAAAAACTTACTTTTACTGGCGCCGATTTTCCTGGCCCATAAAATTACCAATCTCCCCCTCATGCTGACTGCGGTGCAGGCGATCATCGCCTTCTCGCTCTGCGCCTCGGCCGTCTACATTATGAACGATCTGTTGGATCTGGAGTCCGACCGGCTGCACCCGCGCAAGCGCAAACGACCCTTTGCGGCGGGCGACCTCTCGGTGCTCCAGGGCGGACTGCTCTCGATGGTCCTGTTGATCTCGGCGTTCGCCATCGCCCTCGCGCTCTCGCCGGAATTCGCGGCCGTGCTGTTGGCTTACTTCGTCATGACCGTCGGTTATTCGTCCTATCTGAAACAGAAACTGCTGATCGATGTCTTCGTGCTGGCCAGCCTTTACACCATCCGGGTTTGGGCCGGCAGCGTCTGCACGGGGATCGTGATTTCGAACTGGGCGCTGGCTTTTTTTATGAGCCTGTCACTGAGCCTGGCGCTGGCCAAGAGGTATTCGGAGCTGGCGGCGAGCATCGCCACTGCCGCCGGGGAGCAGCAAGTCACGCTGCGCCGTCGCAACTATCAAACGTCGGATATCCCATTCCTCCTGTGTCTGGGATGCGTCACTGCGATGACCTCGGTCCTGGTGATCGCTCTTTATATCAGCTCGCAAGACGTCATTCATTACTACAGCTCGCCGGCGAGCCTCTGGTTTATCTGCCCCGCTTTCGCCTATTGGGTCAGCCGCCTGTGGCTGATCACCACGCGCGGGAAACTGAATGAAGACCCCGTGCTCTTTGCGATTAAGGATAAAGTTAGCTATCTGCTCGGCACCATTATTGTAGCGACCGTCGTGATTGCTACGTGACGTAGTGTGTTCGTTATACGGACTTCACTCAATTGACTGACACTAACTTACTGAGAGTGCGGCCCGGTCTGATTCGGAGGATTCACCATGAGACACAGAGCACAGCTAATCCCCGTCCTGATTTTTTTGGCTTCATTTGCTTTTACTTATGCGATCGAGAAGGTCTACGATCAGTATCATATTTTGGCTCAGTACAACACGCTCTTTGATGCGGATCCCAACGACTACACCGATGCTTTCGCCAATGGCTGGGGCGTAGTCAGTTTCCGTCATCCGTTCAGTCACACCATCTTTGCCCTTCCGGTTCGCATGGCCAGCATGGTGGTCGCGAGCTTCGGAGGTAACGAGATGGAGATCCGGCGCGAGGTGGCCCTCCTGATCACCCCGCTCTTCGAGGGCACCAAGAACCTGATTCTGTATCTGGTGCTGGTGAACCTCGGGTTCAACTCGGTCCGGGCGATCGTGATCTGCTGCGTCAATCTCTTTGCGCTGTGTACGGTCACGGTCGGGAGCGTGCCGGAATCGTTTCCCATCAGTTCGATGATGGTCGTGCTCTTTGCCTGGTTTATGACGAGAGACTTCACCGCCGATCGAAGAGTTCCGCTCTGGCAGTGGATCACCGCCGGGAGTTTTGCGATCGGCATTACCATCACCAATGTCTTTCCGCTCTTCGTCTTCTTCATCCTGGGGCGGATGCGCGGGTATGGAGATCGCTGGTGGCGCGGTTTGTGTCTGTCGACGGTCGCGGCCGCGGCCTGCCTGGTGCTGGCCTTTGCCGTGGCGGCGCCGCTCTGCCTGGCCTTCTCGTACACCCCGAAGCTGCTGCTGCCGAGCGGGGTCCGGGGAGACCTGGGCATTCTGGGCGGAGCGAAGGTCGGGGCGGTCCTCAAAGGCATGGACGATCCCAATCGCCGGCCGGTCGAGGAGTTGATCGTGGCGGTGGTCAATACCTTCATCGGGGTGGTCAAACCGCAGGTCGTCCCGAACGAGCACTATCTCGAAAATACCGTGCCGGAGAGTAAGAAGCCGAAGCTCGATAATCGATTCACCTACGCCCCCACCCGCCTGGACAGCATGCTCTCGATCGCCTGGGCGTTGATCTTCGCCGGCATGCTGTTGCTCGGCGGCAGCAAGGCCTACCTGCAATCCCCGGTCTGGCGAGCCCTGGCGTTGGGGTCGGCCGCCTTGATCGCTTTCAATCTGGTTCTGCACCAGTTCTTCTACTCTCTGGACATGTTCTTGTACTCGTTACACTGGCAGGTCCCGATGCTGTTTCTGCTCGCCGGACTGGCATTCATCGAGAGACGAAGAATCTACGGTTTCGTCGCCCTGGCTCTCCTGGCCTGTGGTTCCGTGATCACCAATCTTCAACTGATCGTCAACATTATTCATTTGTAGAGAAACGGGAAAATATGAGTGTACTGAGTGCCAATAAAGCCAGATCGGCAGCCCCGCCAGTCATCGAGCATCCAGACCAGATCGAGGATCTGCGTGAGCCCTGGGATGGTCTCGAAGGGGCCATGACGACGCCGATGCAGCATCGCATCTGGACCCAGGCCGCCGCCGAGACCCTGATCGAGAAGAACAGCCTGCGCGTGGTCACCTGCGGTACTGCCAATCACCTGACGGCGATCGCGCCGCTGGTCAAGAAGGGCGGCTGGCAGGGCAACCTGGAGATCGTCGGTCTGGGCGAATTGACCGAGCCGTCGGATTTCATCTATCGCGACGAGCGAGCGTTAGCTGAATTGCTGGATCAAGTGATCAAACTGGGGGAAGCGCTCTTTATCGAGCGGGTCTTCACCTCCTCTCCTTTAATCGAAGCCCTGCGGGTCGCCTATCGCGGCCGGGGCTTTTTTCGGGTGACGCCCGCGCTGGGCTGTCCCTACATCGATCTGCATGCGGGCTGGGTGGAGCCGGAGTCCCAGTTCAATTCGGGGCGCCGTTCCGATTTCCGCCGGGCCCAGCGCCACGCGGAGAAGCTGGGCGAGGTGGACTTCGAGATCGTCTCCCCCACGGCCGATCAATTGGAGCCGATGGTCGAAGAGGCCTTCGGCGTCGAGGCGGCCAGTTGGAAGGGCGAGGGCGGATCGGCCCTGGCCATCGATCATCTGCGCGGCAATTTCTATCGAAACTACGCCCTGGCGGCTCGCGATAGGGGCATTCTGCGCCTCTGTTTTATGCGGGTCGGCGGCCGGGCGATCGCCATGCAATATGCGGTCGAGTGTCAAAACCGGTTCTGGTTGTTGAAGATCGGTTACAACCAGGAGTTCTCGCGCTGTTCGCCGGGGACCCTCTTGATGCTGCAGACCCTGCGTTATGCGGCGGAGCGGGGCCTCGCTTCCTATGAATTTCTGGGCACGGAGGCCCCCTGGACGCAGGTCTGGACCTCGAATCTGCGTGAATGCGCCAAGATCCAGGCCTATCCGGCCCGGCTTCGGGGCTTGACCTCGCTCGCCTTCGATGCCACGCGGCATATGGGCCACCGGTTCTCCAAATCGTCGGAAGAGGAGAGCTGAGGCGAGAGCCGCGCTCATCTATGAGGCAATGGGATGACTAACTTTTTGAAAAGCGCGATCTGGGGTGGATGGGAATACGTCGCCAAACTGGCGGGTCGTTCATACGTCGCCGGATCGGAACTGAGCGACGCGATGAAGGTCTACCAGCGATTCGCTCGCCGAAATCTGACCGGGATCGTCTGCTACTGGAACGGTGACGACGACCAGCCGTCGCAGGTCGCCGGCAAGTATCTGGAGGCGCTGGATGCGCTCGCGGGTCAGGGAGATGATTGCTACCTGGCGATCAAGGCTCCGGCGCTCAGGTTCTCGCGCGAGCTGACGGCCCAGATCGTGACCGGCGCGAGAACGGCCGGCGTGCGGGTCCATTTCGATTCGCATTCGGCCGAAGAGGCCGATCAGACCCTGGCGCTGGTGAAGGAGGCGGTCTCCCGCTGGCCCCAGATCGGGTGCAGCCTGCCGGGGCGCTGGCGGCGCAGTCTGGACGATGCCGATCGTCTCTGCGAGATGGGGGTGATCCCGCGGGTCGTGAAGGGGCAGTGGGAAGATCCGGATCATCCGGAGATCGATCTGCGCGAGGGGTTTTTGGAGGTGATCGACCGGTTGGCGGGGCGAGCCCGCCACGTCGCGGTGGCCAGTCACGATGTCCCGCTGGCTCGCGAGTCGGTCCACCGGTTGCGAAAGGCCGGGACCTCCTGCGAGCTGGAGTTGCTCTTCGGGCTGCCGATGCGCGACGCCCTGATCATGGCGGAAGAGGAAGGGCTCGCCACTCGCCTCTACGTTCCGTACGGGGACGCCTGGTTTCCGTATTGCCTGTCGCAGATGAGGAAGAATCCCCGGATGTTGAAGTGGGTGATTCAGAATCTGATCTTCGGTCACTATTGGAGTTTTTTGGATACCGTGCGAGTCCACCAGGTTTCGCACCGCGGCAAATCGTAAGTCGCACGGAGAAGGGTCACGGATGTCACTTGGGTTGACACAACTGAAGAAACTGCAAGGGCGCAGCCCCGATGAGCTTCGCGTCCGCGTGCGGCAGGAGCTGAGCAAGCTCGGCGAGAAATGGCTGAGCCATCGCGGAGGCGAGATGAGCGACGCGGCGCTCTACCGCGAGTTCCTTGGATCGTGTCGCAATGGAGCGGGGGCCGGGACGGCGGCCCGGGTCCTGGAGCGGCTGCGCCATCCGGCGGCCCGGTCTCAGTGGTTTCCGGTCTGGGCCTGCCAGCGCGAAGTGGCGGCGGCCATGGAGACGCGGTTCGCCGCCGAGCGCCAGGCGATCATCGAACGGGCCGAACGGGCCTGCGCCGGCCGGTTCGATCTGCTCGGGCTCCGGAATCTCAGCTTCGGCGATCCCATCGACTGGCATCTCGATCCGACTTCGGGTAAACGGACGCCGCTCGTTCACTGGAGCGCGCTCGACTATCTGGATCCGCTGGACGGCGGAGATCAGAAGGTCTTGTGGGAACTGAACCGCCAGGCGCACTTCGTGACCCTGGGACAGGCCTACTGGCTGACCGGCGACGAGAAGTTCATGACCTCCATGATCGAGCAGGCTTCATCGTGGATGGATGCGAACCCGCCGACCCTGGGCGTCAACTGGTCGAGCAGTCTCGAGGTCGCGTTCCGCGCGATCTCGTGGCTGTGGGGCCTTCATCTGGGCGCCCATTCGCCCCAGTTGACGGCCGATTTCACGGCCCGGCTGATCAAGTACCTGATCGCGCACGGGCGTCATATCGAATCGTATCTCTCGCTCTATTACAGTCCGAACACGCATCTGACCGGCGAGGCCCTGGGGCTCTTCTATCTGGGAGCGTCGCTGCCGGAACTGCGCCGCTCGAGAGCCTGGCGCGAGACCGGTCTGCGGATCCTGCTCGAACAGCTCCCGCTACAGGTGCGTGAGGATGGGGTCTACTTCGAGCAGACCTCCTACTATCACCGGTACACGACCGATTTCTACACCCATCTCTGGGTGCTGGCTCGCGCGGGCGGCCTCGAGCTGCCGGGCGGAGCCGGAGACCGGCTGCGGCTGCTCTTCGAACATCTGATGTGGATTACCAGGCCCGACGG
>DATEFT010001107.1:0-15126 GCA_035280505.1 Blastocatellia bacterium | reverse complement strand
GTGCTCAACGGGCTCAGCGCCGGAGAGCGCGTGATCGTCGAGGGGATGCAGAAGGTGAGGCCGGGCAGCGAGGTCAAACCGTCATTGGGGCCCGCCACGGGGGAATCGGCCCAGAAGACCCAGGGGAGTTGAGCCATGGCCGATTTCTTCATCCGGCGGCCCATCGTCGCCATCGTCATCTCGATCCTGATCGTCATGCTGGGTCTCGTCGTGATCCGCGGATTGTCGGTTGAGCAGTATCCCTTCCTCGCTCCGCCGAACATTCGCGTCACGGCCACCTATCCGGGGGCCTCCGCCGAGGCCGTCGAACAATCGGTGGCGACGCCCATCGAACAGGAGGTCAACGGCGTCGACCGCATGATCTATATGAAGTCGTCGAATACCAGCGACGGCCGCATGCTGCTCGACGTCAATTTCGAGGTCGGCACGGATCAGGACACCGCCAACGTGCTCACCCAGAATCGCGTCTCGACCGCCGCCGCGCGCCTCCCCGCGGAGGTCAACCAGCAGGGCGTGACGGTCAAGAAACAGAGCCCCAGCATCCTGATGGTGATTTCGCTCTATTCGCCGAAAGACGCCTACGACGCCAACTTCCTGATCAACTATTGCGGGATCAACCTGCGCGATCAGATTCTGCGGATTCCAGGGATCGCCCAGGTCGATCTGTTCGGCGGCACCGATTATGGAATGCGGATCTGGATCCGGCCCGACCGCTTGGCCAAGCTCGGCCTGACCCCCTCGGATGTCATCTCGGCCATCAAGGAGCAGAACCTTCAGGCGCCCGCCGGCAAGGTCGGCGGCGCGCCCACGCCGAAGGATCAGGAGTTCACGGAGACGCTCAGCGCTCCGGGCCGATTGGTCACGACCGAAGAGTTCGAGAACGTCATCATCCGCCAGACGGCGACCGGCGCCGTGGTTCGGATCAGGGATATTGGGCGCGCCGAACTCGGCTCGCAGGATTACAACTCCTTCGGGCGGCTCAACGGCAAGCCGGGCGGCGCGATGGCGGTCTACCTGCTGCCCGGCGCCAACCAGCTTCAGGCCGCCGAGACGATCTATCGGACGATGGAGCATGCGAAGACGCTCTTTCCGCCCGACATGGAATACAAGATCGTCTATGACACGACTCCGGCGGTCGAGGCCTCGATCCACGAGATTCTGAAGACGTTCGTCGAGGCCTTGATCCTGGTGACGTTGGTGGTCTTCGTCTTTCTGCAGAACGTCAGGGCGACCATCATCCCGATGATCACGATTCCGGTTTCGCTGATCGGGACGTTCATCTTCTTTCCGGTGCTGGGCTTCTCGGTCAACACGCTTTCGATGTTCGGCCTGGTGCTGGCCATCGGGATCGTCGTCGATGACGCCATCGTCGTGGTCGAGGCGGTCATCCATCATCTCGAACACGGCCTGGCGCCGAGGGAGGCCACCGTCCAGGCCATGAAAGAGGTCTCGGCGCCGGTCGTCGGGATCGCGCTGATCCTCTCGGCGGTCTTCGTGCCGGTGGCGCTGCTGGGCGGACTGGTCGGCAGCATGTACAAACAGTTCGCCTTGACCATCGCCATCTCGGTGCTGCTCTCGGCCTTCAATGCGCTGACGCTGACGCCGGCCCTCTGCGCCATGTTGCTCCAGCCGCCGCGCCCGATGCGTGGGCTGCTCGGGCGCTTCTTCCGGGGTTTCAACCGGGTCTTCGAGGTTACGACCAACGGCTATGTGAAGACGTCGGGCCTGCTCGTGCGCCGCGCCGTCTTCACCATCGTCATCGTCGCCGGGGTGGCCGCGGGGGCGGGGCTCTTCGCGCGTGCCGTCCCCGCCGGATTCATCCCCGACGAGGATCAGGGCATCTTCGGAGTCAACGTTCAACTTCCCCCGGGAGCCTCGCTGGCGCGTACCAGCGAGGTCCTGGAAAAGGTCGAGGAGATCCTGGCCGGGACCGCCGGAGTCGATTCCTACCAGGCCGTCGGCGGGTATGGGTTGGTGACCAACACCTATCAGCCCAATTACGGTTCGCTCTTCGTTCGGCTTCGTCCCTGGGAGGAGCGCGGGGGCGAGGCGCTGCATGTCAAAGGCATCATGTCCGGGCTTCAACGGGAGTTTGCGATGATTCCGGAGGCGGTCATCTTTCCATTCAACATTCCGACCCTGGCCGGATTCGGCGCGGCCTCGGGTTTCAACTTTCTGCTCCAGGATCGCAGCGGCTCGATGACGATTCAGCAACTCGGCGACGAGGTCCGCAAGTTCATGATCGCGGGCCAGCAACGGCCTGAACTGAGCAACCTGTTCACCTCCTTCGACCCGAACTATCCGCAAGTCAAAGTGGAACTGGATCGCGAGAAGGCGCGCACGCTGGGCGTCCCCGTCAATGAGGTATTTCAGACGATGTCCTCGGCCATGGGCGGAGCGTTCGTCAACGATTTCAACCGCTTCGGGCGGCTCTACCGGGTCTATGTTCAGGCCGAGGCGGCGAACCGACTGAGATCGGAGGATATCGGCATGATCTATGTGCGCTCGAAGACGACGGGCGTCATGGTTCCGCTGTCGGCGCTCGTCACCGTCAAGGACATTGCCGGAACCGAGTTGACGACGCGCTTCAACCTGCTGCGCTCGGTCGAACTTCAGGGAGCGCCGGCCCGCGGTTACACGTCGGGGCAGGCGCTGGCCGCGCTCGAGCAGGTCTTTGCCGAGACGATGCCCAGGGAGATGGGTTTCTCTTACTCCTCGCTCTCCTATCAGGAGAAGATCGCCCCGCCGGCGACGCCGACTTTCGTCCTGGCCATCGTTTGCGTGTTTCTGCTGCTGGCGGCGCTTTACGAGAGCTGGCGGTTGCCCTGGGCCGTCCTGCTGGGATCGCCGCTGGTGGCGCTCGGGGCCTTCTTCGGCGTCTGGTTGATGGGCTACGACAACAACGTTTACGTCCAGATCGGGCTGGTCATGCTGATCGGGCTGGCCGCGAAGAACGCCATCCTGATCGTCGAGTTCGCCAAGGTCAAGCGCGAAGAGGGGGCGTCGCTGGAGGAGGCCGCCCTCACTTCGGCCCGGCTGCGCTTCCGGCCGATTCTGATGACGGCTTTTGCCTTTATCCTGGGCGTCGTGCCGCTGATGCGCGCCAGCGGCGCCGGGGCGGGCGCGCAGAACGTGATGGGCACCGGCGTCTTCTGGGGCATGCTGGTCGCCACCTTTCTGGGAGTGTTCATCATTCCGGGCAACTTCACCTTCATCGAAAGCCTGGGCCGGCGCAAGCGCGAGGCGGCAGTCGCTCCGCAGATAAAGCGCGAAATCCCCGAAACGCGCTAAAAGAAGCCTGGAGAAGCCAAAAAACATCGGAGCAGAAGCGAGATTATGGATGGACGGTTGGTCATGGTTTTGATCCTCGTGAGTTTGGGCGTCGGATGTTCGGTCGGCCCCAGGTATCAACGACCGAAGACGCCGGCCCCAGCGGTCTATCGAGGCGTTGCCGACCCGGCGGCCCAGCCAGATCCGCAATCGCTGGCCGATGCCAGGTGGTTCGAGGTCTTCAAGGATCATCAGCTTCAACAACTGGTTCGCGAGGCGCTCGCGAACAACTACGATCTGCGCGAAGCGGTCGCCCGCGTCGAGGCGGCGCGAGCCAGCTACGGCATCACCCGGTCCGATCAGCTTCCCACGGTCGCCGGCAGCGCCGAAGTCACGACCGAGCGCATCTCCAGAAACGGCAGCTTCAATTTGCCGGTCTCTTTCGACCGGGACCGCACGTACGGAAGCGCTCTACTGAACCTGTTGACGTTCGAACTCGACATCTGGGGGCGTCTGCGGCGGGCGACCGAGGCGGCGCGGGCCGATCTGCTGGCCAGCGAAGAGGCGCGCAAGGCCGTGATTACGACCCTGGTGAGCGACGTCGCAACCTCCTATTTCAATCTGCGCGAACTCGATTTCGAACTCGAGATCGCCCGGCGCACGTTGACCTCGCGTCGGCAGTCGCTGCGAATCATCAAGCTGCGGGAAGAGCGCGGCATCTCGAACATGCTCGAAGTCCGGCAGGCCGAGCAACTGGTCTACAGTGCTTCCGAAGTCATCCCGGCCACCGAGCAGGCCATCGAGCAGCAGGAGAACTTTCTCAGTTCGTTGCTCGGCAAGAATCCGGCGGGCGTTGCCCGAGGCCGCAGTCTGACCGAACAGCAGATGCCGCCGAACGTGCCTCCCGGACTGGCCTCGGATCTGATCGCGCGCCGCCCGGATATCCGTGCGGCCGAGCAACGGCTGATCTCGGCCAACGCGCTCATCGGCGTGGCCAAAGCGGCCTACTTTCCGCGGATCGCGCTCACGAGTTTTCTCGGATTCGAGAGCGCGCAGCTCTCGAATCTGTTCAGCGGTTCGCGGAACGTCTGGGCCTTTACTCCGCAAGCTACACAGCCGATCTTCACCGGCGGCCGTCTCAAGTCGAACGTGCGGTTGACCGAGGCGCAGCGCGAGATCTTCCTGATCGATTACGAGCGGACGATTCAGAACGCCTTCCGCGAGGTGTCGGACTCCCTGATCGCGTACCGCAAGGTCAAAGAGGTTCGCGCTCAACGCGAGCTGCTGGTCGCCACGCTGCAGGATCGCTCGCGGCTGGCCTACATGCGCTTTAACGGCGGCGTCTCGAACCTGCTCGACGCCCTGGATGCCGACCGGAATCTGTTCGATGCCGAGTTGAGCCTGGCCCAGGCGCGGCGCGACGAGCTGCTGACGGTGGTGCAACTCTACAAGGCCCTGGGCGGCGGCTGGCAACCGTGATGATGAGGCGATCGAACTTTTTCGCGCCGGCTCTGTGAGTTCTGACAGTACGATCACGGCCTCGACCTGCCTATACTTTGGAAACAAAGTTCTTTGGAATTTGAGATTTAAACCGCGAAATACGCGGAATCAGATACCTTTCGCGTGTTTCGCGGTTTGTCAACCGACTTTGTGAGCGAAGTACTGAATGAGAGATGATCGGATGCTTAGCGAATTGCGAGATCTGTTGCAGGGAACCGGCGCCGAGGAGGTACATGGCTGGTCGCAAAGAGCCGTCGAGATCGCGCGCGTCTTCGGCTTTCCGATCACCAATTCCATGGTCGTCACCTGGATTGTCGGTCTGGGTCTGATCGTTTTCGCTCAGGCCGCGACACGGAGCATGAAGCCGGTTCCGGATCGGGTCCAGAACTTTTTCGAATGGCTCGTCGAGAGCCTCTACGGCTTTCTCGAAGGCATTCTGGGCCGGAGCCTGGTCGAGAGGACGTTCTGGTTCTTCGCGACTATCTTCATCTTCATTCTCGCCGCCAATTGGGTGGGACTGATTCCCGGAGTGGGCACGGTCGGTTGGGGCCACCGGACGCCGCATGGTTTCCAGATCGATCGGCCGTTGTTCCGCGGGGCCAATGCCGATGTCAACCTGACACTGGCCATGGCCCTGGTCTTCTTCGCTTGCTGGATCGTCTGGGCTCTTCGGGAACTGGGCCCGTTCGGATTGCTGAAGGAGCTGTTTGCGCCCAAGGGTGAGAGCGCCGGGCCCTTGAAAGCGCTGTTGGCGGTGGTTTTCTTCGCCGCCGGGTGTCTGGAGATCATCTCCATTCTGTTCCGGCCGGTCTCCTTGAGCTTTCGTCTCTACGGCAACATTTTTGCCGGCGAGAACATGCTGGAGACCATGGCCGACCTGGTTCCCGGTCTCGGCTGGTTGCTTCCGATTCCATTCTACTTTTTGGAGCTGCTCGTCGGTCTGGTTCAGGCCCTGGTCTTTATGCTGTTGACCGCGGTCTTCACGCTGTTGATCTGCCGCCATGAGACCGGGGCGGCATCGCACGATTGAAATCATGGCTTCGGCGAGAAAAGGAGCGATAACTACATGAGCGAACACCTGCACATCGGTTTGGCGGCTGTCGGAGCGGCAATCTCCGTGGGCCTGATCGGCATGAAGGCTTGCGAGGCGGTCGGACGCAATCCCGAGGCGTCCACCAAGGTTCTGGTCCAGTCGATTCTGGCCATCGCCTTCGCCGAGGCGATCGTGTTCTACGCGCTGTTCCTCGTGAAATAGGGCGACCGCCCGGCAACTGAACTTGACCAAGAGACGATTATGAATGTTCTCGCCCTGTTTGCGGAGATCGAGGGAGGCGGGCAGATCGAACGGATTGCCGGCACCTTCGGAGTGGATTGGCCCCATCTGATCGCCCAGATGATCAGCTTCTCCATCGTCTGTCTTCTGCTTTACCGATATGCCTATAAACGCGTGCTCAGGGTTCTGGAAGAGCGCCGCCGACTGATCGCCCGGGGGCTGGCCGACTCCGAGAAGATCAAAGCCGAGCTGGAGCAGACCGAGGTCCGGCGCCAGGAGACGATGGAGCAGGCTTATGCCCAGGCGAGCCGGTTCATCGAAGAGGCCCGGGGCGCCGCCGCGCGCCTGAAGGAGCAGGAGACCCGGAAGGCTCTCAACGCGGTCGAGCAGATCCTCGTCAACGCACGCGCGGCCGCCGCGCAGGATCACGACCGAATGCTGGCGGAACTCAAACAGGAGGTCGGCCGGCTGGTGGTGGAGACCGCCGCCTCAATCACCGGCAAGATTCTGACGCCGGAAGATCAGCGGCGCCTGGCCGAGGAGGCGGCGCGGCAGTTGAATCAATGACGATGGAACAATACCGAGGAACGACATGATGAAGACGGCCAGACAGGTCTCACGCGAAGCCCGGCGGCTGTTTCGGCTGTGCCTTGTCGATGGCGTGCTGGATGAGACGCGCGTTCGGCGGGTGGTGGAACGCATCCTGCACTCCGAACGCCGCGGCGCTCTCGTCCTGGTCTCGAGTTTTTGGCGGTTGGTGAGACTCGATCGCTCTCGTCACACGGCCGAGGTCGAGAGCGCCACGGCATTGCCCGCCGACCTGCAGGCCGGAGTGCAGGCGGATCTGGCGCATAGATACGGTCCGGGGCTCCGCGTCTCGTTTGTGCGGCGCCCCGCTCTGATCGGAGGCATGCGCATCCGGGTGGGCAGCGATGTCTATGACGGCAGCGTCAGGGCCGGGTTGGACGCATTGGAGCGGAGTTTCTGAGGACTTTGCATGGAGGAGAGAGATGGCTGACCTCTTGATGGAGCTTGAAGCGCAGATCGCCGGAGCCCGGGCGACCGCGGCCAGGCAAAACGTGGGCGTCATCCGCGAGATCGGCGACGGCGTCGCGCGAATTGAGGGCCTGAGCGACGCCATGCTCAATGAGATGGTCGATCTCGGTCACGGCATCACGGGCCTGGCTCTGAATCTCGATGAGACGGAGGTCGGAGTGGTCATTCTGGGCGACTACACCCGGCTCGAGGAGGGAGACGAGGTTCGAGCCACCGGCAAACTGCTGCAGGTGCCTGTCGGCAAGGGGCTGCTCGGCCGCGTCGTCGATACCCTGGGAGCACCGCTGGACGGCAAGGGGCGTGTCGAGAGCGAAGCCGCGTATCCGGTCGAGAAGCTCGCTCCCGGCATCATCCGAAGGAGTCCGGTCAGGCAACCGGTGCAGACGGGGATCATGGCGATCGATGCCATGATCCCGATCGGGCGCGGCCAACGCGAGCTGATCATCGGCGACCGCTCGACCGGTAAGACGGCGATCTGCATCGACACCATCATTAATCAGGCTCGTCTCAACCGGGCGGCCGCCGCCGCCGGTGATCGAGACTATCGCCCGTTGTACTGCATCTACGTGGCGATCGGCCAGAAACAATCGACCATCGCCCGGATCATCGCGGTATTGGAAGAGGCGGAAGCGATGCCCTATACCATTGTCGTGGCTTCCCCGGCTTCCGATTCGGCCGCCAGCCAGTATCTGGCGCCGTTCGCCGGAGCGGCCATGGGCGAATGGTTCATGGACCATGGAATGGATGCGCTGATTATCTTCGATGATCTCTCCAAGCATGCCGTGGCTTACCGCCAGGTCTGCCTGGTCTTGAAGCGGCCATCGGGCCGCGAGGCCTACCCGGGCGACGTCTTCTACCTGCACAGCCGATTGCTCGAACGAGCGGCCCGGGTCGGGGAGCAGTACGGAAACGGCTCGCTCACCGCGCTGCCCATTATCGAGACCCAGGCGGGCGATCTCTCGGCCTATATTCCGACGAACGTCATCTCGATTACGGACGGGCAGATCTATTTGGAAGCCGATCTCTTCTACCAGGGCATCCGCCCGGCTATTTCGGTGGGCCTGTCGGTCTCCCGCGTGGGTTCGGCGGCGCAGTCGAAGGCGATGAAACAGGTGGCCGGACAGCTCAAGGGGGACCTCGCGCAATTTCGTGAGCTGGCGGCATTCGCTCAGTTCGGCTCGGAACTGGACCCCAGGACGCAAGCGCAGCTCGACCGCGGCAAGCGGATCATCGAGGTCTTTAAGCAGCCCCAATACAGCCCCGTTCCGGTCGAGATCCAGGTGGCGGTGCTGTGGGCGGTTCAGCATGGATCTCTGGACGCAGTGCCGGTGGCGCGAGTCAAAGAGTACCAGGCGAAACTGACGGAGTTCCTGACTCTGCACCGGGCGGAATTGCTCCGAAAGATCGCGGACGAAGAAGCGCTCGGCGAGGCGCTGGTTGCCGAATTGAAGGCCGCGGCCGAGGCTTTTGCACAGACCTGGAGGTGAGACCGATGCATAGCATCCGCGACATTCGGCAACGCATTCAATCCATCGGCAGCACGGCGCAGATCACCAGGGCGATGCAGATGGTGGCGGCCTCGAAGATGCGCCGAGCCCAGGAGGCCGCGCTCGCCGGGCGCCCCTTTGTGCGCCTCTTGTACCGCATGCAGCGCGAGGCGACGACCCGGATGGGCGAGTTCAATCATCCGTTGCTCGAAGTGCGCGAGATCCGCAAACGCGCCGTCATCCTGGTGGGGGCGGATAAAGGATTATGCGGAGCGCTCAACAGCAACCTGTTTCGGTTGGCGTTACAGTTCGATCCCGAGTCCACCCTTTTCATCACGGCCGGCCGGAAAGCCGCGCAGTTCGTCGCGGCCACCCGGCGACAACTGGCCGCCGAATTCGCTTACGCCGATGCGCCGCGGTTTCCCGAGGCCCGCGCGATCGTCGGTTTCGCGCGCGAGCTCTTTTTGAAGAAGGAGGTGGACGAGGTCCGGATCGTCGCCACTCGTTTCGTCAACACGCTCACCCAGCATCCGCTCTCGCTGGAATTTCTTCCGGTGGGCGAAATCAAGGGGCTCCGAATTCCGGCCGCCGAACTCGAGCACGATCTGGCGGCCGACACCGGGGAGTATCTGTTCGAGCCCGGCCCGGAGCGGATCCTGGACTATCTCGTCTCGCATTACCTCAATATTTACATCTATCAGGTCCTGCTCAATGCCAAAGCCAGCGAGCAGAGCGCCCGAATGGTGTCGATGAAGAACGCAACCGATAACGCCGAGAGCCTGATCAAGGACCTGACCCTCGAATACAACAAGCTGCGCCAGGGCAATATCACGAAAGAGTTGCTTGAGATCGCCGGGGGCCAGGCCGATTGAGGCCGGGTTTTTATGCAAAACCGCGAATACGCAAAATCAATAACCTTATGAGGAAAGGGAAGATCGTACAAGTCGTCGGCCCGATTGTTGACGTGGAGTTTCCGGACGCGCCGCCCGGCATCTATCACGCCCTGTCGGTCGACTACAAAGTCCAGGACCGGCCCGTGAGAGTGATGCTCGAGGTGCAACAACATCTCGGGGACAGATGGGTCCGGGCCGTCTCCATGTCGGGCACCGAAGGGCTCAAACGCGGCTTCGAGGTTCTGGATACCGGAGGGCCGCTCTCCGTGCCGGTCGGCGAGGGCGTCATGGGCCGGGTCCTGGATGTGACGGGAAATTCGGTCGATGAGCGCGGGCCCGTTGAGGCGGAGAAATACTACCCGATTCATCGCCCGCCGCCGCCGCTGGTGGACCAATCGACCTCACCGCAGGTGCTCACCACCGGCATCAAGGTCCTCGATCTGATCTGCCCTTTTCTGAAGGGCGGCAAGGTCGGCGCGTTCGGCGGCGCCGGGGTCGGCAAGACGGTGGTCATCATGGAGTTGATCAATAATATCGCCAGGCTTCACGGCGGCGTCTCGGTGTTTGCCGGCGTCGGCGAGCGCACTCGGGAAGGGAACGATCTCTACCGCGAAATGTCCGAAGCGGGTGTCATCGATCAGGAGAACCTGCGCGCCTCCAAGATCGCGCTGGTGTATGGTCAGATGAACGAGCCGCCGGGGGCACGTTTGCGCGTGGCGTTGGCGGGCCTCGCCATCACGGAATACTTTCGTGACGAGAAGAACCAGGACGTGCTGCTCTTCATCGACAACATCTTCCGTTTCTCTCAGGCCGGCGCCGAGGTTTCGTCGCTGCTCGGCCGCACCGCCAGCGCCGTCGGATACCAGCCGACGCTCGCCGCCGAGATGGGCACCCTTCAGGAACGCATCACTTCCACCAGGAGAGGCTCGATCACCTCCTTCCAGGCCGTCTATGTTCCGGCCGACGACCTGACCGACCCGGCGCCCGCCACCACGTTCGCGCATCTGGATGCGACTGTCGTGCTGGCACGTTCGATTGCCGAGCTTGGGATCTATCCGGCGGTGGATCCTCTGGCCTCGACCTCCCGCGCGCTCGCTCCGGAGATCGTGGGCCAGGAGCATTACGACGTCGCGCGCCGCGTGCAGCAGGTTCTTCAGCGCTACAAAGACCTGCAGGACATTATTGCCATTCTGGGCATGGACGAACTCTCGCCGGAGGATCGGCTGACGGTCTTCCGGGCCCGCAAGATTCAGCGTTTTCTGAGCCAGCCGTTCAGTGTGGCGCAGGTCTTCACCGGCCGCGAGGGCAAACAGGTGCCCGTCGCCGACACGGTTCGCGGATTCAAGGAGATTCTGGACGGCAAACACGATCAGGTGCCCGAGAGCGACTTTTACATGAAGGGCGCCATTGAGGAGGTCACGGCGGGGTAAAGATGGCCATCACGTTCAAGCTGCAAATCATCACTCCGGATGCGACGGTCTACTCTGAGGACGTGGAACTGGTGACGCTGCCGAGCGTCGAGGGGCAGCTCGGGATTCTTCCTCATCACGTTCGGCTGATGACGTGCCTGGTGCCGGGCGAGATGATGGTGCGCAAGGACGGCCGTTCGACCTTTTTCGCCGTCGGCGAGGGCCTGGTGATGGTGACCGGCGACGGCGTGTCGATTCTGACCGAGATGGCGATTGCCGCCGAGAAGATCGACGAAGCCCTGGCCGAAGAAGCGCGCCAACGGGCCGCGGCCCGCCTTCGCGAGAAGCTCTCCGCCGAAGAGGTGGCTTCCGTCAATGCCGCTCTAAATCGATCGCTGGCCCAACTGCGCATCAAGCGGCGCCGGCGCGGATGATCTGAATGCTTTAATAACTATATTGTTTGTCCTGTAGCGCGCTTCGCGCGCTGGAAGACAGCGACGACCGTAGCATCACATAACTCAGTTATTAAAGCACCGAATACTTCGCCCACAAAATTGGTTTACAGGCCGCGAAACACGCGGAAGACGCGAACGGCATTTAATTCCGCCGCGGACCATTCGTTCGCCGGGAGGCGGCGGGAGCGTCTCCAGGACTCCACCTGCCCACGAGTCAAGGCAGAGAGAGTGTGACGTCGAAGACGCCCGCCACGTCCGGCGTCGGCGGGCACCCCGTCATTTCCTCGTGCCGGGATGCTGCCGAATCGCGTTATTTTCGTTAGAACGGCCACCGCCAGGCAGTCACCTCCGGTTTGTCGATTCCGTGCTCGTGCGCATAGTGACGACAGGCAATCTGTTCATTCTTGAGCCGCTCTTTGGCGTGAGCGCCGATCGTCCGGAGCCTGGGCACCCGATCGATCACGTCGATCGCCAGGGTAAAGCGATCGATCTGGTTCTCGATGGCCAGCTCCATCGGAGTGTTGATGTTGCCCCGCTCCTTGTAGCCGCGCACGTGCAGGTTTTTGTGGTTCGTCCGGTTGTAGGTGAGCCTGTGGATCAGCCAGGGGTAACCGTGGAAATTGAAGATGATCGGTCGATCGACGGTGAAGAGGCCGTCAAAGTCGCGGTCGCTGAGACCGTGCGGGTGTTCGCGGTCCGATTGCAGCTTGAAGAGATCGATGACATTGATGAAACGGATCTTGAGGTCGGGAAATTCCATTCGCAGGATCGCCGTTGCCGCCAGCGCCTCCTGAGTCGGAATGTCGCCCGCGCAAGCCATCACCACCTCGGGTTCATGTCCCTGATCGTTGCTCGCTCGGGCCCAGATGCCGATGCCCTTCGTGCAGTGCGTGACGGCGATCTCCAGATCCAGGTACTGCAGGTGCATCTGTTTATCGCAAACGATGACGTTGATGTAGTTCTCGCTGCGCAGGCAATGATCGGCCACCGATAGCAGGCTGTTGACGTCCGGCGGCAGGTAGATGCGGGTCACCTCCGCGCGCTTGTTCACGACGACGTCGATGAAACCGGGATCCTGATGCGTAAAGCCGTTATGATCCTGACGCCAGACGGTCGAGGTGATCAACAGGTTGAGTGAAGCGATCTTCCGGCGCCAGGGCAGCCCGTTGCAGATGGACAACCACTTGGCATGCTGGTTGAACATCGAGTCGATGACATGCGCGAACGCCTCGTAGGTGGAGAAGAATCCGTGCCGACCGCTCAGCAGGTAACCCTCCAACATCCCCTCCAGCGTGTGTTCGCTGAGCATCTCGATGACCCGCCCGTCGGGCGACAACTCGCCGCCGTCGCCGTCCTCCGGAAAGTACTCGCCGATCCAGAACTTCTTGCTGACTTCGTATACCGCGCCGAGCCGGTTCGAGGTATTCTCGTCGGGCCCGAAGACTCGGAAATTATTCGGATTCAATTTCATGACATCCCGCAGAAAGGCGCCGAGCGGTTTGGTATTCTCCGCTTCGAGTTGCCCCGGTTTGTCGAACTCGATTCCGTACTGCCGAAAGTCGGGCAGGAGCAGCGCCCGTTTCAACAGCCCGCCGTTGGCGTGCGGATTGGCGCCCATGCGGCGATTGCCGGTGGGCGCCGACTCGCTCAGTTCAGCAACCGGCGCGCCGTTCGAGTCGAACAACTCTTCCGGTTTATAGCCTCGCATCCACTCCTCGAGGATCTGCAGGTGCGCCGGGTTGGTCTTGACGCCGGCCAGCGGCACCTGGTGCGATCGCCAAAATCCCTCCAACCTCTGCCCGTCGATTTTGAGCGGCGCGGTCCAGCCCTTCGGCGCGCGCAGGATGATCATCGGCCAGCGTGGCCGCAGGGCCGCCTTGACGCAACGGGCCTCCTGCTGCCACGACTTGATGCTCTGAATGCAGTGCTCAAGGGTGGCGGCCATGGCTTGATGCATGGTCTCGGCATCCGACCCTTCCACGAAGAGCGGCGCATAGCCGTAGCCTTTGAAGAGGTCCTCGATCTCTTCGCGGCTGATCCGCGCCAGCAGCGTGGGGTTGTTGATCTTGTAGCCGTTGAGATTGAGGATCGGCAGGACGGCGCCGTCGCGGGTGGGGTTGAGGAATTTATTGATGTGCCACGAGGTGGCCAGCGGGCCGGTTTCGGCCTCGCCGTCGCCCACGACGGCGGCGACGATCAGGTCGCGGTTGTCGAAAGCCGCGCCGCAGGCGTGCGACAACACGTAACCGAGTTCGCCGCCCTCGTGAATGGACCCCGGAGTTTCAGGCGTGCAGTGGCTGCCGATTCCGCCGGGGAAGGAAAATTGTTTGAAGAACCGCCGCAATCCATCCTCATCCAGGCTCTTGTCGGGATAGATTTCCGAATAGGAGCCCTCCAGATAGATCGGGGCGAGGACGCCCGGAGCGCCATGCCCCGGGCCCGCCATAAAGATCATGTCGAGATCGTACTTTTTGATCATCCGATTCAGGTGCGTGTAGATGAAGGAGAGGGCCGGGCTCGCGCCCCAATGCCCGAGCATGCGGTTTTTGAGATGCTCCGGTTTGAGCGGTTCGCGAAGCAGGGGATTGTCCTGGAGGTAGATCATCCCCAACGCCAGATAATTGCACGCCCGCCAGAAGGCATGCGTCCGGCGCGCCTCTTCGTCGCACAGCGGCGCGCCTTTAATCGTGGATCGCGCGATCCCGTAACTGCTGATCTCGCTGATTACAGATCTGGTCGGAACCATAAATCCTCCGTTGATGCTAAGGTGATGTCCTGTATCTATGACACCGGGCAGGGGGCCACTCCCCAGATCTCGGCGGCGTATTCGGCGATGGTCCGGTCGCTGGAGAACCGCCCGGAACCGGCCACGTTCAAGATGGCTCGGCGCGCCCACCGGTGGGGCGACGCATACAGGTCACACAACGCCCAATCCGCATTGAGGTACGAGGTCAGATCCGCCAGGTGTCGGTAGTGATCGCCCTGCGTGAGGAGCAGATCGCCGAGCGGAGCGAAGATCCCCGGCTCGTTGCGGCTGAAATGGTCGGAGCGGATCAGGTCCAGCGCCGCCCGCGTCTCCGGTTCGTTTTCATAATGCCAGGCCGGGTTGTACCAGCCGCGGCTGCCGGCCACCTCCTCGGCCGTCAGACCGAAGAGGAAGAAGTTCTCCGCGCCGGCTGCTTCGGCCATTTCGATCGTCGCGCCGTCGCGGGTCCCGAGGGTCAACGCCCCGTTCATCATGAATTTCATGTTACTGGTGCCGCTGGCTTCATAACCGGCAGTCGAGATCTGGTTGGAGACATCGCTGGCCGGGATCAGTCGTTCGGCGAGCGACACACCGTACTCCGGCAGGAACACGACCTTGAGACGATCCTTCGCCAGCGGGTCGCCATCGAGAGTGCCGGCCAGGTTGTTGATCAACTTGATGACCAGCTTCGCCAGCAGGTAGGCCGGGGCGGCCTTTCCGGCAAAGAAGAAGGTCCGCGGTGCGAGTTCGAGGCCGGGATTCTCCCGCAGCCGGTTATAGAGCACCACAATGCGCAGCACGTTGAGCAGTTGCCGCTTGTATTCGTGAATCCGCTTGACCTGGCAGTCGAAGATCGTCTCCGGTCCACCGCGAATGAACTGCTTGAACAGGCCGTATTCGTATCGCAGGCCGTAGCCCATCGCCGGAAGCCCCATGGTGGCCATCGACTCGATAAAACAGGCGGCCAGGCGCCCGAGCCCTCCATTACCCAGTCCGGCGTCGGGCTCCTGTTCGAGCAGCGCGAGCCAATCGAGACG
>DATEFT010001106.1:0-30721 GCA_035280505.1 Blastocatellia bacterium | reverse complement strand
CCAAAGCCTTCCGCGCCAGGACGGAGCGGGTCGGCTACTGCGCGCTGGGCTCGGTCAAGACCAACATCGGGCATCTGGACGCGGCGGCCGGGGTGGCGGGGCTCATCAAGACGGTGCTGATGTTGGAGCACGGGGAGCTGGTGCCGTCATTGCACTTCGCGGAGGCGAATCCACGGACGGGGTTGGAGCAGAGCCCGTTCTTTGTGGCGGCGGAGGGAGGCGCGTGGGAGGCTGGTGCGGGCGCGGTGCGGCGGGCGGGCGTCAGTTCCTTCGGCATCGGCGGGACGAACGCGCATGTCGTGCTGGAAGAGGCGCCGCCGGTCAAGCCCTCGGACGCGCCGAGCGCGTGCGAGTTACTGGTTCTCTCGGCGAAGACACCCGCGGCGCTCGAAACGATGACCGCCAACCTCGCCGGGCACCTCAGGCGGCGACCGGAGCTGAACCTCGCGGACGTGGCTTACACCTATCAGGTCGGGCGCCGCGCCTTCTCTTACCGGCGCGCCCTCGTCTGCTCTGGCGTCACGGATGCGGCGGAGGCACTCGAAACCCGAAACCCCGCTCGACTCTTCACGCGCGCCGAGGCGCAGGGCGCGCGCCCCATCGCCTTCATGTTTCCGGGGCAGGGCGCACAGCACGTCGAGATGAGTCGGGGACTCTATGAGACGCAACGCGTCTTCCGCGAGCACCTCGACCGTTGCGCCGAACTGCTCGCGCCACACCTGGACTTGGATCTGCGCGCATCCCTCTATCCGACGCCGGAGCGTGCAGCCGAAGCGGCGGAGCGCCTGGGCGAGACTGCCCTTACGCAGCCGGCGCTGTTCGCTGTCGAGTATGCGCTCGCGCAACTTTGGATGGCGTGGGGCGTACGCCCGGAGGCGATGGCGGGGCACAGCGTGGGCGAGTACGTCGCAGCCTGTCTGGCGGGCGTCTTCTCGCTCGCCGACGCCCTCGCGCTCGTCGCATACAGGGCGCGGCTCATGCAGGCGCTCCCGAAGGGGGCCATGCTGAGCGTCATGCTGCCGGCCGAGGAGTTGGAGTCTGAACTCAATGCAGACCTGAGCCTCGCGGCGGTCAACGGCCCGTCACACTGTGTGCTCTCGGGTACGGCAGAGGCGGTGAAGGGGTGCGAGGCGTTGTTCGCCACGCGCGGCGTCAAGTTCCGGAGACTGCGCACCTCGCACGCCTTTCATTCGCGGATGATGGAGCCCGCGCTCGAACCCTTCGCGCGGCGGGTCGCTCAGACGGAGCGGAACGCGCCGGCCGTCCCGTACCTCTCAAACCTGACGGGGACGTGGATTACCCCTGAAGAGGCCCAAGACCCTTCGTACTGGGCCGGACACCTCCGCGAGACGGTGCGCTTCGGCGAGAATCTGCGCGAACTGTCGGACGGCGGGCGAAGGGCTTTGCTCGAAGTCGGCCCCGGTCGTACGCTCTCGGCGCTCGCCGCGCGGCAAGAGGGGCGCACGCAGGAGCAGCCGGTCGTCAACTCATTGCCGCACCCGGAGGAGCGGCAGACCGACCTTGAATGTCTGCTCGGCGCGGTCGGGAAGCTCTGGCTGGCCGGTGTCGCCGTCGAGACGGCGGGCTATCACGCCGGGCGCTGCCGCCTGCTCTCGCTGCCGACCTACCCTTTCGAGCGCCGGAGGTACTGGATCGAGCCGCAGACTCAACTCCACCACCAGCTCACACCGGAGCCCGTGGCGGACGGAGCGCCCGCGGCGGAAGCCCCGTCCCTCCCCGGCGACGGCGGCGCGCCGCCGGTCTGGCCGGAGGCTGCGGATTCAGCCCCGCGCAACGAGATCGAACGAGCCCTGCACGCACTCTGGAAAGAGCTGCTCGGCGTCGAGACGCTGGGCATCTACGATAATTTCTTCGAGCTGGGCGGCCACTCGCTGATGGCTGCCCAGTTGGTGGCACGTCTACAGGAGACGGTGCCCGTCCGGTTCCCGCTGAACGTTATCTTTACGACGCCCACCATCGCTGAACTTGCGGCGGCGATTGAGGAGCGCCTGCTTGAACTGATTGAGGAACTGCCGGAGGACGAGGCGGAGCGTCTGGCCGCGACCATCTTCGGCCATTAGACGCCCGGCCCGTAGAGTCATCATGCCCGATACGGAAACATTATCTGAGAGAGTGTCGCAGCTCTCCCCCGCCAAGCGAGCACTCATGGAGCGTTGGAAGCGGGGCGAGTTTGCCGGTGCCGGCGGCGCACGGACTATCCCACCGCGCCCGCGCCATGAGCCGCTGCCGCAGTCGTTCGCACAGCAACGTCTGTGGTTTCTGGATCAGCTCGTGCCCGGCTCCCCGGCCTACAACATGCCCATGGGTGTGCGGCTCTCCGGTGCGCTCGATGCCCGCGCGCTCGGCGCGGCGCTGAACGAGGTGGTGCGCCGGCACGAGGCACCACGCACGACCTTCGGGACTCACGGTGGCCTGCCGGTGCAGTTCATCTTGCCGAGCCTCGAAGTCGGGCTGCCGACCATCGACCTCGGCGCGCTGCCGGAGCAGGAGCGGGAAACAGAGTCGTTGCGCCTGGCGCGCGACGAGGCCAACCGCCCGTTCGACCTGACCACGGGGCCGCTGCTGAGGGCCATGCTGGTTCGGCTCGCTGAGCAGGAGCACATCCTCCTGCTGACGACGCACCACATCATTTCGGACGGCTGGTCTGTTGGCATCCTGATGCGCGAGATGGCGGAGCTGTACGAGGCCTTCCTCACGAGCGCGCCCTCGCCGCTGGCGGAGCTGCCCATCCAGTACGGCGATTACGCCGCCTGGGAGCGGAAGCGTTTTCAGAGCGGCGTGCTCGACGAACAGCTTCTCTATTGGAAGCGGCGGTTGGACGGTGCGCCGACGATACTCGACCTGCCGACTGACTTTCCGCGCCCGCCCGTGCAGACCTTCAGGGGCGCGTCGCACTCTTTCTTCCTGCCGCGCGCTCTCCACGAAGCCGTCCAGTCGCTCTGTCAGCGCGAGAGGGTGACGCCGTTCATGATGCTGCTCGCGGCTTTCGAAGCCCTGCTCTACCGCTACTCGGGTCAGCGGGAGCTGCTCGTCGGCACGCCCGTCGCCAACCGTCAGTACGTCGAGACGGAAGGGCTGATCGGCTGTTTCGCCAACACGCTGGTCCTGCGCGGCGACTTGTCGGACGCACAAGCCTTCGGCGAGTTGCTGCACACGACGCGCACGACGGCGCTCGAAGCCTTTGCGCATCAGGACGTGCCATTCGAGCACCTCGTGGACGAGTTACAGGCGCAGCGTGACATGAGCCGCAACCCGCTCTTTCAGGTGATGTTTGTCCTGCAGAACGCCCCGCTGGGGGAGATGCGTCTGCGCGGGCTGACGCTCGACCTGGTGAAGGCGGATAATCGAACGGCCAAGTTCGACCTCTGGCTCTCCATCACGGAGGGCGACGAGCCGTTCATCACGATACAGTTCAACACAGATCTCTACCGGCGCGGTACCATCGAGCGGTTGGGCGGCCACTACCTGCGGCTGCTCGAAGCCTTCACCGCGCGTCCCGACCTGCGCCTGCCCGAAGCGCCGCTGATGTCCGACGCCGAGCGCGCGCAGGTCGTGAAGGGTTGGAACGACACGAGCGTCGAGTACCCGCAACACCTGACGCTCCACGAACTGTTCGAGGCGCAGGTGAAGCGGACGCCCGACGCGGTCGCCGTCGTCTCCGAGGTGGGACGCCTGACTTACGCCGAGCTCGACCGCAAGGCGAACGGCCTCGCGCGCCGCCTGGTGCGGCTCGGCGTCGGGCCGGACGTGCCTGTCTGCGTCTTGATGGAGCGCTCGTTGGAGATGGTCGTCGCCCTGCTCGGGATTTTTAAAGCCGGCGGCGCTTACGTCCCGCTCGACCCTGACTACCCGCAAGACCGCCTGGCCTTCGTGCTTGAAGACACGCGCTCGGGCGTCCTCCTCACGCAGTCGCACCTCGCCGGGCAGACGCCTCCGACCGACGCACGCGTCATCAATCTCGATGCGGAACTGGACTCGCTCGCCGGCGAGAGCCACGATCCGCTCCCGCTCCGAGGCGGCGCGGACAATCTCACCTATATCATCTACACCTCGGGCTCGACCGGCAGGCCGAAGGGCGTGATGGTCGCGCACCGTGGCGTCTGCAACCGTTTGCTCTGGATGCAGGACGCCTATGAGTTGGGCGAGACGGACGTGGTGTTGCAAAAGACGCCGTTCAGCTTTGATGTCTCGGTGTGGGAGTTCTTCTGGCCTTTGATGACGGGGGCGCGTCTCGTCATGGCTCTTCCCGGCGGGCACCGCGATGCGGCATACCTGGCCGAGGTCGTCCGGCGTGAGAGCGTGACGACCATGCATTTCGTCCCGCCGATGCTGCGCCTCTTCGTCGAGGAGCCTTCGTTCCGCGACTGCGACAGTCTCCGCCGCGTGGTGTGCAGCGGCGAGGCCCTCCCCGTCGAGTTCCAGAAACGTTTCTTCGCCGCCAGCGGCGCCGAGTTGCATAACCTGTATGGCCCTACGGAAGCCTCAGTTGACGTGACCTTCTGGGCGTGTGAGCGTGAGCCGGGCAGCCACACCATCCCCATCGGCCGCCCCGTTGCCAATACGCAAATCTACCTCCTCGACCGCCACCTCCGACCGGTCCCGGCAGGCGTCCCCGCCGAGCTTTACATCGGCGGCGTCCAGCTTGCGCGCGGCTATCTGAACCGTCCCGAGCTGACCGCCGGGCGCTTTATTCCCGACCCGTTCTCGGTTGAACCCGGCGCGCGACTCTACCGCACGGGCGACCTCGCGCGCTACCTCTCAGAGGGGCAGATCGAATTCCTCGGTCGCACGGACGATCAGGTCAAGATCAGGGGGCTGCGCATTGAGCCGGGCGAGATCGAAGCCGCGCTGCGCCAGCACCCGGCCGTCGAGGATGTCGTCGTCCTGGCGCGCGAAGACACGCCGGGCGAGAGGCGTCTGGCGGCCTACCTGGTTCTGGGTGAAAGCGCGGAGGCGCCCGGTGACGTCGAAGATGAGAGGCCGGCCCGCGGGCGTCTGGGCGGCGAGCGGGTCTCGGAATGGGAACGCGTCTTCGACGAAGCATACGCCGACGAGTCGAGCGTGACCGACTCGACCTTCAATATCACAAGCTGGAACAGCAGCTACACCGGCGAGCCGATCCCAACCGAAGAGATGCGTGAGTGGGTGGATACGACGGTCGAGCGCATCCTCTCCCTGCGCCCGCGGCGCATCCTCGAAATCGGCTGCGGCACGGGCCTGATACTCTTCCGCATCGCTCCACACTGCGCCGAATACTGGGGGACGGACATCTCCCCGGCCGCGCTCGACTACGTCACGCGATGTTGGAAAGGGCTCGAGCCGCCGCGGCTCCTGCGCCGCCGCGCCGACGACTTTATGGGAATCGAGCCGGAGACGTTCGACGCCGTCATCCTGAACTCCGTCGTGCAATACTTCCCCGGTGCCGCCTATCTCGCGCGAGTACTCGAGCAGGCCGCTGAGACGGTCACCGACGGCGGCTTCATCTTCGTCGGCGACGTGCGGAGTCTCTCCCTGCTTGAGGCTTTCCAGGCCGGGGTTGAACTCGGACACGCGCCCGACGAGCTATCGCTTGAGCATTTCCGCCAACGCGTCAAAAGACGCGTTGCACAGGAGAGGGAACTAGCCCTCGACCCGGCCTTCTTCCGGGCGCTCGCGGGCGTCCTGCCGCGCATTAACCGCGTCGAGGCGTATCCGCGGCGCGGTCGCTTCGACAACGAGATGACGCGCTATCGTTACGACGTAGTCCTGCGCATCGGCCATGGGAGAGATGCACAGGCGGCGCCTCCACGTCTCGACTGGCAGCGGGAGCGCCTGACATTGGAGAGCCTGAGCCGGCGCTTCGTTGATAGCCGGCCGGCGCCTCTCGCCGCGTGTCGAGTGCCGGACGCGCGCGTCGAGCGTGACCTGCGGGCCTTGAGCCTGATGGAGGGGCCGAACGCGCCGGCGACGGTCGGAGATTTAAAAAGGCTCCTGGGCGAAGAGAATTGGGTCGGCATCCACCCTCAGGACGTGTGGCATCTGGCCCACGACCTGTCATGCGAGGTGGAGGTGCTGTGTACGTCCGAAGCGGCCGCGCGTGGATGTTTCGACGCCGTCCTGTCTGACGTTTCAGAAGACGGAGCGCGCGGCGCATTCGCGGCCTGGGAGGCGCCGGAAGAGACCCGCGCTGACGTTTCGCTTGCCGCGTACGCGAACAACCCGCTGGGCGACAGGCTCGCGCGCGAGTTCGTGCCCGCGCTCCGCGCGAAGCTGAAGGCCGAACTGCCCGAGTATATGATGCCCGCGGCGTTCGTCGTGCTCAGCAGCCTGCCACTCCTGCCCAATGGCAAGGTGAATCGCGCCGCGCTGCCGGCGCCCGTGGTTGCCGCCGAATTGTCCGGCGAGTTCATCGCCCCGGACACCGAGACGGAACGCGTGCTGGCGGAGGTCTGGGCCGCTTCGCTGGGCCTCGAGCGCGTCAGCGTGAATAGCAACTTTTTCGAACTGGGTGGAGATTCCATCGGAATCATCCAGATCGTCGCGAGGGTGAACGCCGCCGGGCTGCGGCTCACGACGAAGCAGATGTTTGAGTCCCCGACCGTGGCGGAACTGGCCGCCGTGATCGACGCCGGGCGGGCCGACGCGCCGCACGAAGTTGAGCACGACGGCCCGGTCGCCCTGACGCCCGGCCAGCGTCGTTTCTTCGAGCGCGCGCCGCGGCACCCGGATCTCTGGGGCGAGGCGTTTGTCATGGAAGTGCCGCGCGACTTCGGCCCGGCGTCGGAAGAGATTCTGCATCAGGTCGCGGCGCGCCACGAAGCCCTGAGCCTGCGCCTGCGGTTTGAAGACGGTGGTCGGAAGCCGGCATACCAGCGGGGTGAGGAGTCAATCCCGTTGACACGCATCGCCGGGCGGGAAGCGGTCGCCGTGGACGACGGCCACGCGATCGAATCGGTCGCCGCCGGACTGCGGGCCGGCTTGAGTCTGTCGGAAGGGCCGCTGATGCGAGCCGCTTTCTTCGAGCCCGTTGACGGCGCGCACGCGCGCCTGCTGCTGGTCGCACACAGCCTCATCGCGGGCGAGTGTTCGTGGCGCGTGCTGCTGGAAGACCTCGAAGTGGCTTATCGCCGCACGGTGCTGGGAGCGGCGGTTGAGTTCCACCCACGGTCTAACTCGCCGCAACGCTGGTCGGAGTGGCTCGCCGAGCAGGAACGGAATCTTGAAGGGCGGCGTGAGCCCGAGTGTCAGCTCGCGCCGGACGCCGAGGCGGCGCACGCGCTGCCCATTGACTACGCGGACGAGACGGCGGGCGCCCACACCGAAGACGCGGCGCGGCGAGTCTCCAGGTCCCTGAGCAGGGAAGAGACCGCGGCGCTGCTCGGCGGCGCCAGCAACGCCTACGGCACGACTGCCGACGAACTGCTGCTCGCGGCGTTGGCTCTGACCCTGTCGGATTGGGTGGAAGGCGGCGCAGTCCCCATAGACGTGGAAGAGGACGCGAGGGGGAAGCCTGACGCGCGGCTCAACCTGTCGCGGACGGTCGGGCGCTTCGACCTCGTCTACCCGCTCCGGCTGGAAGCGGGCGGCGCGGCGCAGATCGCAGAGACGGTCAAGGGCGTCAAGGAGTGCGTGCGCCGCGCATCCCCCCAAGGGCTGTCGTCCGAATTGCTGCGCGTCGGCGATGAGCGGGCGAGGCGGCTGCCGACCCCAGCCCAATTAAAGTACCGAGCGATCGGGGCGGCCTCGCCATCTGGCTCCGCCACATGGCGGGGAGAGGCTCTGCGCCTCCCGCCCGCAGAGCCTCAGGCATTGCGCCCTTACGTCATCGAGGTAAAGCCATGTTTAGCGGACGGGCGCCTGTGTGTTGAATGGGAATATGACGCGCACGTCCACCTGAGCGCGACGGTCGAAAAGCTCGCCGAAGCTTTCCGCGAGCACCTGAAGGCTGTCGTCGGGCACTGCTTGACGCCGGGCCGGCGCGGCTACACGCCGTCCGACTTTCCGCTGGCGCAACTCGACCAGCGGCAACTTGACCATCTGTTCTCGGGCACCGGTCACCTGGAAGATCTGTACCCGCTGGCGCCGATGCAGCGGTACATGGCTCACCGCCACAGGCATCAACACGTGCCGGGCCTCTACGTGATTCACATGGTCACGCCGCTCCGCAACCTGCGTTTGAACGTCGAGGCTTTCGAGCGCGCATGGGCGAAAGTCGTCGCGCGTCACGCCGCGCTGCGCACTACGTTCGTGCTCGATGGCCTCGACACGCCGATGCAGGCCGTCTGGAGTCAGGTCAGCGTGCCCGTCGAGCAGCACGACTGGCGCGGGCTTGACGGCGACGAGCAGCAGCGGCGCATCGGCGAGTATGTGCGGGAGGCGCGGCGGCGCGGCATTGACCTGTCGGCAGCGCCACAGATGAAGCTCACGTTGTTCCGCACCGAGGAGGATACGTATGAATTCGTCTGGATCTTCAACTACATGATTCAGGAGGGCTGGAGCTACCCGCTCATTCTCAAGGATTTCTTTGCCTGCTACGACGCCTACGCGCGTGACGCCGAGCCCGCGCTTCACGAGCCGGGTCGCTACCGCGACTACGCGGCATGGTTGCGCCGGCAGACGCTCGACGGAGCCGAGGCCTTCTGGCGGGGGATGCTGCGCGGGTTCGACGCGCCGACGCCGCTCGTCGAGAGCCTCGCCGACAATCGGACGCAGGCGGGCGACGCCTACGTGCAGCACAAGATGGTCATCTCGCTGGCGACGACCACGGCCTTACGCTCCCTCGCGCGCCGGCACCAACTGACTCTGCACTCGGTCGTTCAGGGCGCATGGGCGCTGCTTCTGAGCGTCCGCACGGGCGAGCGCGACGTGGTCTTCGGGAGCGTCAGCTCGGGGCGGCCGGCGGAACTGGCTGAGGTCGAGAGCATCGTCGGGTCATTGAATAATCTGCTGCCGGTACGCCTGCATCTGCGCCCGGAACAGGCGCTCACGTCCTGGCTCAAGGAGTTGCAGGCCGCGCAGGTCGAACAGCGGCAATACGAGCACAGCTCGCTGCTCGACGTGCTCGACTGGTGCGGTCTGCCGAAGGAGAGGCTGCTGTTCGACAGCTACCTCGTCTTCGAGAACTACCCCTTCGACGAATCGGTGCTCGAACACGGCCGCAACTGGAACCTGCAAGTGTCGAGCGCCATCACGCAGACGGAGCACCCGCTGCGCGTGCAAATCTGGCCGCTTCCGGCCTCGCCGATGCTGATTCTCACTTCATACTACCCGAGCAGGGTTGGTCCGGAGGCGGTTGAGCGGCTGATGGAAGACTTCCGTCGGGTGCTGGACCGCGTGGCTGCGGGTACCGACCAGACCCTCGGGGACTTGTTTCGGGGCATGGGGGCATAAATGACGATGGCGCAAATCAATCTGCCGGCCGAGGCCGTGCGCGCGCGCGGAATGGGCATCTTCAAGCTCATCAATCTGGGCCAGTTCATCTCGATGACCGGGACGGGGCTGACGCGTTTCGCGCTCGGCGTCTGGGTCTACCGTCTCTCGGGCTCGGCCACGCAGTTCGCGCTCGTCTCGCTGTTCAGTATCCTGCCGAATATCCTTGTCGGTCCGTTCGCGGGAGCGCTGGTGGACAGGTGGAACCGCCGACGGCTCCTCATCGCCTGCGACACGGGCGCGGCCCTGAGCACACTGCTGCTGGCGGTGCTCATTTACACGGGCCGTCTGGAATTGTGGCACGTCTATCTGGCGACGGGCCTGAGCGCGGGATTCGGTGCGTTCCAGGGCCCGGCCTTCTCGGCGACCGTGCCACTGCTGGTCGCCAAACAAGACCTCCCGCGAGCCGGCAGCATGGCGCAACTGTCGGCGGGGGTCGCGCAGATAATCTCGCCCGCGCTGGCCGGCCTCTTCATCACACTCATCGACCTCCACGGCGTGCTCTTCATCGACTTCGTGACGTTCCTGTTCGCCGTCATGACGCTATTTGTCGTGTCCATTCCGAACCCGCGACGGGTAGACGATGGCGACACGCCGCAGCGGAAGTCTCTGTGGCGCGAGGCCGCGCGCGGCTGGAGTTACCTGCGCGAGCGGCGGGGACTGCTCGGCATGGTCATGCTCTTCGGCGTGACCAATTTCTTCATGGGCGTCGTGCTGGCGCTGGCGACCCCGCTCGTCCTGTCGAGATTCCGTCCCGCGGCGCTGGGATCTGTGATGACGGTGAGCGGGCTCGGGCTGTTGGCGGGCGGGCTCTTGACGGCGCGGCTCGGGGGGCCGGGGCGGCGCGCGGTGCGCGTGCTCGCTTTCATGGCGCTGGCGGGCGTGAGCATTGCAGTCGCGGGGCTGCGTGCGTCGCTGCCGCTGATTGCGGGGGCGGCCTTCATCTTTTTCTTTGCGATGCAGGTCGTCGGCGCCTGTTTCCGCATCATCGTCCAGACCAAGGTGGAGCCGGGGATACAGGGGCGCGTCTTCTCGCTCAGCGCGCTCATCGCCAACTCGACGCTGCCGCTCGCGTACTTCACCGCCGGCCCGCTGGCCGACAAGGTCTTCGAGCCGCTGATGGCTGTCGGCGGCCGGCTGGCGGGCAACCTCGGCCCCGTCATCGGCGTGGGACCCGGACGCGGCATCGGCCTGCTGTTTGTTCTGATGGGCGTGTTGACCGTCATCGCCGTGGGCTGCGGCTGGCTCTACCCGAGACTGCGTCTCCTCGACTCGGAACTGGCCGACGCCATCCCCGATCTGCCGCCGCCGACCGATGCGGGCCGCGAAGCATCGCCGGCGGAGGTCGAAGCTTCGCCCTCGGTCGTCGTGCCCGCGTCGGTCGCGCAACCGGGCGTTGATACGAGCGGGGGCGGGCGAGTGGGGGTAGCCGCTTGGGCGGCGCTCACCTTGACGGCACTCCTGGGATTGGCCTTGCTCCACGCCGTGAATGCGCTGGCCCCGCCCGCCGTCGTCAGTGGCGGTGCGCCCGCGACGGAGTTCTCTGCGGCGCGCGCCCGCGTGCATCTTGAGCGCATCGCACAGCAGCCTCACCCGGTAGGCTCACCCGCGCACGACGAGGTCCGCGATTATTTGCTGGGGCAACTCTCCGTGCTCGGTCTTGGGCCGCAGGTCGAACGTCTCGCGGGCGTAGTCAGAAGAAACGGCGCGCAGTTCTTGGCCGGAGACGTGGAGAACATCGTGGCGCGTCTGCCCGGAATCTCCAGCACGCGGACCGTTATCTTCATGGCCCACTACGATTCCGCCCCGACCAGCCCCGGTGCGAGCGACGACGGCGCTGCGGTGGCGGCTTTGCTGGAGACGGCGCGCGCCGTCAGGGCCGGCCCACCTTTGAAGAACGACCTGCTGCTGCTCTTTACCGACGCGGAGGAGGCGGGCATGTTGGGGGCGCAAGCCTTCGTGGAGCGGCACGGGGCGATGGCGGCCGATTCCGTCGTCATCAACTTCGAGGCGCGCGGGACCAGCGGCCCCTCGCTGATGTTCGAGACCAGCGACGGCAGCCGGCAACTCGTCGGCGAGTTGGCGCGCACGGCGCGTTACCCATTCACCAGCTCCATCTTTCAGGAGGGCTATCAACTCCTGACGAACCGCACCGACTTCACCGTCTTCAAAGAGGCGGGGTTTGCGGGGTTGAACTTCGCCTACATCGACGGCCCCGTCAGATACCACAGCGAGCGGGACAACCTCGCCGCGCTCGACGAGCGCAGCCTTCAGCATCATGGGTACAACGCCCTCGACATGGCGCGCGCGCTCGGCAATGCGAGCGAGATCACCGGGAGCGGGGACGCCGTCTATTTCACCGGACCGGGCGGCGGGCTCATCTCGTACGCGGAGGCGTGGGTGCTCCCGCTGGCAGGATTGGGTGTGCTGGCGTTCGCGTCAGTCGTCTGGCTCGCCCTGCGCAAAGGGCGTCTCACGTGGCGCGGCGTCGGGCTCGGGTTCGCGGCGCTGCCGCTGAGCGGGGTGGCGACAATGGCGTGCGTCGCACTGTTCTGGTGGGTCGCGCGTGCGGCGCGCGTCACCGACACGATGGTCACCTGGAGCGATGCCTACAACCTGCGTGTCTACGTCGTGGGCTTCGCGCTGCTGAGCCTCACGCTCGCCTCGCTGATCTACGGCCGGTTCGGCAGGAGGGCGAGCCCGTACGAGCTGATGCTGGGTGGTTTGCTGTGGTGGGTCGTGCTCGGCACGGCGGCGAGCGTCGCCTTCAAAGGCGGGAGCTATCTGTTCGTGTGGCCGATGCTCTTCGCTCTGGCCGGCCTCGCCGTGGCGCTGCTGATTTCGGACGACCCGCGCGCACAGCGGCGGCTGCTCATCGCCTCGTCGCTGGGCGCGCTGCCGGGGCTACTGCTGCTTACGCCGCTCATCTACCTACTCTTCGTCGGCCTGTCGCTCGTCTGGTCGTGGGCCATCGTGCTGTTCTACGCGCTGATGATGAGCCTGTTGGCTCCGCACCTGAGTCTTCTGGGGCCGAGGGCGGGACGCGCCGTGCAGGCGTGCGCCGCGTCGGCCGGCGTCGGCCTCGTGCTCTGGTGCTGTCTCGTCTCGGGCTACGGCGCAACGCGCCCCGCGCCCGACAGCATCTTCTACGCCCTGAACGCCGACACGGGAACAGCCGTCTGGGCCAGCACGGACGAGGAGGCGGACGAGTGGACAGCTCAGTTCCTTAACGCCAACGCCGCACCCGCCGCGCTGCCAGACTTCTTCCCCGCGTCTTCCTTCCGGTTCTTGCAGGCGGCCGCGCCCGTCGCCCCGTTCGAGCCCCCGCGCGCCGAACTGCTCGAAGATTCGACGCGCGACGGCCTGAGGACTCTTCGCGTCCGCGTCCGTTCTGCGCGCGGCGCGCCGCTCCTGCAACTCGCCGTCGAGCGCGGCGACTGGCTGCAAGCCGCCAGCCTCAACGGCCGGCCGCTCGAACCGGGCGCTGGCGGGCCCGGCCCCGCGAAGTGGCTTGTCGTTCAATATTGGGGGCTGAAGGAGCAGGGCGCGGAACTCACGCTGGTGGGCAGGCCGGGCGCGCAGGTCACGATCCGAGCTATCGATCAATCTTACGGACTGGCCTACGGACTGGTGCCCTTTACCGATCGCCCTTACGCCGCGCGCGGCCCCAGCCTGATGCCCACGCAATTCGGATTCGGGCTGACGGACGTGACCCTCGTCAGCAAGACGTTTACTTACTGAGAAAGAGGAGACCGGAGGAAAGTGAGTTCGCGTTATGAGTCAAAGCGTTTATCTCAAGCAGAACGTTCTCGCCGAGCCGCTTTTCAATCAGTGGTATGCTTGGCCCTATCTCATCCCGCCCGTCTGCGCCTCGATGTACGTCGCCAACGCGCATCTGAAGATGATGGAGTCGTTCGTGGCCGCCCCGCAGGTACACGTCGCCGCGCTCAAGAACCCGGCCATGCTCGGCGGCCCCTTCCTCAACTACGGCGCTGATAAAGTCGGCGAGGTGAGGGAACTGTTGCAGGCCACGACCTCTGAGCTGTCGCCTCTGCTGGAGCTGGCGGGCGCGGTGAAAGAGCTTGAGGAGATGCTCGCCGCCGAGGCCGACGGCCACTCTCTGGAACCATTCTACGAGCGCGTGCCGGAGCCGCTGAGGGGTTACGTGGAACTCGTCTACGACCTGAACGACAACCCGGGCGTGCGCTTCATCGAGGGGCTGCTTTACCGGAGCAGGTATTACAACGAGGCGTTGCAGAGCGTCCTCCTCTCCGAGGCGATCTGCGACGGCCGCCCCTTCGTCTTCAGCACGCCGCGCCTCAAAAGCGACGGCGGCCTATCCCTCAACATCCCCTTCCGGCACGAAGGGCTGGACGAGTTGTTCAGCATGAAGTCAGTGCCGCAGCCCTCCGGGCGTGTGCGCGAGCTGCTGGGCGTTGGGGCCGCGAACGAGCCGCTCTTTTCCACTCTCTTCACGGAGGAAGCACCCGCGCCCGCGCCCCGGTTCGAGGGCGACGGCCTGCGCGTGCGCTACTTCGGCCACGCCTGCGTCCTGCTCGAAGCGAGGGGCGTGAGCATTCTTTGTGACCCTCTGGTGAGCTATAAGTACGAGGGCGGGGCGACCCGCTACACGTTCGCCGACCTGCCGGAGACCATTGACTACATCCTGCTCACGCACAACCATCAGGATCACGTCATGTTCGAAACGCTGCTCCAGCTACGTCACAAGACAAAGAACGTCATCATCCCCGCCAGCGCGGGGGGCGACCGCATCGACCCGTCTCTCAAGCGTATCCTCCGCGCCGTCGGTTTCAAGCAGGTTTACGAGACGGTAGGGCTCGAGCAGATAGACGTCGACGGCGGCTACATCATGGGGCTGCCTTTCCTGGGCGAGCACGCCGACCTCGACATCCGCACGAAGATGGCCTTTCACGTCAAGATCGGGGGGCGCTCAGTCGTCATGGCGGCCGACTCCAACAACCTCGAACCGCGACTCTACGACCATCTACACGAGCTGGTCGGGGAAGTTGACCTGCTGCTGCTCGGGATGGAGTGCGACGGCGCGCCGCTGAGTTGGCTCTACGGTCCGCTGCTAACACGCTCGCTTTCAAGGAGAAACGACCAGTCGAGGCGCTTCAGCGGCTCGACCTACGAGAAAGCGATCCTCATCGTTGACCGGCTCCGGCCGCAGCAGGTCTACGTCTATGCCATGGGCCGGGAGCCCTGGTGCACCTTCCTGACCTCGCTCCAGTACACGGACGAGTCGCGCCCCATCGTGCACTCCAACCGGCTCGTCGAAGAGTGCCGGCGGCGCGGCATCACGGCCGAGCTGCTCTACGGCCACAAAGAGGTGCACCTGAATTGAACGCCACGCGCCGCTGTCCATCCCGAAAAGTGCGACACGAAGTCGCGCCAATTACTGTGAAGACTACTTTGAGCGACTGGAGCGCACACGCGACAAGCTGAACTCACAGATCAGAGGGCGCCTGGTCACCGGTTATGGCCTTTAATTTCTTCAAAAATCTGCATCTGTTATAGAAAAACGGATCGGCCATTAACAACTGATAACAATAACTTCAGCCAACTCAATGCCGGAATGATCGATCCGTGCTGGCATAGCCCTTGCTTGGTACTATCAAGGTAATCATTACAACTATCTTGTATATCTATCCATTTCCGGCTCGCAGTAGCAAGCGCCGAGAGGTAATTAAAAAGCTGATGGCAGATGGTTAATCAAAACAGCGCTGATCTTAGCCATCAGGTCTTAGCCATCAGGTCTTAGCCATCGGGTCTTAGCCATCGGGTCTTAGCCATCTGGAGGTTGATCACGATCGTTTCTTAAGCTCATGGTTTGGCATCATGATGACCGTCATGTTTTTCGCCTTTTTGAATGTGCTAACTGCCGGTAGCCCTCAGGTAATGAGTTTGCCGACCAGATTCTTGCTCAGCTTGTGAATCAGGTTTCCGATTATCAGCATTGCCGATTCTGATGATTACCCAGTGCGGTAAATTTTGAAGGAGACTAAGGTTATGTATAGAGCTAAGTTTGTATTGACCATGGCGCTATTTCTATTGAGCGCACTTAACATCCTTGGGTCTGCGCAATCCAGTAAAGGTGTCATCGTTGGATCCGTGGCGGATTCGACCGGGGCAGTAGTAAAGGATGCCAGAGTGAAGATCACTAATGCATCGACGAACGTGGCCCGTGAGACGGTCTCGATGGCGGAAGGATCGTACCGTTTCGAGGCGGTCGATCCGGGTACCTATAAAGTCGAAATTTCAGCGACTGGCTTTAAGACGGCGGCCCGGAGCCAGGTCCTCGTCGCCGCCGGGCAGACAACGGAGGTCTCGTTTAATCTGGCAGTGGGCAGCGTCGGAGAGGTGATCATAGTCCCCTCCGATTCGACGGTGATCTTACAGACTCAGGACGGCGGGCGCACCAGCACTATCACCGAGAGGCAGATCAAGGACCTGCCTCTGGCAACGCTCAATCCCTCGGATCTGGTCCTGACCTTGCCGGGAGTGGTCAATCCAGGAGTTCTGGCCAGCGGTTTTGTGCAGGGTAGCGAGTTCTCGATCAACGGTCTGCGGCCGCGCGCCAACAGTTCGTTGATCGACGGCACCGAGAATAACGACCTGAGTATCCATGGTCAGGCCTACATCCCCGGCCTGCTCGATGGTTTTCAGGAAGTGTCGGTGCTCGGCGGGGATAACTCGGCGGAGTATGGGCGCGGCGGCGGCGCTGTCGTCAACCTCATTACCAAGAGCGGCGGAAATAGATTTCATGGTTCGGCCTATGACCTGATTGCGCCGAGTGCGCTCTTCTCGCTCTCGAGCGGCCAGAAGCTCAATGACGGTCTGACCAGCGTTCCAGTCTCGATTCAAAATCAATACGGCTTTACGCTGGGCGGACCGATCAAAAAAGACAAGCTCTTCTTCTTCGGCACCTTTCAAGCCTCTCCGTTCCGCACTAACGGTGCCACCGCCTCGGCGATGGTGCCGACCCGGGAAGGTTTCGATCGGTTGCGCGCACTCTTCCCGACCGGCAGCAACGCGAACGTGGATCGTTTTCTGAGCGTCATTGGCAACCTGCGCGGCACGACCGGGCCCGTGAATTCAATAGCTCTCGGTCTCGATGCGAACGGTGTTGACCGCGGGAGCATTCCTTTTCGACTCGGAACTTCGAGCAACGTCTCACAACCGCTCAACGACTATCAGTGGCTGACCCGCATCGATTGGGCACAGTCGTCCAAAAACAACTTCACTTTCCGCTACATCTTTGACAATTCCGCCCTCGACAATCAGATTCCATCGGCTTTTGACGGATATGGAATCGACGTGCCGGGAAGGACGCAGAACTTTCTCTTCAGCTACACGCGCAACCTCTCTCCGAGGTGGACCAACGAGTACCGTTTCGCCTATGGGCGTTTCGTGGTGCTCTTCCAGGCCAACAATCCGGCGGTGGCACTCAACGGGCCGGCTATTACCTTTTCCGGGCTCGGATTCGATGATACCTTCTTCGGGTTAGATCCAACCTTCCCGCAGGGGCGATATCTCAATAACTTTCAAGTCCAGGATACGATCACTTACACGCGGGGCGATCACACGATTCGCGCCGGTGTCGACCTGGTCCGTCAAAAGACCAAGGAACTGGTGCCGTTCAATGATCGCGGCACGCTCAACTTCTCGGCGGGCGGCGGATACGAAGCCTTCGGCAACTTCGTCGATGGGTTCTCCGGCACGGAGGGAACCTTCGGCAACAAGGTCTTCGGCAGCCCGGTGATCTATCCGAACCGTTTCCAACAAGCCTACTTCGTCGACGATTCATGGCGGATCCGTTCGAATTTGAGCGTGAAACTGGGCCTCCGGTACGAGAACTTCGGCACGCCCTCCAACTCGCTGCCCTTCCCGGCCTTTGCCGGATTGGATGCCCCGATCAACACCAGAGCGACACAGATCGCGGACAATAACAATTTCGCTCCGCGCCTCAGTTTCGCTTACACGCCACACTGGGGCAGACGGTGGTTCGGTCAGGATAAGACCGTGATTCGCGGCGGTTACCAGTTGAGTTATGACGTCTTCTTCGACAACATTCTGCTCAACACGGCGGCCTCCGCGCCCAACGTCTTCGGCGCCAATACGGACGGAATTAATGGGGGGACGCCGCGCGGTTTTGCCAACGCCGGATTGAACTCTTTGCCGACCACCGGCACTATCGATCCGACAGCGGTTGTCACCAGCATCGAACCGAACCTGGTCAATCCGCTGGCCCATACCTGGAACCTGGGAGTGCAACGCGAATTGCCGGGTAATATCGTGGTCGATGTGGCCTATGTCGGAACGCGCGGATCCCGCTTGTTTCTCAACCAGGAAATTAATTTCGGCATTAACGATGTGCGGCTCAATACGGCGCGTGGTCCGATCGGACTGCGCACCAACGGTGGCGATTCCAACTATCACTCGCTTCAGACGCGCGTCGAGCGCGGCTTGAGCAAGGGCCTGCTCTTCCGTTTCGCTTACACTTACTCGAAAGCCATCGACGACGTCAACAGCGAGGTCTTCATCACGACCGGCGGCAGCAGCCGGGCCTCCAACCCACTGAATCTGCGAACCGACCGCAGCGTCGCGAGTTTTGACGTCCCGCACCGGTTCGTCTCATCCTTCGTCTGGGACCTGCCCGGTCCGAAGAAGGGCGTCTTCGGCCAGACGTTCGGCGGCTGGTCGTTGTCGGGCATCTATACTCTGCAATCGGGCGCGGTCGAGACTCCATACATCGGCGGCATCGATCTCAACGGCGATCTGAACGCATTCAATGACCGCCCGGCGTTCAATAATTCTCGGGCGCCGGCGAATTCGGTAGCGTTCGCCGAGAGCCTTGGGGCCTGCAATGCCGTGACTTCACCCACCGGATATTGCGACTTCAACGGACTTCCGATCCCGTTGGCGAATGCGCGCTACGTGGTAGATCCGGCGATCCGGACCAATCTGGCCGGGCGCAACACCCTCCGGGCGAATTGGACCAATCGCGCAGATGCGAGCCTCTCCAAGTCGTTCCGCATGCCGCTCGAGGGACACCAGTTGCAGTTGCGTTTTGAGTTCTTCAACGTCTTCAATCACGCCAACTACACCTGGGCCCGGCCCGGGACGGCTGAAAGTGGCAACGGCAATCTGCTGAGCCCTAACTTCAATAATGTCGGTGTCAATGACGGCGGCATCGCAATTCCGGCGGGCACCGGGCTCCGGGCCGGACGCGCCGGACGAATCCTGGTCCGCTACTCTTTTTAAGAACTGCGAATCGCAATCAAAATCTCAGAGGCGACGTTTCCCAACCGGGGCCTCGCCTCTTTTGTTTGGGCGACCCCTTGAAAATCTCCGATGGATGAAGAGTGCGTATTCGAATATCTCGCAGCCATCATTTCGAGCGGTAACATCCATGATGATTGATGAGAGGATGTTGGGCCAGGATCACCCTGCCATTGTTCAGAGCCTCGACCATCTTGCCTCAATGTGCGGCAGGAGAAATATGAGAAAGCCGAACCTCTCTACCAGCGCATCGTCGAGACCGTTGAAAAGGAATTGGGCACTAGACATCCGAAGTTAACGGAACTGCTGGAGAATTATGCGAACGTACTGCGCAAGATGGGGCGGAGCAACGAAGCGGAGCGACTGAAGGCGCGAGTCGACGGGATTCGCGGGAAAACCAACTCTCAATGATTTGTATTAGCCACCACTCAAATAATTGATCGGTCGGCCTCATGATCGGGAAGCGGACAGAGGCCAGGTGAGCTCGACCAGCCAAAACAATCGAATCACACCTATGCCTTACCACATCCGATCTGACGTCGTTAACCGCGAGCGGAGTTGCCTGGGTCTCAAAGTGATCTCAAGTGGCTCTCTGGGGACTGTGATGATATGCCACAGCTCGATCGCCGGGAATGAGCATGCCGGTACCTGCTGGATCTCGGCTGGCACACCTCTTGCGTTATCATCCGGTGGTGGTAGTTATGGTTGTCATCGTCTGTGACAGCAGCCACGAAAAAATCGCGAAGCTCTTCCGCATCTTACGATTGAGTTTCTACCTATCAGACAATCGGGCCCTGTTGCCCGATTGTCTGATAGGTTCTGGATGTTGGAGAGACACCGAAATGTACTCGATCGCTTCATCTGTATCTCGGGGAAGAGGAAGCCTTTGCGGCAGTGCCTAACACTAAATGATTATGCCTGACCTCCCCCTGTTTAGCGATGCCGTAATGCTTCCAGATACCGTATCTTTGCCCTTCGCGCATAAAAGTCTCGAGGTGAGCTGGTTTGCAGCATGGCTTTCCGGTACCTGTAAACAGTCCTGGAGATTGTTTAGGGAAGACTCTGTACGATGATTACGTTCAGCCTTTCAGTCGATAGTTCCTACGTCAACAGTTCAGATCATTTTGAAGCGTGACATCGCAGTTCCATTTTACTACGGGGTTACGGATCAGGAGAACAGGGCAGAGGCTGAGTCACAAATTGGCTATCCTGCCGATAGACCACGGACGACTCAGTCTTACTGCAATTACATCAACCGCGTTACAGAAGATGGGTTCGACTACCGATGAGTCGAATTTACCTTATTTTCCCGGAACGGCGTTGAGGTCTTCGCCTTGCTCAATGGCCGAGAGGCCGGTCGTAGGATCCGAATACCGCATCGACGAACCGGGGATGGGATAGACGGCTACACGTATACTACGAGGTCTATAATATGTTTCTGACAACGTTTCGGCGTATGGTTGCATTAAGCTTTCTGCTCTCAGCTATTGCATACCTGACAATCAAATCCGATCTTACTCTTAACACCGTTGCCGGCCTCGCGGCTCAACCGGAAATAAATCTTAACCCGATTGCCGAACCCTCCGATCCTGAGCGGCTTCGCCCCGTGGAGCGGGTCCCCCGCGACAGGTTTGGGGTCGTAGATCCGTTCCCTCTCGACAAAGCCGATCTGTGCGGGCTGGTATACCCGAGCGCCAATGAAAAGGAGCGGGCCGCAGTGATCGAAGGACTGAAGTTCTTCACTACTCCCCACACCCCCGAGGAAGGGAACGGACCGATCGCCAATCAGCAGATGTGCCTTGGCTGCCATTTAAACTCGGCCGATGCGTTCCGGGTAGATAGAAAAGGCAACCGTCTGGTCACGACCGTGTCGCAGGTTTCTCGCGCCGGACGTTCTACACCGACGAACTTCGATTTCACTTCGCTTGACCCGGCCACCGGCGGTGGAAGAGCGCCCGACAACGATGACGCGATCAACAATACTGGCAGGACAGCGGCGTTTACGATTTTTGGCGACTTTTCACCAATAGCCAATATCTTTAATGGCCTGACACAGTTCTCGTCTAACTCCGTGCAACATCATCGGCCGACGCTCGATGCGTGTCTTCCTACTTCGCTTCCGACGTTCGAAGAAGACCCCAACCTCATGGGAGGTGTGGATCCGGAGACATATCTCAGTTCTACCGGCTTCCGACGGACGGTGGGAGAGCGGGCCGGGCCTCCCTATATCGGCCGCGGTTTGATGGAAGCAATTTTTGACGGCGATATTCTGGCCAATGAGGCATCTCAAAAGAACGCAAACAATTCGTCCCTTGACAGGCCCGGGTACTTTCCGGAATGTCCTGGTGATTGCATCGCGGGCCGGCATAATGAAAACACGTCTAATCAGGCATTTGTCGGGGGAGATCCGACGGTCCGGATCGGCAGGTTCGGCTTGCGCGCGGCAGGCCCCACCATGCTGCAATTTGTGGTGGGCGGTTTGCAAGGTGAGCTTGGCTTTACCAGCCTGTTCAATCCGAACGAGCCTGTCAGCGGTGTGAACATCAACCGCCCAGGCTGTGTGAGCCCAGTGTCCGGCCTGCAGGTGCCGGTCTCAACTCCGGTCAGTTTACGGGCGCTGTTGCGGTTGACGGCTCCGCCGGAGTTTGGTGAAACCTTGCTGGGTCTACTTAAATCCGACGACCCCTCGGCGCCTCGGTGCGATGGTAGCCAGGATGAACTGGTTCGGCGTGGAGCCGAGCTTTTTGGCGTCGACCTGGTCGCGTTTGCCAACCGCATGATTCCAGGACGCATGCCCCGAAACGGTGATAGTCGAGATCCAAACGCCATCAACCGGGCCGACCGGATGCTCAACTGTGCGGGGTGTCATGTCCCGGTCATGGCTACGGGACGATTGCCGGTTGAAAGTGGCGGACGGCATGTCAACAACGTGTGGGCGCCGATTTTTTCGGATCTGTTGATTCACCAAGGACCAAATATTAATGCCGAACGAATTGCCCCCACGCCCAGATTGCCGCTAATCATTCGAAGAATCGGCTTCCGGGACCGCTTGTTCGATACCTTCGATCTGCCGCGTAGTTTGGCCGATGATACGCTTCCCAATCAGGGCTTAGCCAATGGCCGTGAGTTCCGCACCGCACCTTTGATGGGTCTGGGCAGGATCGGGCCGCCGTTTTTGCACGATGGCCGTGTTTACCTGAGCCAGCGCAGCAGTCTTAGGCATCCCGCCGGTACGGTCTATACCAATCATCAGGTGACTAATGCTCCACTCGTTGTTCAGACCCTTGACGACGCGATCCGGGCTGCGATCGAACTGCACGATTTACCGGCCCCCTTTAACAGCCCGAATCAATCGTCGGAGGCCGGAGGAGGATGTCCGGTACCACTCGGTAATCAGCATGGGAAAGTGATCTATAGAGGAGGGCCGGCAGATATCTGTCCTCCTTATCATAGCGACGCCTCGCGGCAAAATCGAAGCGATGCGCGCGAGGTCATCCGGCGTTACCGAAACTTAAGTGCCGCAGACCAGCAGGCGATAATCGAATTTTTGAAGCAACTCTAAACCGTGTCAGTGGAACAATGAATCACCTCAGATCGGCGATCGCTCTATCTGAGGTGATTCAGCGTGTCCGGCCTTATCGACCACAAAGCTGCATCGGAGTACGACGTTTGACTGATGACATGGACGGATCAATCACTCCTAATCCGCCGCCTGATCCCGTAAAATGGAGGCAGTTTTCTGCTGGCCGCCTCTGCGGTAACGGATTCTCACTTCACCGCTTCGCTACTTGTGCAACATTTGGAAAGTCGGTATCAGGCGAATGGATTTTCGTCGGCGCTGCGGCCATAGATCACTGGAACCGGTATCTCGAGTAGCCGCAGGTAGACCGATAACTGACCGCGGTGATGATAGAGATGATTCAGCATCAATGAGCGAATCAACCCTCCCCGCGGCATCGCGAAGATCTCTTTTCCCCTGGCGGTAAGGCGCCAGCCTTCCTGTAAGGTTTGTTCGTCTATACCGTTGAGATAGTCCTGCGCGACTCTGAGGCTTGTATCATGGGTTGTCAGGATCTCACTCAGGCTACCCGGAGTCGGCGGGTCGAAATTCGCTTGCGAGGTATCAAACTCATCGAGTTGCGCCATCTGCGACAGGTTGCCTGGAAGACTCGCGATATGTAATGCCAGTTGGCCGATCGACATCGATTTTGAATGCGGCCTCCACTCCAGCCTGTCTCCCGGGACACGTTCGAGGATCCGCCTCGTGATGGTCGCCTCCTGGCAAAGTTCGTTCACTATTGAATCAAGCATTCTTATGCTCTTTCTAGTTTCGGAAGCGGGGCGGTTTACGATTGCCTGTCCGGCAAACTGCGAAGTGAGCCGGACAGCGGATTGAAAGTGATTTAAACGATCTTGGCCCCGGCGGGCGGCGTCGGTTCGGCGACCGTCTGGTAGAACCAGAGCTGATATCCGAATGGATCTGTCACCGTAAAAGTCCGATCACCCCACCACTGGTCGGTCAGGGGAGTGGTGAGTTTGATCCTGTTCTGTTTCAAGCGGTCGTGATGAGCATCCACATCGTCTACCGGGATGTATATTTCGACCGGACGCCGGGATGAGGTGGCGTCAGTGCCGTCCATCTTCTCCTGCGGCCGCATGAACATGATCTTGGCCTCGCCGAGGGTGACGGTGCAGAAGTCGAGGTGGCCGTCTTTCCCCAGCATTCCCATCTGGTGGCCGAACCCGAGTTTCTCGATGTAGAACTCCCGCGCCTGGTCGACCGAATCGACATAGATCATCGGCATTAATTGAGCTTTTTCTTTCATCGGTTTATCTCCTGAGATTGTTTCTCAAACTTCGCGCCCGAGGATACTCGGCGCTGTATTTACTTTCAACTACTTAATGTAGTAGAAAACTGCTCATGCAATGGCAGAAACTGGAACTGTTGGAGCAGATCGGGCTCACAGGTTATGAGCGAAAAGCGCTGATCGCATTGATGATTCATGGTGTGGCGGACGCCGAAACGCTCTGTCGGGAAGGTGATGTCCCAACATCGAAAATCTACCGGGCGATGGAGAAACTGAGCCGAATGGGTCTGGTTGAGATCCAACCCACTCGCCCCAAACTCTATTCCGCGTTTCCGGGAGACGCGGTCGTCAATCGCCTGATCGAGATCGCACGCCAGAATGCCGAGCAGTTCGCGCAACAGGCGCAAGAGTTGAGGGACCTGCTTTCAGACCTTCCGGCACGATTGCGAGGGCGAACGACGTTTGTCGATCTCGCGCTCGGAGTCGAGAGTCACATCAAACGACACGTCGTGCACCTCGCGGCCGCGCGTGAAAGAATCTGGTCGTACCTTGAGCACGGTGACCTGGCCGCGATTGAGCAGGTGACCGCCGGCGGATTCCCGATTCTGAAGCGAATTGCCCGCAATACGAGCGAGCGAAAGATCGATCATCGGATGGTTTTTGGGTTCGCCTATCAGAGCGCTCCGAAACTGATGGGGTTCTTACGCAAGAATAAGGGGCATCTGGAACAGGTGACCGGAGTCCGATACTCAGGGGAACTGGGTCATCCGTTTCACGTCGTCGATGATGAAACTGTCATTCTGTGTCTGGACCATCCGTTTATTCCGGAAGGGCGATTTGCTTCGCTTTTAGTCCGCGACCGGGAGTTGGCGCGAAAGCTGGCCGATGGCTTTAAGGAACTCTGGGGCAAAGCGATGCGTGATATCCGGGAAATTGATTTTCACCCCAGTCGTTCAAGGCAGGAGTAGGCCGCGAGAATAGATCGGCCAGGATCCGGAATCTTCGGGTTCTGGCCGAATCGCCACTCTGTGGTTGGTCAAAGATTGATGAGCCTTCAGGCAAATGCCTGCTGATACCCGCTGAACCGAATGGTCCCATTGTCGGCAGTCGGTTTGGTCAAGGCGGTTCGCAGCATCTTTCGGCCTCGATTGAGCCGAGACATCACCGTTCCGATCGGGACGCCGAGCGCGTCGGCGACCTCCTTGTAAGAGAACTCCTGTACATCAACCAGCAGGATCACCGCCCGGTAGTGTTCCGGCACCAGATCGAGCGCGGCCAGCATGTCTTCGTCGCGGATTTCCTGGGGAATGGACGGTTCATACGTGAGTTGATCGAGCCGGAATTCCTCGTCTTCCCTCAGCGTCACCAGCCGAAACGCCTTGCGGCGATGGTGATCGATCACATGGAACATGATCTTGAACATCCAGGCGCGGATATTCGTGCCGGGCTCGAAGCGATGAAAAGATTTCCAGGCCTGCAGGTAGGTCTCCTGGACCACATCCTCGGCCTCGGTCTGACTGCCGAGGATGCGGCGGGCGGTGCGGTAGAGATCATCCATCTGCGGCATCGCGGCGGCTTCAAAATCGCTGATCGTCTGTCTAGTAGACATAGGTATCCCCCCTCACTGGCGTGAGCTGTTTACTCGATTGGCTCACTGATCTATTTGCCGGTTGTCTGTCTGATCTGTTCCTGCAAGAACGGCGAGCTGTTGATGAGTGTGACCGGGAGCTGTTGGAGCCGTTGGAGCATTTGGACGCCCTCGCGATCGGCGAAGCTGACGCCGCCGAGATCAATGGTCAAACGGCGGTCGCCCTGAAGGGCCTGATCGCAGGTTGTGCGTAATAATCCAACCCATTGGCCGGCGATGCGGCCATCGAGCCGCAGCGTCGTTGAGTTGTCGCCCGCTTTCTCTTCCATTATTCGTAGCATCTTCTGCTCCCTCCATCTCGCGCTTGTTCGCACGCACACCGGATATCGCAATGTTGATGCCACGATCGGCAAGCTCCGGGTGGTTGCGGTAACTGATTGAAAAGGCAGTGGTTATATTTGCGGGCCCGGCATTGGAAGAGGCTGCCCGCGAAGTTTCGTGGGAGGTTCGTGGTTCGTGGTCTTCGTGGGGCCGAAATTTCGTGGGAGGTTCGTGGGAGATGAGCGTGGCCGGTTCGAGCGCCGAATAGGCGAAACGCGCGAAATCAGCCAATTGCGGCAAACCGTTCGCAGGTTTCGCGGTTGAACAATCCAATAGTCATTGTGGGTTGAACGCCTTCAATTTCTTGGGCGTTGAATCCCCATCTTTTTCAATCGGCTGCGCAATGTGTTCGGATGTAGATTGAGCATTTTGGCGGCGCCCTTCTCGCCTTCAATCACCCACCTGGTTTGCGAGAGGATCTTGAGAATGTGCTGCCGTTCCAGGTCTTCGAGCGCGGTTGAGGAGGTTGGCCGTGGTGGTTGTCCATCTGATTGGGTCAAGCTCTGTGCCGGGATTGGCGGTTGAGATTTGGTGATCGATGGATCGCTCTTGGCCGCCGGCAACAGCCCGGGATCGAGCGTTAACACCGGGCCGGACGCCATCACGACGCCGCGTTCGATCAGATTCTGCAACTCGCGGATATTGCCCGGCCAGTAATAATCGACCATCAACTCGATCGTCCCCTGTGAGATGCCGTCGATTTGTCTCCCGAAACGGCGCGCTGCCCGCGAGAGAAAGAACATGGCCAGTTGTGGAATGTCCGGCCGGCGCTCGCGCAATGGCGGATTGTGCAACGGCAGCACATTTAAGCGGTAGAACAGGTCGGCTCGAAAACGCCCGGCCTTGACCTCGTCTTCGAGGCTCCGATTGGTGGCGGCGATGATGCGAACGTTGACCTTGACCGTCCTGCTGCTGCCGACCGGCTCGAACTCGCCTTCCTGCAGGACTCGGAGCAGTTTGACCTGGGTCTCCAGCGGTAGTTCGCCGACCTCGTCGAGAAAGAGCGTTCCGCCGTCCGCCAATTCAAACCGTCCGATGCGTTTATCGAGCGCGCCGGTAAAGGCTCCTTTGACGTGGCCGAAGAGTTCGCTTTCGACCAGCCCGGCCGAGATCGCGCCGCAGTTGACCTTGACCAGCGGGCGTTCGCTGCGTCCGCTGCGGTGGTGTAGGGCGCGAGCGATCAGTTCCTTGCCGGTTCCGGTTTCGCCGAGGACCAGGACCGTCGCATCCGTCGGCGCGACACGTTCGATCTGCTGCAGCACCGCGAGCAGGGCAGGGCTGTTACCGACGATCTCATCGAAATTGTTCTCTCCCCGGATCTCCTCCTGCAAGTAGGTGTTCTCCGCATGCAGGCGATTCTTGAGCTTCTCGATCTCGGCGAAGGCCGCACGTAATCCGGCTTCGGCTCTCATTCGTTCGACTTCCGCTCCGGCGCGCGCCGCGAAGATCTTTAAGATATCCATCCCGCGCGGACCGTCATTCATCGGTTCGGTGTCGAGCACCGCGAGATGGCCGATCACCTGACCGTGAGCATCGAGCAGGGGAATCCCGATATAGCTGTGGGCTTCCAGGTCGACCAGTTCTCTCTCCTCGGGAAAGAGTTTTTGCAACTCGCTTGAGTAAAAACAGGTCTCGCCTTCAAAGGCCTTTTTACAGGGAGTGGCCTCGACGTCGTATTCGATGCCCTCGCTCAATCCCACACCGTCCCAGAAAGCCAGGATCCGTGCCCTGGTCCTCTCGAGATTGGCGCATTCGGTGACGAACGCCACCTTGACCGGCAGCGCCGCGGCCATGTGGCGCACCATCGAATGGAAAAAATCTTTGCCGGTCGCCGTCGCCGTTCCCTCGACGATGGCGCGCAACCGGCTCTCGGATTGAAACTGCTCGGTGATATCGCGCGAGACGGCCAGGAGTTTCTCCGGCCGGCCCTGACAATCGTGAATGGCATTAACTACTACATCCCACCACCTCGGTTGTCCGCCCATGGTCGGACAATAGCCTCTGAATCTCCCGACCTTGCCTCCTCTGGCTGTTTCAACGGCGGCCCGGGCCGCTTCTCGATGTTCACCTTGCCAGAACTCGATCCATTCGCTGTTGCGGAGCGGGTTGAAGTCGCAGATTTCCAGTCTCCGCATCCCGTTCACGTTGATCGAGAGCAATCGCCCTTCGAGGTCGAGCACCTTGATGCAGTCTTCGCTCGATTCGATCAACCGCGTCTTGAATTCTTCACTTTCTCGTAAGGCCTGCTCGGCGGTCTTAAGCCGATCCTCTTCGTGATCGGGCGAATTGGCTTGCATTAATGGAACCTCCCGGCCCTAGTCTACGACAATCTCCGGCGATAGAGAACGTGAAGCGCGCGAATCGAATGGCGCCCCTCAAACTCCGCTCTGAAACGATAAAAGGTGAAGTTTTTAGAATGCTAGGTTCTTGAGACTTCGATGGGAAACGGGACCGCTGTCCGCGTCGGCGTGTGTCTGCTGACGCCTGTCCGGTAATCGATGATGAGTTTAACCAGTGTGCGAATCGAGGTCGGTTGAATGCCCGATTGTCGATTGCGGGCGCCGATTTCAAAAGCGATTCGCCATTGTTGGCAGAGGGTTCGGTATGCGGCGAACAGGCTGTTCCGTGGATCATAGATGTGGGTCGCTTCGGAGGTCACGCCATTCAGTTCGACGATTTTGAAATTCTTCCCCTGTTTAAAATCTTCGATCGATGGCGTCCGGACGTCATATCTGCCGAAGTAAAACCCGTCGAACTGTTGGCTAATCCGATCGAATGCTTCTTCCAGGGCCGCCGTTCTGATCCAGGCGCCGTCGAGAAAGATCGCCCCTCGGCAATGCGTTCCCAACTCGACCAATTGCACCTTCTCACCCTGGTCCGGGATCTGCTGCAGTCTCTCCTTCTGTTGATTGAGATAAAATCGCGCCATGCATACGGCTCGCTCGTCATTGAGAATGAGCCGTTCGAGATGGTTGATGCCGTCGCCGGTCAGGACTGGCATTCGTTTCTCCGTGACGGAAAAGATCCGTCCGGTTGCTGCTCCCGGCAGACGGTAGTAGAAGATGCCGAACTCGTGACCCGGCGCATACTCCTGGATGATCGTGTCCGCCGTGGTGCGACGAAGATAGTTCTGCAGTTCGGCGTCCGATCTCACGATCGCGACGCCCGATCCGCGTTGCCCCCGGTTGGGTTTGAGCGCGACCGGGAAGTCGAACCCGTTTCCGGCCATCAAGCCTCGAGCCTGCGCGATCCTCGATGCTCCATCCAATGACTCGTCGATCAGTGAGGCTCGGGCGACGAACTCGCTCTCTTGAGAGATCCCGCGCAGAATGTCGATCTTGGATTCGCCGATGAACCCTCCACCGACGATCGCTGGATTGGCCGCCGTAAATAGAGTCAAGCTGCGGTGCTTCAGCATCAGGCCGGCCACGTAACAGAGCACGGGCGGGTAGAAGGCCCAGGGGGGCCAGAACTCCCACCGGGTCGTTCTTTGCCAGGATGCGACCAGCATTCGTCGCCCCCGCCAGGTCGAAAGCGAAGTCGTGAGTCTGGCGATCGGGTAGATGATGACGGCGGCAATCGTCATCTTGATCAACAGGCTCTGTTGGGCGACTAATGCGGATTTGAGCACTTCGGCGCCCAGCAGTTTGGAGAGGCCGACGAGCAGCGGAGTCCAGACTGCGGCCGCCAGTGAGAAATAGAACGCGAACCGCCGAAAATCGGTTTTGAGCAGGCCGGCGGCAAAGTAGGTCGGCAGCCGCATCCCCGGAACGAAACGGCTGAACAGAATCACCATCGCCCCGCGCCGGGAGAACCAGGCGGACCCGCGCTCGACATCTTCGGCCCGCACGAACCACTTCAGCGGAGCACTCCGCAGCGCGGACCGCCCGAAATATCTCCCTGCCGCGAAGAGTGACAGGTCGCCGATGAAGATCCCGAGGAAACAGGCAAAAACAGCGGAAACCAGGCCGATTCGTCCCTGCGCCGCCAGGACGCCGGCACCGATGCAGGTCAGGTCTTCGCTGATCAGCGTCGCTGCCGCAATCGGCAGAATCAATGAGCAAGATTGCAGCACATAAATAACGACTATCAGAGTTCCGCCCATCAGCGGCCACCAAGCCCGGTGCCGATTTCGTGAACCGGAAGTATTGTTTGAAATCATCTGACCTCTCTCAATAAGGTGATGTCAATGCTGTTTGGTGAGTGCCCGATGGTGCAAGGAGAATCGGGGTGATAAAGGAATTCGATCTTGTCGCGCGACACGGTCACCCGGCTGAAACTGACCGTGCGGGCATCGGGGCGGTGCATGCAGGTCGAATACGCCGAGGCGGCAGGGAAGTGGCTCGTGTGAAATCGAGGCAGCAGGTCGGTGTCGACCTGGTTGGCTTGATCGACCAGATTCTTGAAATGTTGCCGCCGCGCTGAAACTACCCCCGGCAGATCGTGTGATGATGAGATCAGCGGCATCGAGCCTTCGCCGTCGCCTTCGATCGTAGACTCGCGTCCATTCCAATGAATCAGGAGCGACGGCCGTGCCGATTCCAGGACCAGCAGCGTGAAAGGCTGAAAGCGGACCAAGTTCATTGGCCGGATCCGGTCATGCGCCTCGGATCGAGAACGACAATCGATAAGTTCGATCAGCAACAGGCCGCGGCTGGTGTAAGACGATGAACTGTTGCCGTCGGTGTCGTGATAACGATTCAGTAAGCATAAGGAGATTCCGAACTGGTTGACCCCGATCCACGATCCGCCATGATCGCCGTCGATTGGCGCGATAAACCGCACGCCTCGTTGCTCGCGGATGCTCGGCCCAAGCGCGGGTTGGCGGCTGTGTCGCTCGTCGCGATTGCTGAACAACCGATAACCGTCTTGATCGTGAACCCAGCTCACCGTACACATCAGGCGCTCTTCCTCCAGTATTTTAAAGTCGATGGAGCAACGCCGAACTCCTCACCCGGCTGGAATCCCTGAACTCGCAAGGCCAGCGCCATGAGCGCATAGTGGTGAACGGTGTGACTCAACAGAAATTGGAGTTCGCGTCTGATGGATGAACGGCTCCAGCCTGAGTCACTCGGCAGTATCGACGAACCTTCCAATAAGACTTCAACCTCACTTTGCTCGTCAGCCGCCTTCAGCCCGCTCAGACCCTCGATAATCTGGTTGAGCCTGGCAGCCGCAAAGAGGCGGTTCTTCTCGATCCGCTCCTCCCTTT
>DATEFT010001105.1:0-4793 GCA_035280505.1 Blastocatellia bacterium | reverse complement strand
CGAGTATCCGCCGCCGCCCTGCGACTGCAATCTCCCATTCCACTTCCCACCCATCGGCAATCCGACCCAGATGTTGATGGCCTGTGGAACCAGCACCTTGACCAGACAATAGGGGACCGCCGACTCGCCGCTCCCGGCCGTGCCGGTCGAGACCTCCAGGATCGAGACCGGCGGGCCGTCCGCACTCAAGAGCGTGGAGCCGATCCCGGCGGCATCACAAGTCGTCACCGGCATGACCTGCGCCTCCGCCGTCATGGTCGGGACTAACGAGGCGATCAGAATTGCGGCACTTCCTAACCAGGTCCTGGTCGTTTTCATGCTGCCTCCCTTGATGATTGGTTGTGGACCAAAACTATTACCGCCCAGCCCCAAGGTTCCGGACCCGCACCATCCCGTCAAGCCAATCTCGCGCCGGACGATCGTCACACTGTTATATCAGAAATTGCAAAGAGTTCCCTGAATGAGCCGTCAGTCAGCATACTAGGTGGGCCAGATGGAAGTCAAGGACCATATTCCGCCCTCTGACATATCAGAGCTGAAATATCGTTCCGAATCGCCGAACATCTTCGGAAGACGTCACCGACAGTCGCCTCCGAAACATAGATTCTTGCTGAAGAACGGCAGAACGTGGTTCTGAAACCGGTCGGCCATCGCGCTGGTATGGGTTCCGGGATAGATCTCAAAGGTATTGGCGATCCCCTAGCTGTCGAGGACCTCATGCAGTTTGGCGGCCCCAGTCCGTAAGCCATCCTTGTCGCCCACGTCGATGGCGAGGCCCCGGTACTGCCGAAGATCTGCAAGATGCTGGTCGATGAACGCCAGCGGCGCGTTCGCCGCCCACTTCGCGATCACCTCCGGCCGCATATCCCGGCGGCAGGAAAACCATCACTTCACGGTCGGCGCGATTGCCTTCGAAATTGCCTTCCAGGGCTTGGCTGTGCACCTTCAGACGCGCCACCGGCGCCGGTTTCGCGCCGGACACGAGGGGAGGGACGTCGGTCCTGACTTGCGCCGGAACCGGCTACATCAGTCCCAGCCTGATCGTTAGCGCGCCACAGATTTTCGTTTTCATCATCAATCCTCTCTGGTCTCCTTTGGCCTTTCCACAGCCAGCACCTGAATCGAGTAGGGCGGCACGACGTAGGGGATGCTCTCGCCTTTGATCTTGAGGGTCGAAATCATGGGCACGATGCGCTTGGGGTCTTTGATCGTATTGGTTGCCCAGGTGGTGTTGGCGCGAAGCGTGTTGATGCTAGCCGTACGAGAAGAGGCGCCCAGCCCGCGCACCGTGATAGTCACCGGTTGTTCTGCCGAAGACGCATTCACCAGCTTCAGGCACAACTTGCTCGGCGAGGCGGTGGCGGAGTAGAAGAACCTCTCGCCGGCTCCCGTCAGAGAGGTCTCTACCGTCTGGTCGCCCAGACACGAGGCGAACATGACCTGGGCGTAATAGCTCGGAGACCCGTAGCTGTTTAAGGCATCGTAGCCGATCAGATCGCTGCTCCACTGCATGCCGCCCGGGTTCACGTTGACGAACAACGGCGCGTAGGCCGCCATCACCACGACGTCGCTATTCCGTTCCAGGCCGGTCATGAACGCCGCGTCGCCCAGCGCGGCCCCGAAATTCGGAGTCGGCGTTCCTTCCCGGGTGGCCCATTCACCGACGAAGATCTTCGGACCGTTTCGGTCGGCTTTGTCGTAATGTTTTGACTCCTCGAACATACCCTGCATGCGCTTGTAATAATGATCATCGATGACGTCGGGGGTGACCCCTTTCACCGGGATGGTCGCGATCACCTGAATGCTCGGATACTTCGCCTTGATCGCCTGATAGAACTGAGCGAACCGTCCATCGTACGTTTTGGCCCGGTCGAAATTATCTTCGTTGCCAACCTCCACGTAACGCAGCGCGAAGGGAGCGGGATGTCCATCCCTTGCGCGCACCGCCCCCCACTTGGTGTCCGTGCCCCCGGTGACATACTCAATTTCGTCCAGGGCTTCCTGCACATAAGGCTCGAGATCGGGCCCCGGTTTGACGACCTGCCCTCCCAACGAGTATCCGGCATAAACGCCCAAAACAGGCTCCATCTTCAGTTCTTCACACCAGAGCAAGAATTCCAGCAGCCCCATGCCGTCCGAGGAATGATAGTTCCAGGTAGTCGGGTGCGTCGGCCGGTCGACCAGCGATCCGATCATCTTTTTCCAATCGAACCTGTTCTCAATGCGATTGCCTTCGAGATAGTTTCCGCCGGGAAAGCGAAGAAAAGTCGGACGCATGGCGGCCAGTTTCTCCATCAAGTCGATGCGGTTGCCGTTCTTCCGGTCACGGTAGGTCGGAGGGAAGAGCGAGACCAGTTGGAGCCAGAGAGTCGCCGGCCGGTCAATGGTCAGTTCGAAGTGATTTTCCGAGGAGGAGGAGCGGACATTGCCCGATTGGAGTTCGAACCCGTACTCCTTCCAACTCTCCCCGGTAATCGAGATGGAAGTCGTGGCCAGAATCTGCCCGGACTCGTTCGCGACGAGTGCGATCGTGACGGGAAGCTCGCCGGCGGAGCCGGTTTTGGCATAGATGGACCCGGTATATCGAGTGTTCGGACGAACCGCGATGCCCCAGTAGCCCTCGTTGAGAAGGCCCGCCGGGCTTTTCGCATCAGCCCTGGTGACTTCCAGTTTGGCGCTCTCGTGGAGCGCAGCAGATGGGCCTTCCTTCCGGTCGACGGTCAGCTTGGCCGACGCCGCCCCTTTTTCGATCAGGTACCAGTTGAGAATCCCCGACCAGTCGGAACGAAAAGTACGGTTCCGAATCAACTCCGCGTATAAGCCGCCATCGTACGAATAATTGATCTCTTCCGTCATCAGACCATATAACGTCGGGCTGACGGTTGATTTGGGACGACCCAGGTCTATCGTGAGCATCGATGTGGACTGAGCCCCCAGATCCACAGCCGTGAACAAGAACGCCAGACATAAAGTAGAGATGATTCTCAACCGCAAGTTCATGATTGACCCCTCAAGAAATTTATCGCTTTTCAAATTTATACCGGACGGATGCCGGTCGTCAGAAAGGCTTAAATTCGACTTTAAGATTTTTGATTGATCGATTCTATCTACATCAATGCGCACAGGAGCGGAAAGAGACGACACGCGGCGGCCATTTTCTTCGCCTGTTCGCCGGGGAAACCTGTTAAGTTGCGGTAAATTAATACCCGGCCTGGACCGTTGCCCCGCGCTGGAAGAGGGTGACATAAAATTTTCGACATCTTCTTCCTCAATTCCGGTGGAAAGTTGCGCCCGACCAGGCTGGAGGCGACCAATTCTTTGATGCGTTGCCAGCGTTCGGGGGTTATGGCGGTCCCATCTTTGAAAGATCGGATCCTCGTCCGATCTCTTCGCGCAGCCACATCTTGGCGACCTGCCAGTCACGTTCGACCGTCCTGGCCGAGATCTCCAGGACCTGTGCGGTCTCCTCAACGCTCAGCCCGGCAAAATAACGTAACTCCACGATCCGGCCCTGTCGCGGATCGATCAGGGTCAACCGGTCGAGCGCGACATTGAGCGCGATGAGGTCCACCGTATGATCGGTCACGGTTGATTGCGCCTCAGTCGGCGCCGCCATGATTCTGGTCCAGTCGCGTTTCTGGGCCTGGCGCTTGCGAGCATAGTCGACCAGGATGCGCCGCATGAGGTTGGCGGCGATCCCGAAGAAATGCGCGCGGTTCTGCCACTGAATGTTCCTCGCATCCATCAGCCGGAGGTAAGCTTCCTGAATCAGGTCCGCGGTTTGAAGGGTATGCCCGGGCTGCTCCATTCGCAGGTAACGGGCGGCCTGGCGACGCAGTTCCCTCTCGACGAGCGGAACCAGCCTCTCGAAAGCCGACTGGTCGCCACCCGTCCAATCATGGAGAATCTGCGTCACACTATGGATCGTGCATGACATGAGAGGCTCCTATCGACCAGAGAAGACAATCACCATTCCCTCCAGATGCTCCTATCCGGCGGCCCGCTCTATTTCAACCGGGCGGTTCTTCTCGGCAAAGAACTCATTGGCGTCAAGCTGATCATGGTGCAGATACTCATAGATGACTCAGGCTGCTCCATTCTCTCGTTAGCCCAAGGCATCGCGACACCTTCACATGCCTGATAATCTGGCAGATTGTTTGCTCAAGTTAGCGTTAACTAGAAAGGTAAATCGAAAGGCACGTTACAGGACCGGCGATGGCATGTCAAGTAAGATTGCCATAATAAAGCATTGCGCCTCAATAACTTAAGAAGATAGAATGGATAAAATATCCGGTCCAAGTGCTTGGCGGTATCGTCCATCGATTGATTCCAGTACAGCGGCGTTTTGCCCTCCTGAAGCCGGGCAATGGAACTACAGATTGATGAATAGTTTCGAGAGTCAACCCGCAAAATAGCAAGCGAGAGCCAGTGATGGGGGCCGCCAACCCAAATAGAGAAGAACGCAAAACACGCGAAATCTCGACATCTCGCTATCCCTGCCTAATTCGCCTGTTTTGCGTTCCTCATTCCATATTCCATGCAAACAATGAAATCTTATGATCAGGAAGTCCGCGGCTGGCCTTATTGCTCGCGGAACGTCGCATCGGCTTGTTGAACGCCGTCGGACACGGCCCCCAAAATCATCAGAAAGCTGGAGTGGCGCCAATACATTCCCGGGAAGTTATAGGATTCGTAGGAAGACCAACTGTTGTCTGCCAACCCTGCCCGTCTATAAAAGGTGGCATCAGCCTGAAAGAGGGTCGACCCGTCATCGGGATCCAGCCAGATCTGGA
>DATEFT010001104.1:0-3120 GCA_035280505.1 Blastocatellia bacterium | reverse complement strand
TAGAGAATCGTGATTGGCATGCGCGTTCTTACTCCCTTTTACAAGATGAATCAATCGGATGCCGCCCCGGCGAGTGAAGTCGCCCTCCCTCGCGAGGCGGTCGGTCTATTTTTTATTCTTGATGCGTCGAGCGCTAGTTCCCGGTCGTGATCACCACGCGGAAACGCGCCCGATTGCTCATCATCCGGTCATAGGCCTCGGAGACCTTTTCGAGCGGAAAGGTTTCGGTCATCGGACGAATCCCGGTCATGGCGCTGAAACGCATCGTGTCCTCCGAGTCGATCGAGCTTCCCGAAGGCCAGCCATAGAGTCCCGTGCGCCGTCCGATCATGCCGCCGGTGACCAGCGGCATCGGCGTGAAGTCCGCGCCGAGCACGATCAGGCGCCCGTCGATCGAAAGTCCGCCGAGCGTCGCGGCCATGGCCTCCGCATTGATCGCCGTCGCCAGCACGATCTTGGCGCCGCCGAGTTTCTGGAGCGCCTCGGAGACGTCGCCGGCCTGGCTGTCGAGGTAGTGATGAGCGCCGAGCTCCCGAGCCAGCGGCCCCTTGTCCTGCCCGCGGGCAATCGCGATCGTGCGGAAACCCATCTTCGACGCGAACTGCACGCCCAGGTGCCCCAGCCCGCCGACCCCGAGGATCGCCACGGTATCTCCCGCCCGCGCGCCGCTGTTACGCAGGGAGTTGAACGTCGTGATCCCCGCGCACATCAGCGGGCCCGCGTCGATCGGGTTCAGCTCATCCGGGATGAGGGCCAATCCTTCGAACGGCACCACCACATAGTCCTGGTAACCGCCATCCATCGTGATGCCGGCAATCAGTTGATTGGCGCAGGTCACGAAGCTGCCGCGCCGGCACGATTCGCAGTAACCGCAATAACTGCCGAGCCAGCCGACGCCGACGCGCTGCCCGGGTTTCCACCGCGGAACCTCGGATCCGACGGCATCGATGATTCCGGCGATCTCGTGTCCGGGAACGCGCGGATACTCGATTCCAGGCCAGTGGCCCTCTTTGGTCAGCGAATCGCTGTGGCATAAGCCGCAAGCTTGAACTTTGACGCGAACCTGCCGCGGCCCCGGCTGCGGAATCTCGCGCTCCACGATTTCAAACGGTCCACCAGGACGCGTCACCTGCACTGCACGCATCGTTCTCATAACTTATCTCCCTCGTACCTTGGAAATTAAATTGTTCCGGGTTCAGACTCAAACCGCGAAAGACGCGAAAGACGGACAATTTCGCGTCTTTCACGTCTTTCGCTTCCGCTGTTCGGTGTTCTTCCATTAAATAGTCGCGACCAGCAGTTCCTCGGTCGTCCCCGGCCGAAGGCCATCCGTCCGGCCGGTGAAGTAACGCTGGGTCAGATCGGCGGCCGACACCCGCCGGGACTTTTTAAGACCGGCCTCGCGGGCCAGCTCCAGCATCTCCGGCGGGGTCAAGAGACTGACGAAGGGCGTCCCGCTGGCTCGCGCCCCTTTCACCGCGGCCTCAATCCCGGGGAGCTCCTCGGGTTCGGCGAGTTCGAGCGGAAGGACGTACGACATGGCCAGCGTGGAGCCCGGGGCGAGCGCCGCGATCTGGCGCAGGGTGGCGGCATTCGCTTCCTTCGTGAGATACAGGCTGACGCCGGTGGAGGCCACGACCGCCGGCCGGCCGGCGTCGAAGCCGGTAGCCGTCAACTGCTCCCACCAGGAGACGCCCGCTTCGAAATCGACCGGCACGAACCGTAGCCACTCCGGAAGGCCGAAGCCGAGATCGATCAGGCGCCGGCGCTTCCAGGCCTGGGGACCTGGCCGGTCGACCTCGAACACCTTCATCCCGGAGGCGATCTCCGGCCTGCGCTGGGCGAAACTGTCGAGTCCGGCTCCGAGGAGCACATATTGGCCGACGCCGCGGCCGGCCTCTTCCACGACCAGATCCTCGATGAAACGAGCCCGGGCCACGATCGAGGCGCGGAAGAGACGGGTCCCGACCGGATCCATGTCCGGACGATTGCGCCAGCCCTCGTCCGGGGCCGCCATCCGCAGGCCGATTTCGTCTTCGAGCACGTGCGGCGGCGAATCGACCTGAACGTGCATGGCCCGCCACAGGGCGACCCGCACGGCGGTGCCGTCCGCCGCCGCGGTCCGCTGATCATTCATGATGTTCTCTCTCCTTCCCCCATCATCTCTTTCCAGATCCCGGGGGCTATAGCTCAAAAGTGAATTCGATATTTCCCCGCACGCTGACGGCCTCCCCGTTCTTGACCGCAGGGTGAAATCGGATCTTCCGGGCGGCTTCAATGGCCTTTTCGGTCAGCCCATCGGGCAATCCGCGCACCACCCGGATGCCGCTGATGGTGCCGTCGGTCCCGAAGATCACGCTCAGCACCACCGTGCCCTGGATGCCGTTGGCACGCGCCTCCGGGGTGTACTTCGCCTTCTCTTTGTAGAGGATCGTCGGCTTCAGGTCCGGTCTCATGTACGGCACGGTCTGGGGCGAAGCCTGGGGATCCGGATCTACCGGCGGAACTCCACCCTGAGGCGGCGTCGGAACTCCAGTGGGATCGCCGATCGGGCCCTGGGCCTGAGGGCTCACCTTCGGGTTTTCAGCAATTATCCGCCCCACCGCCAGCGCCGCGCGGCCCGGCTGTCCATTCGGGGTCTGGGTGCGCCAGATTTGGAGTAACTCGTCCCGAGAAATGCCGCGGAGATCTTTTCTAGTTCTCAGCACCATCATGCCGTCCTGATCATAATCTCTCAAAAAACTGTTCAGCCACAGTTGATCGTCCTCGGAACTGTACGAGACTCCAATCACCCTCAATCGAAAACCCGAGAGGTGCTTGAGCAACTCCTGATCGTCTCTCTTGTCTTCAACCGGCAACTTCCGCGAGAAGGTGAAGAGGTCGTTCGGTTTGAGGGGTTGATTGTGATTGGCCGTCTTTTCAGCCGCTCCCGAGAGCCGGCAGACGATGGTGATCAGGTGGTTGGGGAGAAACGACGGATTTTCGATGGCCAACCGGAGGTGGGTGATCGGGTAGGCGCTGCGATTGACGATCTTCGCGGTAAAGGTGAGGTCGCGCCTGGCCGGAAGTTTGTTGGGCAGACCGGATCGGACCGGATCCGTGCTATCCACCGGGAGCACT
>DATEFT010001103.1:0-38145 GCA_035280505.1 Blastocatellia bacterium | reverse complement strand
TGATCGAACGAGCAAAAGACTGAAAGAAGTATCGGGATTCTAAACCGCGAAAGACGCGAATGACGCGAAATTACAAACCTTTCGCGTGTTCCGCGTGTTCCGCGGTTTGCAAATCAATATTCTTCCCGACTTTTCTAGACTTTTCTAGACTTCATCTATGAATCAAAGTCTAAAAACTCGGATTGCCCGGCCGGCAGCCGCCGTCGTGCTCCTGGTCTTGCCGCTGCTCTATTTCTGGCCGGCGGTTCTGGGCCGGGTGACGCTTGCGCCCGGCGATGGGAGTGTTCAAATTTTCGGGATCCGATTGCTGGTCGGGCAGATGATCAGGGACGGCCAGTGGCCGTTATGGAATCCGTATCTCTTTGCCGGAATGCCGTTCCTGGCGAGCATTCAGCCCGGCGCGTTGTATCCGCCGACCTGGCTCTTCGCCTGGCTCTCGCCGCCAGTGGCCATGAACATCACGGTCATTACGACCTATCATCTGGCGCTGATCGGAACCTATCTTTATGCACGCCGCATCGGGCTCAACCGGCTGGGGGCGATGGTCGCCGGCCTGACCTTCACTTTCGGCGGGTACCTGGTCGCGCATCTGGGCCATCCCGGCCGGATCGCGGCGGCGGCCTGGTTGCCGTGGATCTTGCTGGCGATTGAAGAGCTTTATCTTCAGGCCCGGTGGCGCTGGGTGGCGCTCGGCGCGATCTTCATCTCGCTGCAGCTCTTCGCGGGCGAGCCGCAGATGAACTGTTACACGGTTCTGGTGGCGGGCGCCTATGGGGTGTTCTCGTTAACCCTGAGAGAGCTTCGAGAACGTCGCTCCCGTTTTTTGATGGGGCTCGTCGCCATGGCCGGCTGCGGCGTTCTGATCTCGATGGCGCAATTGCTCCCCACCCTGGAATTGATCAAGCTGACTGAGCGCGCGGGACTCCGGTACGAATATTTCGCCCAATGTTCCTTGCCGCATAAGCAGCTCTATGGGCTGATCTTTCCCTATTTCCTCGGCGGCGGGGTGATGGAACCCTATCGTCTGCCTTACTGGGGCATGTGCAGTCTGACCGAGTACTGCGATTATGTGGGGATTCTGGCGCTGCTGCTGGCCACCGCGATGACCGTCAAACACCTGGCCGAAAAATCCCGCGACCGCGTGGTCTGGTTCTGGATCGTCTGTGCCTTGCTGGCCTTCTTTCTGGCACTGGGCGTCTACATGCCATTCGGCATCCATCGACTCCTGCATCGGGTTCCGATCTACAATCTGTTCCGGGGCTCCGCCAGGCACCTGTTGGAGTTCACGTTTGCGATCGGGATCCTGGCCGGATTCGGCGTGGCCCGCCTGCCGGAGCTGGCGCGGACGGAATGGGCGAAGACCCGGCGGATGGTATGGCTGAGCGTCACGATCCTCGGCCTGCTGGCGGTGGCGGGGATCGTCACCCTGAAGTTCTTCAGCCCGACCCTGCTCAAGCTTCGGCCGTCCCATGCCCAGACCAATCCGTTCACTCTTCCGGAGGTCTACATTCCGATCGTCTTCTTCGCCCTGAGCGTCACGACGCTGCTGCTCTATCTGCGCCGCCAGGGCTGGCTGACCGGCTCGATGCTGATGACGGTTCTGTTTCTCGACCTCATGTCGTTCGGATTCTTCTATGAGTGGCGGGCGTTCGGTTCCGGCCTCGATGCGCATCTGGCCGATCCGCCCACCGTCAAACTGATCAAGGAACGTGAAGGGGACCTGAACGGCCTGCGGATCGTGACCCGCTCGTCCGATCCCTGGGGGCGGAACTCTGACCTGCTCGACTCTCCCAATCTCTCGATCGTCCGCGGATTGCAGAGCGTCAACGGTTATGATCCGTTGCGTCTGGTCCGGCTGGTCGAGGTCGCGGGCGGAATGAGCGTCGAAGGGTATGTCAAACAGGAGGAGGCCTTCAATTCCGATCATCAGGGATTCAATCTGCTCAATGTCAGGTATCTCCTGTATGAGCGAACCAACGTCGAGGGGCCGCTCAAACTTGTTTATGACGTGGAGACCGGGTCGCCCGGCCCGGCCGTCAATGCGACTCTGCCGGCCGATCGCTGGCGGATGCTGGCGCAGTTCGGCGAGGTCGAACTCTACGAGAACCTCAAGGCGTTGCCCCGGGCCTGGTTCGTCCGCGACGCCGTGACGGTTTCGAGCGCCGAGCAACTGCGGATCATCAAGAGCGGGAAGCTCCCGGATGGGACGCCCTTCGATCCGTCGCGGACGGTCCTGTTCGAGGAGGAGGAGCGGGCTCGGTTGTCCAACCTCTTGCCCGAGATCGGCGATCCGGCCTGGGCGGAGGTGAAGATCGCGGAATATGAGCCCAGTAGAATCAAAGTCTTGACGCGCAATTCGCTACCTGGGTTTCTGGTGCTCAGTGAGATATATTATCCGGGATGGGAAGTTCGAATCGACGGACAACCGGCGCCGGTTGAGCGCGTCGATTATGTGCTGCGCGGAGTGGCGGTGCCTCGAGGAGAGCATCGTCTGGAATTCGTTTTTCGTCATCAGCCTTTCCGCACCGGCGCAATCTTGACACTGGCAGGTCTGGCCCTCTTGATCGTGGGGGCAATTTTCAATCATCGAAAAACAGACGGATGAAAGGGAGGATGGGTTATGCGTCGACTGTTTGCGTTACTACTTTTGGCCGGCTTGATCGTCTGCGCGGCGTTCGTGCCGCAGCGCGAGGCCCAGGAACAGGCCAAACCGGCGAGGCCGGAGTTTGACCTCGATCAGTATCAATTCGGTCTGCTCAAACGCGGGCCGAACTGGACCGCCGAGAAGACGCCTGAGTTGCAGAAGATCCAGGAGGGCCACATGGCCAACATCAACAAGATGGCGAAGGCGGGAAAGCTCATGGCCGCCGGACCGATCATGGACAACAGCGATCTACGGGGCATCTTCATCTTCAAAGCCGCTTCGCTGGAGGAGGCGCGGACTCTGGCGGACGAGGACCCGGCCATCAAATCGGGCCGCCTGACGCTCGAACTGCTGACCTGGCGTGGGATCAGGGGCGTCGGCGCGAAACTGCAGGAGACGCTCAAGACGGATCCGAATCCCAAATACACCATGACCAAATATCATCTGGTCCTGTTGAAGGATGCGCCCGATCGAGTCGGGGAGAAACCACCCGAGGATCTGGTGTTGGGTCATCTGACGCACATTCGGCGCATGCTCGATTCGAATAAGATGGTGACCGCGGGACCTTTCGACAACGAGCGCGGTCTGCGGGGTCTCTACGTGCTGGCGACCGAATCGGCCGATGAGGCCAAGACCTGGGCCGATTCCGATCCGGCGATCAAAGCGGGTCGTCTAACCTCCGAGATTCATCCCTGGCTCTGCGCCAAAGAGGTTTGGCCCTAGTACTTTGAAACACGCGGAATCCGCGAAAGATTGATGATTCCGCGTGTTCCGCGTGTTTCGCGGTTTGAATTTCAAATTCCAAAGAACTTACTTTCCAGGATCCTAGTCCAACGGAGATTGTCGCCACTTCCGGCGGCCTCGCCATTTTCGTCGGCCTTCCGCGCGCGCCCGGATCTCGGTCGAACCGTGACGGTGATCCGCCTTTCTGAAACTTACAATCTGCCGTTCACGTCTAGGTAACCAGCATGACGTGAGCTATAATCGTCGTATCTCATAAACGCATAATTAAGGTCAAACCAGCATTATTTTTTAGTAGTCCGCCTACAGAGGTCTGGACGTGGTAGCGCCCGGAGGTCAGGCGATGCTTGCGAAATACTTCCCGACGGTGACCGTCGTCAAGGCGGTCATAACGTTCGCCGTCGTCGTCTTCTTTTTAAATATCTCGCTGCGTTCCGCGCAGACAGCATCGAATCGACCAGCAGTGCAGGAGCCGTCGCGTGAGGGGTTGGAGTTCTTCGAGAAGAAGATCCGGCCGGCGCTGGCCGAAAATTGTTACGGCTGTCACAGTGCCCAGGCGAAGAAGCCGCAGGGCGGATTGTTGCTCGATTCGATCGAGGGCATGCTCAAGGGAGGGGCTTCAGGCCAGCCGGCCGTCGTTCCCGGCGAGCCCGAACAGAGTCTGCTGATCCGCGCCATTCGTTATACCGATCCCAAACTGCAGATGCCCTTCGCCGGCAAGCTGCCGGATTCGACGATCAAGGAGTTCGAGGCCTGGGTGAAGATGGGAGCGCCCGCTCCTAAAGGCGGGGCGCAACCGGTCGCCGCCAATTGGCAGCCATACAATTGGGACGAGGCCCGACGATTCTGGTCATTTCAACCGATCCGGGATCGCCGCCCGCCGCCGGTCAAGAAGCGGTCCTGGGTCAAAACCCCGATCGATCAATTCATTCTGGCCAGGTTGGAAGAACAGGGCTTGAAACCCCTCGGCGACGCGGACCGGCGCACCTGGCTCCGCCGCGCGACCTTCGATCTGACCGGGCTGCCGCCGACTCCCGACGAGATCGACGCTTTTCTCAACGACCGATCGCCGGGCGCTTTTGAAAAGGTCGTCGACCGTCTGCTGGCCTCGCCGGCCTACGGCGAGAAATGGGGGCGCCACTGGTTGGACCTGGTCCGTTATGCCGATACGGCGGGCGACAATTCCGACTATCCGGTGCCCGCCGCGTTCCGCTATCGAAACTACGTGATCGCTTCGTTCAATTTGGACAAACCATATAATCGATTTATTAAGGAGCAGCTCGCGGGCGACCTGCTGCCCGCGGCCGGGGAGGGCAAGCGGGAGCAGATCATTGCGACCGGTTATCTGGCCCTCTCGCGGCGGTTCGGATCGCGGAACGAGTCGATGAACCTGACTCTCGACGATACGATCGACAATCTGGGAAAGACCTTTCTGGGATTGAGCATCAGTTGCGCGCGCTGCCACGATCACAAGTTCGATCCGATTCCGACCAGGGACTACTATGGGCTCTACGGAATCTTCAACAGTTCCCGTTACTCGTTTCCCGGAGCGGAGATCTATCCGCATCCGGCGGAGTATGTCGCGCTCTCGGCCGGGCCGGAGGCCGAGCAGTTCTATGAGCGCCAGAAAGAGTTGTCCGAGTTGGATGACCGCAAGGAGCGCCTGACCGTCGAGAAGGGGGCGGCAGCTCGGAATCGCCGGTTGAAGGAGGCGCAGGCCAGGAACGAGGGCCATGGAAACCCGGGCGGCGGAAGCGCCGCCGAAGCTCTGCCGGAAGCGAAGGGTGAGGTCAAGAAGACCACCTCCACCGGTGGCGAGATGAGATCCGCGGATTTTAATCGCGATGCCGAGAATTCCCGGGTCGTCCAGTCATCGGCCCGCACGCCGGAGCAGATCGAGGCGGAGGTGCGCCAGGTCAAAGCCCGCGTCGCCGAGCTGGGCGAGAATCCGGTCCGCGTCGATAAAGCCTATGCCGTGGTCGAGGGGCTGCCGCAGAACTCGCGCATTCATCGAAAGGGCGATCCGAAAAATCCGGGCGACGAAGCGCCGCGCGGTTTTTTGACCATCCTCGGCGGACCGCAAGTGCCGAAGGATTATGCGGGCAGCGGGCGCGACCTGCTGGCCGATTGGATCACGGCTCCCGAGAACCCGCTGACGGCCCGGGTCATGGTCAATCGCCTCTGGCAATACCATTTCGGCAAGGGGCTGGTTCAAACGCCGAGCGATTTCGGCACGCGGGGCCGCGCTCCGACGCATCCCGAACTGCTCGATTGGCTGGCCGCGCGATTCGTCGAGGGGGGATGGTCGATCAAGAAGATGCACCGGACGATCATGCTCTCGCACGCCTATCGGTTGGCGAGCGCCGGTCCGAACGCCGCCGCGAATGAGCAGTCCGATGTGGCCAACGATTACCTGTGGCGGTTCGACCGCCGCCGCCTCGAAGCCGAAGAGATTCGGGATGCCATCCTCGCCCTGAGCGGTCAACTCGATCGCTCGATGGGGGCGGAGCATCCGTTCCCGGCGGAGAAGACCTGGCGGTTCACGCAGCACGAGCAGTTCTTTGCGGTCTACGGCACCAATCGCCGCAGCGTCTACGTCATGCAGCAACGGTTGAAGAAACATCCGTTCTTCGAGACCTTCGACGGCGCGGATCAGAGCGCGATCACCGACCGGCGATTGGAGAGCACGACGCCGATCCAGGCGCTCTTCTTGCTGAACAATCCATGGCTGCACGAACAGGCCGCTCATTTTGCCGCGCGAATCGAGGCGGCGGCCCGGACGCCGGCGGGCCGAATCGATTACGCCTTCCGGCTGGCCTACGGGCGGGCCGCGAAACCGGACGAGATTCAGGAGGCCGCGCTCTATCTCCGGCGAGTGACACAGGACCTGGAGGCGATCAAAACCCCGCCGGAAAAGATTGCGCCGGCCGCCCTGGCGAGTTATCTGCGCGTTCTTTTGAGCAGCAATGAGTTCTTATACGTGGATTGATAGTTCGCGGTTTGAGACCGATATGAATCAGAATCTTTTATCCCGTCGCCAAATGGTCCGCTCGCTCTTCAGCGGTTCCATCATCATGCCCGCGGTCTTCTCGCACCTGCTGGCCGCGGACGGGCGGGCGTCGGAACTGGGGACCGACAATCCGCTCGCGCCCAAACAACCGCATTTCGCGCCCCGCGCCAAGCGCGTGATCTTCATCTATCTGCCGGGCGGCATGTCGCATGTCGACTCCTTCGATTACAAGCCGAAGCTGATCGAAGACGTGAAGGCCGGCCGGCTCTACCAGGGCAAACGCCGGCTGCTCGAACCGCAATGGCCGTTCAAGCCGCGGGGGAAGAGCGGAACTTACGTCAGCGAACTCTTCCCGCAGATCGCCGAATGTGTCGACGACCTGTGCGTGATCAATTCGATGCGCGGCGATCACAACGATCACTACCAGGCGACGCTCGGGATGCATACCGGTTCGGTGACGTTCAAGCGGCCGAGTCTCGGGTCCTGGGTCAGCTACGGCCTGGGCACCGAGAATCAGAACCTGCCTTCGTTCGTCGCGCTCGCGCCGCAATTGCCTTATGCCGGCGCGCAGGTTTGGGACTCCGATTTTCTGCCCGCCGTTCATCAGGGCACCCGCGTGGTCGCCGGTGAAGAACCGGTGGCCAATCTCAATCGCCGCTCGCCCTCGCCGGAGGTCCAGCGGGAGGAACTGAGCCTGCTCGAGCGTTTCAATCGACGCCATCTGCAACTGCGGTCCGACGATTCGCAGTTGGCGGCCCGCCTCAAGTCGTATCAGACCGCCTTCGGCATGCAGCGCGAGATGCCGGAGGTGCTGGATCTTTCGAAAGAGACCGATGCCACCCTCAAGCTCTACGGGTTGGAGCGCGGGCAGACCACCGGATTCGGCTGGCAGGCGATCGTCGCGCGGCGCATGGTCGAACACGGGGTCCGGTTCATTGAATTGATCGACGTGGGGGCGTCGAAGAACTGGGACGCACACAGCAACGTCAAGACGCATGAACCCCTGGCCCGCAATATCGACCGGCCGATCGCCGGGTTGATCAAAGACCTCAAGTCGCGCGGCCTCTTCGCCGAGACCCTGGTGGTCTTCACCACCGAGTTCGGCCGTTCCCCGTCGGCGGAAGGCGATAACGGGCGAGGCCATTTCTGCTTCGCCTTCTCGTCCTGGCTGGCGGGCGGCGGCGTCCGGGGCGGAATGGTCCACGGCCAGAGCGACGATTATGGAATGAAGGTGGCCGAAGATGAATGCCACGTTCATGACTTCCATGCCACGATCCTTCATCTGTTGGGATTTGATCACACCCGGTTGACGTTCCGTCACGGAGGGCGTGATTTTCGGCTGACGGACGTGCATGGTAAGGTGGTGAAAGCCGTACTAACTTAACACGAAGCACTGGCAACTTCGATCCAGGAGGGAGAAATAAGTGAAAGAGAATACTACTCTGGCTTCCGATCGGTATTTCGATCCGGAGCCCAAGCAGCGGGAACTGGCGGTTCACCTCTACCGGCAGGTGGCGGATAAACCGCTGATCTGCCCGCATGGCCACGTGGACCCGCGGATGTTTGCGGATCCCGACTACCAGTTCGGATCGCCGGCCGAGCTGTTGTTGATCCCCGATCATTACATCTTCCGGATGCTCTATTCGCAGGGGTTCTCGCTCGAACAGTGCGGAATCCCGCGATTGGACGGCACCCCGGTCGAAAGCGATCATCGCAAGATCTGGCAGATCTTCGCCGACAATTTCTTTCTGTTTCGGGGAACGCCGACCGGGATGTGGCTGACGCACGAGCTTCATAGCGTGTTCGGGGTGGATGAGAAGCTTCAGAGCCGGAACGCGCAGCAGGTCTACGACCAGATCGCCGAGTGTTTGACGAAGCCCGAATTTCGCCCGCGCCGGTTGTTCGAGCGCTTTAATATCGAGGTGCTGGCGACGACGGATGCGGCCAGCGATCCGCTGATTCACCATCGCGCCATCAAGGCTTCGGGTTGGAAGGGCCGGGTGGTGCCGACGTTCCGCCCGGACGGCGTGGTCAACCTCGATCGCCCCGATTGGCACGACAACCTGAAAGCGCTGGGAGAGATCTGCGGGTTCGAAATCGCCAACTACCGGAAGCTGGTCGAGGCCCTCGAGAATCGCCGGGCCTATTTCAAATCGATGGGCGCGACGGCGACCGACCATGCCGCGCTGACGCCGTTCACCTGCCGGCTCTCGGCCGAAGAGTGCGAGGCGATCTTCCAGCGGGCGCTGAAGGGCACGGCCACCTCCGACGACGCCACGCGGTTCACCGGCCATCTGCTGCTGGAGAACGCGCGGATGAGCATCGAGGACGGCCTGGTCATGCAGTTCCATCCCGGGTCGTTTCGGAATCACAGCCCGGTGGTCTTCGAACGATTCGGTTACGACAAGGGCTGCGACATTCCGATCCAGGTCGATTACACGCGCAACCTGAAGCCGCTGCTCGACAGTTACGGGAATGATCCGCGATTGACCCTGATCCTGTTCACTCTGGACGAGACGAGCTATTCGCGCGAACTGGCGCCGCTGGCGGGCCATTATCCGGCGGTGAAACTGGGGCCGCCCTGGTGGTTCAACGACAGTCTGAACGGGATGCGCCGTTTTCGCGATCAGGTCATGGAGACGGCGGGGTTGTACAACACCGTCGGCTTCAACGACGACACCCGCGCCTTCCCCTCGATTCCGACGCGCCACGACCTGGCCCGGAGAGTCGATGCCGACTGGATTGCCGGCCTGGTGACGCGGGGCATCGTGGATCTGGAAGATGCGGAAGAGATGATTCACGACGCGGCTTATCGACTGGCTAAGAAGGCATATAAATTTGAGTAGACACAAGAATACGGAACGAACGTGCTCACCGTTCGTTCCGTAGTTCTTCCTCACATCCTCACTGTGCGCCCGATGAACTACTCTGAATCGGTATCATACCTCTACAGCCTTGGTCACGAGACGCTGGCGATCAAGCTCGGACTGGAGACGGTTCGCACGCTGGCCAGAGCCTGTGGCAGTCCGCAGCGAAGATTCCATGCGATCCATATCGCGGGGACGAACGGCAAAGGTTCGACTGCGGCGATGACCGAATCGATCCTGCGCGCCATGGGCCGGCGCGTCGGGCTCTACACGTCTCCGCATCTGATCTCGATCACCGAACGCATCCGCGTCGACGGCGAGGAGATCGCTCCGGAGACTCTGGCGCGTCTGGCCACCGAGGTCCGGGCCGCCGGCGAGCGGCTGATCGCTGAAGGCCTCTTCTCGGCGCCGCCGACCTTCTTCGAGCAGGTCACGATCATCGCTTTCCTCTATTTCGCCGAACGCGAGGTCGATCTGGCCGTGCTGGAGGTCGGGATGGGCGGGCGGCTCGATGCGACCAATATCTGTGACCCGGTGGTGACGGTGATTACGCCGATCGGATACGATCACCAGGAGCACCTGGGCGACACGCTGCCGGAGATCGCTAAAGAGAAGGCCGGCATCATCAAGCCGGGGATTCCGGTGGTCGTGGCCCCACAGGACGAGCGGGCGATGGCCACCATCGCCGCGCGGGCGGCCGAATTGTCGGCTCCGCTGATCTCGGTCACCAGGCAGGTGGGAGCCTCCAGGCAATTCGTCATCGACTCCAAGGTCGAGAGCGAGGACGTCTTTCAGATCGGGCGATATCACCTACGCTATCAGACCGACCGGGCCGAATACGATCTCCGCCTCAACCTGCGCGGGAAACATCAGGTGAGCAATGCTCTGACCACGATTCACGTGGCCGAGACCTTGATCGAGGCGGGATATCAGATCTCGACCGAGGCCATCGTCGAGGGCGTGAGCCGGGCCGAGTGGCCCGGACGACTGGAACTGATTCGTCCGGCTCCGGAGGCCCCTCTGTTGCTGCTCGACGGCGCCCACAATGAGCCGGGCGTGCGGGCCGTGTGTGAGTTTCTGCTCGATCATTGTTCATCGTTTCCGCTGACCCTGATCTTCGGGGTGATGGCGGATAAGGAGATCGAGGAGATGATCGATCTGCTCTTCCCTCTTATGCAGCGGATCCTGGTGACCCGGCCGCAGAATCAACGGGCCGCCCAACCGGAAGTGATTGCCGATATCGCGGCCCGCTCGAATCAGGACGTGCTCTGCGTCCAGGAGAGCCGCGAAGCCCTGGCCGAAGCCCTGCAACTGACTCCATCCAACGGCCTGATCTGTGTCTGCGGCTCGCTCTTTCTGGTCGGTGAGATCAAACGATGGATCAACGAGATGAAGTGACCGCTGTTTTAACGGCGGAAGACGCGAACGGCTTCTGATTTCGCGTCTTCCGCGGGTTTCGCGGTTTGGAAGGATTGGCAAAATAGATCTCAGCCATTAGAATCCGGATCTGGAAATCAGCCCTGGGTCAAAATCTTGGAGAATCATTACTATGTCAACCCTGTTGTCACTCTCAGCTCCCGACCTGGACGATGAGTCCCTGCACGACCTGACGCGCCGGTTATGCCGCGATCTGCAAGACGAAGCCGGCCTCGACTCTGCGCTCGCCAAAGAGCCGGCCGCGCCGGGGACGAAGGGCGATCTCGAACTCGTCGGCCAGATCCTGATCAAAGCCGTCGGCGCGGGCGGCGCGGTCGTGGCGCTGGTCAACGTGCTCAAATCCTATCTGGAACGCAAGCGGACGCTGCGGTTCGAATTCCGGGCCCCGGACGGCCGCCAGGTGACCATTCAAGCCGATGATCTGCGCGGCGATGAGACGGCCAAACTGGTCCAGACCATCAAAAAGGTCCTGGAGGATTCTGATCATTGACCGTTCGCGTGTTGTAGAGTCTGAGATATTCGCGATGCTTCAGGGTCTTCGGGTAACTGTCGGTCGGTGAATAGGGATAGCTCTTCATGCGGTGGAAGGGCAGTTCGCCGATGGTCTCGGGCCGCGCCGAGTTCAGATCCATGTCTTTGCCGAAACCGTCGGCGTAGACGAGAAATGTTCGCTGGCGGCCGGGCCGCAAGGCCGGTAGCCGGCGGGCATTGAAATCGATCTGAATCTCGTCGCCGTTGCGGGTGATGACGTACATGTCGTCCGTCGCCGCGAGCAGCGCCCGCACGTCGCCGTAGCGCGTATAGTTGCCCAGGTGCGTCTTCCAGGGAGCGCTCGGCTCGATCACCTGATAATCATAGATCATCGGCAATCGTCCATCCGGCGAGTATTCGCGGGGAAAGCCGCGCCAGCGCAGGTCCGCGCGCAGCGGTTCGAGGGTGGTGATCTTGAGCGGCGGGCCGGCCGGCGCCTTTTCGCCGGAGGCCTCGACCAGGATCTGATCCCAATAGATCCGCATGCTCGTCACGATTCGCACCCGCGGATCGTCGCTCAGGAATTTGCCGGTGAGATCCACCGTCATCGTTTTGGGCAAGCCCGCCGGAAAACCCATCTGCGGAATGACCGTCTCCCATTCTCCCCGGGCGTTCTTGACCTGCACGTAAGGCGGAATGAGTTGGGCGCCGGCCTGTGAGGCCGCCAGGTTCGAGGTCGAGTCGGCGTAGTCGATCCAGGCCGTCATCAAGAGCAGGACCTGTTTGGCCGTCTTGATGTGTCCGAGATTGAGGGTGATCGCATGCTCCCGGGCATAACCTTTGAACGGCAATTTCTCGAACTCTTCCGGATAACGGCGGTCGATCTCCGTGATCAGCGGGCGAATGTCCCGTCCCTGATCGTCGGTGGCCGCCAGGGGCGGGCGAGGGGCTTTGACCTGGTAGAGTTTGAACTGAGGGTAGGGCGGCTCCGGCATCAATCGTTCGTTCGGATAGATCTCGGTGCCGGCCGGATGATCGACGGCCAGTAACTTGACCCGGTCGAAATAGATCACCTCTTCGAGCTGATTGTTCATGCGCAGCGAGAGCACGCCGTCGCGCTCTTTGAGCTGGTCGTTCGTCAGCCGGAGATATTCGTCGGTGTCCGGATAGTTGTACCGGCCGGGGGCCTCCAGATAGCCGATGGCCGAACCGCCAAGAAAGTCGGTGACGAACCCGTATTCGCGGCCGTTCCAGGCATAGAGCAGGGGACAGGACGTCCCTTTGCGGTCGAGCTCTTCGATGGTGTTCTCGGCCGCCGCCTTGACCGCGAGTTCGGATTGCAGGATGCCGGCGGGCCAGTAGATCTGGAGCGCGTCGACGCCGGTGCGATAACCGAGGCCGAAGGTCAGCCCCATGGCGGCGGGAGCCGGGGACGAAGCGTAGATCTCCAATTTCTGCCGCAGACTGCCGCTCCGCATCTCGACCTTGGTCCCGATCGCGCTGCGGTTACTCGTCTTTCCGGCCAGCGACAGCCGGGCGAAATTTTTCCCCGCGCCTTCGGACGGAAAGGTGGACTTGAACGCGACGACCGCGCCGTCGTGGTTGATCGAGATGAAGTCGATCCCCCCGTCGCGATCGAGGTCGCCGACGGCCAGCGCGCGGGCAGCCGCGAATTTGGTCTCGGCCGCGGCCTTCGCCGGATCGGCCAGCTTCTCGGCCAGGCCGCGTCTCAACTGCACCCCCGCGCCGTTTTGAGTGACGACGTCCAGCAGCCCGTCATCGTCGTAATCGGCGAATTGCGCGGCCAGCCCCGCCCCTTCGCCCGCCACTTCTCTCTTCTCGAAACCGCCGCGACCGTCGCTCAGGAAGAGCAGGTCCTGGCCGTCGAGCCGGGGCAGATAGAAATCGACGAAGTTGTCTTTATTCAAATCTCCGGCGCCCACGCCGAGCGTGCGGCCGGACGAATTGATCCCGACCTGGGCGGCGATCTCCTTGAACGAGCCGTCCCGCTGGTTGCTGAAGAGCTGGGCCGGGCCCCCGTAATTGACGATGAAGAGATCGATATCGCGTTGATTATTGAAATCGGTGCAGACGACCGCCGTCGTGCGGTGCTTGCCGCCGCCCAGACCGGACGGCCCGGTGATCTCCGTGAAGGTGCCGTTTCCGTTGTTGCGATAGACTCGATTCTCCTCGCCCGGAAAGTCGTCGGGAAAGGTCGCGGAGTCGCCGGCCACCGGCCATTGGCTCAGGTCCGCAAAGTTTCCGATGAAGAGGTCGAGATCCCCGTCGTGATCCAGATCGACCCAGGCCGCGGTCAGGGCCCACGAGTTGTACTTCTCCGGCAGACCCGCCTTGGCCGTGACGTCCGTGAAACTGCCGTCGCCGTTGTTGCGCCAGAGCGCGAGCGTGTGATATCCGAAGAGCGCGAGGTCGGTCCGGCCGTCGTTGTCGAAATCGCCGCCGATCGCGCCGGCGACGAAATTCCCGGCCGTCAGTTTCGATTTGTCGGTGACGTCGCTGAATTTGCCGCCGCTGTTCTGCCCGAGCTTCACGAACGGCTGGCCGGAACCGTCAACCCCCGAGACCACGAGGTCGAGCTGGTCATCGTTGTTGAGGTCGGCGAGACCGACGGTCGAACTGAACGGCATCACCAGTTCGCGCCTCGTCTGATCGTTGAATTCGGATTTGAGAATCTTGCGCCCGAGCGCCGCGCTGACCGGCGGCGTTTTGGTCCGGGCTTCGATCCCGGCCGGAGCCTCGACGAAGACGACCTTCGCCGGATCGGCGGGGATCAATTCGGGCTCGGCCCCGGTGCTGAGCACGGCTTCCGCATAGCGGCCCTTCTCGCCATAGACGTTTCCGAGCGTGGTGGCATAGCCCGAAGCGCGCAACTGCTGAAACCGCTCCAGCATCTTGCGGCCCTCCGGCATGTTGCCGCTGCGGTTGAGGGACTGGGCCAGACTGTAGGCGGCCGTCGCGTTGTAGGGTTCGGCTTCGAGCGCGCGGCGGAAGGCCGGAATCGCCTGTTGATACTGCTGCCCCTGCAGATAGATCTGCCCGAGCTGGATATTGGTGGCCGGGTCTTTGGCGTCGATGGCCAGCACCTGGTTGAATTCGGCCACGGCTTCATCATAGAGCTTCTCGTTCCGCAGGGCGATCCCGAGCACGTAGTGGGCCGAGAGGCTCTTCGGCGCGAGTTTCACCGCCGTCTTCGCCTCTTCGACCGCCGAACGGGAATCGTTCAAGAAATAGTGCGTCAGCGCCAGATTGACATGGGCCACCGCGAAGTTCGGATCGCTCGCCAGCGCCTGCTTGAACTGCTTCGCCGCCTCTTCGTGTTTGTACTGTTCCATCAGCGCGACGCCCAGATTATTGAAGCGGTAGAGTTGCTCGCGCTTCTGCCGGGCCTCCGCGTTCGGCGGCGCGGCCGATTGGGCGCCGGTGACCGAGGCTGGACGGAAGTCCTGAGCGAGGAGCAAGAGGGCAGCGATAACGATCGACCAGAAGAACGGAGCTCGGTTTTTCATACTTCATCCATATGATCCAGCGAAATTGTTTTGACGGTGACGTGACGCAGTAAAGAGCGGCGGTCAGAGTTGCCCGCTATCATCGGGAATCGTCGGGATAAAGTCAATCAAATCCTCGATCTGCCCCGATGGCGCCAGGATGGCACAAAGATGCCATCGATCTGGCGCTATTTTCCAGTCGCCGGGCAGCATTAAAATGTCGCTAAAAATGGCAATTCTTGGCGATGTGGAGATTCGCTCAAGATGGTTTAATTAGGATCGTTGGTGGTGAACGTAGTTCATCCTTGATTGTTGGTTGGTTCGGTTTAGGAGGGAGTCTTAAGTCGTGGTGGTCGCCCACCGAGAAGCTTTACCAGTCACCGCTGATTGATGGGAATAGATCCGCCCCTTCGATCTCCGTTGGGTGGGATTGAGGTGGACTTTCGCTGCAGGTTAACGCAGATGATCGCTGATCGCTGTCAGTCCGCGTTGATCGGCGTTAATCTGCAGCATATTTTCTATTTGGATGGGGATGAGATGGTGCTCGAGTCTTTTCTATTGATCCTGTTGCTGACCGCGATCTGCGGCGCGATCGGTCAAGCCCTGACCGGTTACAGTGACAGAGGGATCGTTTCCACGATCGCCGTGGGGTTTATCGGGGCTCTCCTGGGCATCGTGCTTTCAGGGGTCTTGAAATTATGGGAACTTTTTCCGCTGTCGATCGGCGGCTTTCGGTTTCCGGTGATCTGGTCGATCATCGGGGCGATCGTCATTTCGGTCTTGTTTGACGCTATTCTCGGCCGCGCCCGCCATCACGGCTGATCCGCGCTTCCGGACCGAGGAGCCGGTCCCGCGTTATTTCCGGCGCACGGCCTCGACCAACGCCACACTCTTCAGCGCCCGATGCGAGTCATTCCAAATTGCGCGGCCCTCACTGACGATGATGGCCTGCGGCGATTCGTGTTCGATTCCCACCAACTGCGCCAGTTGATTGCTGACCTCGCGCGCCCGCTGCACGACGATCACATAATTTCCGATCTCCGCGCTCTCCGGCGACTGCAGATACCGTTGAAATTCGCGGAACGCCTGCTCGCTGATCCCACAGGTATCGCTGTGTTTGAAGAACAGGACGGGTTGCCGCTCGCTCGATTTCAAGACCTCTTGCAGGGTCTCGGTGGAAAGAATCTCTTGATAGGTCGACATAGGATGCTCCGGGTTTTGGGCTCGATCACGGTTCACGATCGTCATCTAAATATTCAATAAAAAAGGCCGCTGGGCAAGTAACCAGCGGCCGAGTTGCAGCGATTAATAAAATAGTCGCGCGCAACGACGCACAAAATCGTGTCAGATCCCGTTTTTAAAGACCCGTGGCCTCGCTCCAGGCGGCTCCGAACCATCTCTCGAGAGCCTTCATTCCGATCAAGACCGTGGCCGATTTCACGTAACGTTTGAACCCGACCGCATCGATCTTCGCATCGTCGCTGACCGCGAAGTTGCCGGGCACCAGGCCTTTCTCGTCGGCCCGGTAGAACTTCTCGTCGCGCGTGCGGTTGGCGTAGACCGCGACGAATTTGACGGGAATCGGATTCCCCTTCTCGTCGCGGAACTGCCACTGCGAAGCGAAATCGTCGCCTTCCTGCGGCGAGATCTGCGAGGCGTCGTCGGTCGTCAACGGACTCTTGCCGTTGTAGTCCTTGTACCCGTCGGTGAAGACCTTGGTCAGGCTGGCGCGGAACCATTTGTCGTTCGGCAATTTTCCCGTGCCGCCCTGTCCGAAATAATCGATCACCTGCGAGGCGATCGCCGCTTCCGTCAGATCGTTGGTGCCAAAGACCGTCACCCGCGCCGCCTCCAAAACCACATTCCCCAACCCGCCGGGCGGGGGATTCAACTCGTACGGGCCGTATCCGTAATCCCTCGAATCGGCGAGATGGTCGAGGGAGGGAAAGATCGTCACCTCCTGCGCATAGGCGTCGTCGCGGTCATCCCCGACTCGCCAGACCATCGCGTACCGGCCCAGATGTATATATCGGAAGCCCGGATTTCGGTACCCCTCCCAGGTCAGGATCCTATTCGCATCATCCAGCGTATCGAGGTCCCCCACCAGATTGGCGGGCTGCTCGAGCGTGGGAAAGGCATCGAGATTTTCAAAACTGTAACGATCGTTGAACCCGTTTCCGGTATCGCTGGCCAGATCGTCGACTCCGTCCGGAACTAAAGATCTGATGCCGAAGGCGAACCGGGCCAGTTCGTAGTCCGTTCCCAATATCCCGGCCGTCCCGTCCACCGTTGGTAGCGTGAATTTGCCGAAGGGGCTCGCATACGTCAGCTCCGACGCTTCCTGTCCGAAGCTCGAGCGCGCCTGCCAACTGACGGCCATCAACGCTACTGCAATCAACCCTGTTGTCAAAAATAGTCTTGGTTTCAACCTTTCACCTCACTCATGCCCACTCTGCCAGGTTAAGAACCGGAGAGCCGCACCACCAATTTCGCTCCACTGCACTGAGGATCAGACCACACCTGGAGCAATCAACTACTTTGGGATCTTCTGAAACTGCCGATTTAACGACTGCCACAATTTTGCGGGGCATAGGCGGGGCTATTGATGGCAACCTTGAGGGCGGCCGCGGCGTCGAGATGCGTTAAGAATAATGCGCTAAGACTGCAATATATGATCGACACGCAGGCCGCTATCGAACATTGTGCTAAAAGAACGGATCACTGAGGGACACTGTTACAACCGGGGAAGGGCGAAAATGCAAATCCATCTCTCTTGCCGTCGATTCCAATGAAAGTCTTTAGTTATTGAACTCCAGATCGTAAAAACGGCACCATTTAGAAGTTAATGGTAAGAAATGCCGTTTGCTGTGATTCGCAGACGAAGTGAATTATACATAGCCGGTCAAGCCAATTCAACTGTTGAGTGGGCCGGGGTCAAGAAAAGTGTGTCTCGACAGACAGTTGTTGGCCTGGAGGCGCCCCCTGATCGCCCATGAATTGCCCATGAATTGCCCGTGAATTGCCCGCGAATTGCCCGCGAATTGTTAGATTGCCGATTCGCTGTTAATGAGGCGGCGCGCGCGACGTTATTATATTTCATGAGCTTTTTTTCAATTGGTTGTCACTAGTTCCGGGAGGCTTTAATATTCAGTCATCTCTTGAAACACGGTCGGATCACCGGTCGTATACGGTCACGGCTATAAGAGTTTATCTTTCAGTCCGATTTAAAGATTATCAATCAGGGACTTATTATCTTCTGGAGGCATCTCGCACATGGCGGTATCTAGGAAAAAGAAGATCATCATCACCCTGGGGGCGGTGCTGGTCTCGGCGGCAGTCATCGTCGCCAGCGTCTTTGCCACCCGCAGCGACCTGGTGGAAGTTCAAACGGCCAAAGTCGAAAAGCGCGCGATTCTCGAATCGAAGGTGACGGCTAACGGTGAGGTCCGGCCCATTCAATTCATCAACCTGACGGCGGAAGTGGCCGGGAGGGTGACGGATGTCTACGTCAAGGAGGGCGACCCGGTGAAGAAGGGCGCGCCGCTGCTCCGGGTGGACCCCACGCAATGGGCCTCGTCCGCGTCGATTCAAGAGGCGGCTCTGCGAGCTTCGCAGGCCGACGTGCAGAATCAGGTGGCGGTCATGAGCTCGTCGGAGATTGCGGTCAACACGCAGCGCGCGGCCCTCAACACGGCCGAGGCCGATCTGGAGCGGGCGATCGTCGAACGGAATAACGCCCAGATCGAGTTGAAGCGCAACGCGGATCTGCTGGAGGCCCAGATCACCTCGCGCTCCGCGTACGACACCGCCAAGATGCGTTACGATTCGATGGTGGCTTCGGTCAACGCGGCCCAGGCGCGGGTCGAGCAGTCGCGGATTCAGGTCCGCGACGCCGAGGTGCGAATCGGCCAGTCGCGCGCCGGGCTGGAGGCCGCGAAGGCCCGGGTCGCCCAGCAACAGGCCGGGCTGGCGAGAGAGTCGGATCTGCTCAAAAAGACCACGCAGTATGCCTCGATCGACGGGACCGTCGTCGGTCCGATCGTCCAGGTCGGCACCTATGCCCTCTCCAACTTCTCGTCGACCCCCTTGCTGATCATCGCCGATATGTCGGTGATCAATGTCGAGGTCCGCGTCGATGAGACCGATATCGCGAGCGTCGCGCTCGGGCAGAAGGCTAAGATCAAGGTCGATGCGCTCAGCGACAAGGAGATCGAGGGAGAAGTCGTCGAAAAGGCCGCCTCGGCGGTGACGCGCACCGGCCAGACCATCGCCCAGACGACGGTCGCCGGTTCGCAGGAAGCCAAGGATTTCCGGGTGGTCGTTCGGGTCACCACGACCAACCCGGAGATTCGTGAGCGCCTCCGGCCGGGCATGTCCGCCACGGCCGTGATCGCGACGGATCGGCGCGAGAATGTGGTCGCCATTCCGTTGCAGGCGCTGGTCGAACGGGATCCGGAGCAACTCAAGGGCCCGGGGGCCGCCGCTCCCGCCACTCCGGCTCCGAACCCGAATCAGAACCCGAAGGATAAGAAGGCGATCAAAGGCGTCTTTCTGGTCGCCGGTGACAAGACCGTCTTCACTCCGGTCGAAACCGGCATCACGGGGGAGAACGATATCGAGATCAAGAGCGGCCTGAATGGCGGCCAGGAACTGGTCACGGGTCCTTATCGCCAGCTTCGCACGCTGAAGAACGATCAGAAGATCAAGCGTGAGGATAAGACCAAGAAAGCCGCTTCCGGAGATAACAAAGAGGCCAAGTAATCCCTGATTCTGAACCGTCGGGGATCGAGTCCTCAACTGCGGAATCTTAACTAGAGGATGGGTTAAATGACGGTAGCTACTATGGCGGATAAAGAGGCGCAGGGGGCCGCGCTCGGTGAGGCCGCGCAGGCGGGGCCGAACGGGGTCATGATCCGGACCAACGATCTCTGGAAGACCTATATCATGGGCGATGAGGAGATCCATGCGTTGCGCGGGGTGAGCTTCGAGATCCGGCGGAACGAGTACGTGGCGATCATCGGGCCCTCGGGGTCGGGGAAATCGACGCTCATGAACTTGATCGGCTGTCTGGACACTCCCTCCAAGGGGGAGTACTGGCTGAACACCAAGCGCGTCTCGCAGATGGATGACGACGAACTGGCCTACATCCGCAACAAAGAGATCGGGTTCGTCTTCCAGACCTTCAACCTGCTGCCGCGGGCCACGGCTCTGCACAACGTCGAGTTGCCGCTGATCTACAACGGCACGCCGTCGGCCAAGCGGATCGAGATGGCGAAACGCGCCCTCGAATCGGTGGACCTGGGCCATCGCATGAACCACAAACCGAACGAACTCTCCGGCGGTCAACGGCAACGCGTGGCGATCGCGCGGGCGCTCGTCAACAATCCCTCGATCATTCTGGCCGACGAACCGACCGGCAACCTGGACTCGAAGACCTCTCAAGAGATCATGCAACTGCTCGACGTCCTCCACCAGCGCGGAAATACGATCATTCTCGTCACCCACGAACCCGACATCGCCACCCACGCGCACCGGGTGATCTCGATCCTCGACGGGCAGATCTCGAAGGACGAGCGGATCAAATAGAGGAAGTCTAGAGAAGTCGGAAGAAGTTCGGGAAAGTTTGAATCGGGATCGGTTTTTGACTTTTCTAGACTTTCCCAGACTTTTCTAGACTTTTCTAGACTTATTCAGTTCTCGCAGGCGTTTTTGGAAGGGCGAATCCGCTTCGCGCAATCCCAGGCGGCTGATCTGTTCCCAGCGGCGTTGAATCTCGGCCTGAAACTCGGGCTGGTGATCGCGAAAATAGTCGAGCGCGGCGCCGACCTCCTTGGCGGTGAGTTTGGCGAATCGCGAGCGGATCTCTTTGATCCCGCCGCCGTGCGCGAGCAGGTCGAAGACGATCTCGATCACCTTGACCTGCCGGCCCTTGATCCAGGCCACACCGCGGCTGTCCAACTCGATCAGCTCGAGCGGGTCGATCGGCGGCGAGACCTTTTTGGCTTTCTCCCGTTTCTTGGTGCTCATCGCAGTCGTCCGGGAAAATCTGGAAAAGTTCGGTTGATGCGCGTTCCGCGCCTTTCTAGTCCCTGGCCGGCCGGAGATCAAGCGGAATTGGGAAACATTTAGATTATAAAAGCCTCTCCAGAGCCTTGCATTAATTGGTCATCCCGGTATCTGCAGCCCGGGAAAAACTTAGCGATCTACGGCCCACCGCTTGACTATCGGCTGTGTCTGATTACTATGGATCTGTTGTGTACTGAGCGTGACCCTATTGAGAGACGCTTTTTCGATAGCCGATAAAAAGTTTATTGACGAGGAGTTACAAGAAGTGAAAAACAGCGGACCGAAACTCTTGATCTTGGTTTTTCTGGCGATGTCGGTTTGCATCGCTCCCGCGCTGCCACCTCTGGTCAATGCTCAGGAGGAGGGCTCGAGGCAGAAGCTGACATCCCATTACCAGAAGGCCCTCAACATCATTCGTGACAACTACGTGGTCGAGATCGATAACGAGACGCTGACCAAAACGGCGATCCAGGGGATGCTCAAATCGCTCGACCCGCATTCGGACTATCTGGACCGCAAGGCTTTCCAGGAGTTCAATGAGAAGCAGCACAGCCAGTACTTCGGGATCGGATCGAACATTCGGACGATCAACCGGGTCACCTACATCGTTGAACCGTTCAAAGGGAGCCCGGCTTCGCGAGCCGGCTTGCACTACGGCGACCACATCGTCGCGGTCGACGGCAAGGATACCTCGACCTGGTCGTCCGATCGGGTTCGCACTCTGCTGCTGGGCGATCGCGGGACTCAGGTGATCGTGAGCGTCAAACGAGCCGGAGTCAAGGACCCGATTACGGCGACGATCACCCGCGATGCGATCTGGCTGCCCTCGATTCCCAACTACTACATGGTCAAATCCAACGTCGGCTATATCGGGCTGACGCGCAATTTTCAATCGACTACATACGACGAGCTCAAGAGCGCCATGGTCGAGTTGAGGGAGAAGGGGGCCGACAGCTTCATTCTCGATCTGCGCGGGAACGGCGGCGGCTATCTCGATCAGGCGATCAAGGTCAGCGATCAGTTCCTGCAGCGCGGCCAACAGGTCGTCTCGGTGCGCGGCCGGAGCGGCAACGACAAGAACTATCTGGCCGAGAACGGCGCGAGCGAGAACTTCCCGCTGGTCGTCCTGATCGATCGTTACACGGCCTCGGCTTCGGAGATCGTGGCCGGCTCGATCCAGGATCACGATCGCGGACTGATCATCGGCGAGTCCAGTTTCGGCAAGGGGTTGGTCCAGCGGATCTTCCCGCTCAACGACGGCGGAGCCTTGACCCTGACCATCGCGCATTACTACACGCCGAGTGGGCGCCTGATTCAGCGCGACTACTCGAACGGTTCGCTCTTTGAGTACTATGCCCGGCGCAACGGGGACGGTGATACCTACACCACCCAGAAACCCCGCACCGACGAGAAGAAGACGGATCTCGGCCGCACGGTCTATGGCGGCGGCGGGATCGATCCGGATATCAAGCTCGAAAACAGCGACTTCGCCAACGCGGCGCAGACCACCATGCAGAACCGGTTGTTCCATGGACTGTGCCTCTTCACGCGCGAGTTGATTGCCGGCCAGGTCGCCGGTCATTCTCAGATCAAGCTGACGACGATCGGTTACGACTACAAGGTCAAGGGCAACGAACTCATCATCTCGGATGATCTGCTCAAGCAGTACCGCGATTTCGTCGTCAAGTTCTATAAGGAGAATCCCGAGTACGGGGTGACGGCGGCGAACGTGGACGAGAACCTGCCCTGGGCGCGGAAACAGATGCGCCAGGAGGCGCTGGTCGCTTTTTACGGCGCCGACAAAGCGCAGCAGGTGATGGCGGATCTGGACCCGCAACTGCAGCGGGCGGTGACCGAGATGCCGAAGGCCGCCGACCTGTCGGTTCGCTCCTGGCGGCGAGGGACGACCTCGATGCGCCAGCAATAGAGGGCCGGCGGCTCGGATCCTCAAGAGCAGACGAAACGACCGCGAAACACGCGCAATACGCTGATGAATCGTTCATCGCCTATTCCGCGTGTTTCGCACTTTACCACCCGGTTCTGACCACCTGACTATGAAGATCATCGATACTCATCAACATCTTTGGGATTTGGAGCAACGGTCGTATTCGTGGACCGCCAATCATCCGCGGCTCAATCGAAGCTTCCACCTGTCCGATTACTACGAAGCCACGCGCGGTCTCGAGGTCGTCAAAACGGTTCATGTGGAGGCGGATATCGATGAACCGCAGATGCTCGATGAGACCCGGGCGATCCTGGCCCTGGCGGAGCGCGCGGACAATCCGCTCTCAGGCGTGGTCGCCGTGGGGCGCCCCGAATACGACAATTTCCGTGAATATCTGGATCAGATCGCCGGGCATCCCAATTTGAAGGGGATTCGCCGGATCCTCCACACCCAACCGGACGGGTTGTCGGATACGGCGACTTTCGCGGAGAACGTGCGCGCGCTCGCGGATTACGGTCTTTCGTTCGACATCTGTGTGCTGGGGCGGCAACTGCCGCAGGCGATCAGGCTGGTGGAACAGTGTCCCCGGGTCAATTTCATTCTCGATCATTGCGGAAATCCGGATCTCCTCTCGCGGGACGAGCTCTCCTGGCGGGGCTGGTCGGAGGGGCTGCAGGTGTTGGCGGGCTTCCCGAACCTGGTCTGCAAAGTCTCCGGAATCGTCGTCAATACCGATCTCGAGAACTGGACGGTCGAGGATCTGCGGCCCGCGGTCGAGCGGGTGATCGAATGTTTCGGATGGGACCGCGTGATGTTCGGCAGTGATTGGCCGGTCTGCACCCGGGCCGCGAGTCTCAAACAGTGGGTTGACGCGCTGAGTTTCCTGACGAAAGACGCCGGCGAAGAGAACCGGCGGAAATTGTTTCAGGCGAACGCCGAACGAGTCTATCGGCTGGCGTAGGCTCACTGACAGTCTTTGGCACCCTCTTTCAGATATCCCAGGCGCCAGACATTCGGGATATAGGTATTCTCCGTCAGGGTCGGCAACCGCCCGTCGATATCGGTGCCCGGAACCGAGAACCGAAATCTGAGTTTCTGCTCGCTCGTTACCTCCCGCTCGAATCGCTCTCGAAGACTCGGCTGGTTGTAGGCCTTGGACTGCAGGCAGAAGCCTTTCTGCTCATTGTAGACCGTGTAGTTCGGGACCAGATCGATCGTGAAGTTGTAGGTCGGCCTCTGACTGAAGGTCGCCCGCGCGCCGAAGGCCAACTGGGTCGGATTGTCCAGATTCTCGGGCCAGGGCTCGACCGAGACTTTGTGGACCCGCATGGAGAGCGCGCCCGTATAGATGCTGCCGAGGCGTTCAGGGTAGAGTTGAGGGTAGGGCGAATAGGAGCCCTTGACCGGAAACCTGATCGAATAGTACAGCCGAATGCCGATCTGATTTCCTTTCTCCGAGATCAAGGGTTCATCCGACCATTTCACGATCCAGGCGCGAACGATCTTCTGCTCGCCTTCGGAGGCCTCCCGGTCCAATTCCGGCGGGACCTGGTTGGCGCCGGCGACGACCGGGCTCTCCGGCGGGACCGTGGACGGCTCGGTCGCATGCGGTTTGATCAGCCAATGGAAAACGCGCTGAAAAGATTGGCCGTTCGTATCGCGGCCCCGCGCGAGGACGCGAAAGGGTTGATCCGGCGTGTTGATCAGGAGCGTGAATCCCGACGGATTCGAGAGATCGCTTTGGCGGAACTTGATCGGACTGATGACCTCGCCCTGCTCGTTGATCATCTGGAATTCGATGGTGTCGAGGTTGAACCCGGAGGCATAGACCTGCGCCTGCTGGTAGGTGGTGCGGGAGGGTTGAAACCGGTCCATCATATAGGCGCCGTTGCGCCCGAAAAATTGCAGACAGCAGACGTAGACCTCGCTCTGCACCAGGGCGGTGGCGGTAAAACTGCCCGATCCCGACAGCCGCAGCTTCCAGACCCCAGGTCGAGGATCCCAGATTAGAACCGTCCGTTTCTCTTTGGCCTCAAAGAGATGAATGCTCTGGTCGTTCAGATCCAGCGGTTTCCCGAAGGGGGTGATGACCGAGAGCGTCAGGTCTCCCTTGAATTCGATGGCGAGCTGCAGCTTCAGCACGCTGACCTCGATCGGCATCTCTATTTCGAGCGGTTGGGCCGAGAGGGCGCCGGAGCGGATAATGATGTATTGCGCGTTCGGATCCTCCTGTGCATTTATCACCGGAGAGGCCGACAGCAGGCCCCCGATCAGGACTCCAATAATCAACCACACTTTCATCTTAGTAATCCCGTGTGTCAGACGACCGAATTCTAGTCAAAAAGATTATGAGGATAATAAATCAGACTTTGATGCCCAGATTGACCACACCTTAGGAATGTCTCTCCAACGGAAAGTCTAACATCAAGTGGATCAAAATACCACGATCCCGATTCTCCCGGCGCCAACCTTCATCGTGACAATTGCGAGCGGCATGACAGATAATGGCCCGGTTTCTGATGCACGTGGGGCGGACTCCGGTCTGGATCCACGCGATGAATTCAAGACCAGCCCGAACGGCTGGGGCAAGCTTGTTGAGGAGGAATCTGTATGTCGGAAAAAGTATTGATCGCAGACGACGACGAGGACGCGCGGGTGCTCTGGACGGCCGTCGCCCAGGGGGAGAACCTCTCGGTGGTCGAGGCGCTGGATGGCCGCCAGGCGATCGAGATTTTGAAGCGGGACGCGGATTTTGTGCTGATCGTTCTGGATGTGATGATGCCTTTCGCCGATGGCTACGAAGTGCTCAAGTATGTTCGTGAGGACGCGCGGCTCAAAAATCTTCCGGTCATCATCTCGACCGCGGATCGGACCACTCGCAGCCTGGCCAATTTATCGTTCGATGGACGGACTTCTTATATCAATAAAGCTTCCGGACTGGACAATATGCGGCGGGGGCTGACCAATGCGCTGGCCAAACGGTGAGCCGGGGGCTGTTGGAGATTCCGGACTTTTTCCAGGTTCCATTGACTCGCCCCGGGATTTAAAGATCGCTCAGTGGAAGATGGAAAAGGCCCAGGTTCAGTTACCTGGCCGGGCGGAATGTACTTGATCGATGGGAACAACGTAATCGGCCAGCGTGTCGGATGGCATCGCGACAAACCGGGTTCCCGCCGTCAATTTCTGAGCGATCTGGCACGGTTCGCCCAGGTCAAGAGAGCGCGGTTGACGGTCGTTTTTGATGGGGCGCCGGAGAGCTACTTTCCGGACGGTTCGAGCTATCGGGGGGTCAAGATCTTCTATGCGCGCCAGGGCGCCGATGCCGATGCCCGCATCGTCGAGATGGTCGAACGCGAACGGAATCGGAAGAACCTGGTGGTCGTCACTTCCGATCGCCAACTGTCCGCCCGGGTGCAGGTCTGCGGGGTGCGGGTCATGCGATCCGGCGCTTTTCGCCGCATGCTGGACGAGAGCGCCGAGATGCCGACCGATCCCAATCCGCCCGGCATTGAAGACGAAGAGCTGGGCCAGTGGCTGCGCTATTTCGGCGTCGACGATGACGAATCGGACGCTTGATTCCCAGTCTTTTTCTTAACCGTGAAATACGCGACATCCGCGGAACCACCTGAATTTCGCGGTAAATCTCCAACGATTTGGCGAAACAAGCATCAATCCTGCTGAGCTGCTGCGCCGTGGCCGGAGTCGTGATGGCGCTGGCCTTCGACGACAGTTGCCAGTTGGACGGAGGCTTGCATTATCTCTTTGCGAAATGGGCCTGGACGCATCATGAATTATGGGTCGGCGTCTGGTCCCGGCCGCTCTATACCGCGCTCTACTCTTTTCCGGCGCCCCTCGGATACCGGACGGCGCGGTTGTTCACGGTCCTGATCTGCCTGGTGATCGCCTGGCAGACCTGGCGGCTCGCCGAGGATCTGCAGGTCGAACGCGCCCCCTGGGCCGTGGCGCTGCTCTGGCTGCAGCCCTCGTTCTTTCTCTTCTGCGCCGACAACATGACCGAGCCGGTCTTTGCTCTGGTCTATGTCCTCGCCCTCCGGCTTCATCACCGGGGGTCGGTCAAAGCCGGCATGCTCGTCGCGTCGCTGACGATTCTGGCCCGCCCCGAAGGTCTCTTTCTGGCCCTGCTCTGGGGAGTCTGGGTGGCGGTCGAGCGGCGGGCCGCTCTCCGAGAGCTGTTGACCGGCCCGATCGGCCGTCGATTGAAAGCTCTCTCCTGCCTGCTCCCCATCGGGTTGCTGGCGACCGGCGCGGCCGGCTGGTGGTTGGCGGCGCTGATCATCACGGGCGACCCGCTCTTCATCAAACATAACTGGCCCTCGAACTGGGGGGTGACGGGGGCGATGTACGGCACGGCCGGGCTCTGGGGCTACCCGCTCCGGCTGCCCGAGGTGGTCGGGCCGCTGCTGTTGATCCCTTTTCTCTGCGGCCTCTTCGTCTGGCTGAGACGGGGGATCGGAACCACGCTGACCTCTTCGTTCCTGGTGCTCTTCATTCTGCATACGATCCTGCGCGCCTATGGGCTGTTCAGTTCGGCGGGTTATCCGCGCTACCTGGTGGTGATCTCGCCGGCGATCGCGATCATCACGCTGGCCGGATGGAATGAGCTCTCCCGGCGCGCTTCGCCGGTCGCGCCGGTCTGGAGAGCGGCCGCCGCCGCCACCGTCCTCGCGCTCTCGGCCTTCGTTAACCTGCTCTATGCCGATGGCGCCGAGTGGTCGCGCGATGCGCGAGCCCTCTCCGAGGCGCATTCATGGTTTCGAGCGAATCCGCAACCGGTCGCCAGGATGGTCTGGGCCCATCCCTATTCGGCCATCCTCTTCGATCGCGATCCCTGGGAGAATCCGGAATTCACTCACGATCGCGAGCGCGATCGCCGGCTGCTTCGCGATTCGCCCGCGAAGACGCTGGTCGTCTGGGATGAGCGGGTCGGGCCGAAATATCCGGGGTTGCACGCGCGCGATTTCGAGGAGGCGGGATTCACTCTCCTCTATTCACGCGCTTCGATTCTGGAAGGATATCTGCTGGATCGTTCCTGGTTCGGATATGGCGGGCCCCGGGCTCAGGTGATCTATCTCTTCTACAAACAATAAGACCGCGAAACCGGGCTGGCCTCGGACGTCGGCCATCTGTTTCGCGGTCTGGTGGTCTTACTTGGCCTTGGTGATCTTCACCGAGCGCACGTTTCCGGTGGCATCCAGTTCGGCGACGAGATATTTGTTGCCGCGAACCTTACCGTAATCGAGGACTGTCTGCTCGTTGACCTTCTTCTTTCGATAGCTGTTGCCGTACATGTTCTTGAGGTCCGCGACCGTCCAGTTGACCAGCAGTTCCACACCGATCAACAGGCGATCCGTCTTGCCGAAAGTGAAGATGATCCCGTTGGAGGCGCTGACGAATTTGATGGTGTACTCCTCGATCATGTCGGTCTCTCTGGTCTTGACCAGCGAGGCGGTCCGGGTCAGATCGTCGACATCCTGTCTGCGGTACATCCCGACCCCCTCGACCATGCGATTGAGGAAGGCGAACGCTTCCAACGGACGGGCGAACATCGGACTGAGCTCGGTCAATCCCAACCGTCCCCGCGCCGCCGTGCTGATCTGATCGTCGATCGGATCCCCGGCCTCGCGGTTGTTGGTCAGTTTCGGCGGAGGCTCGGAGCCGGCGTTGGCCGTCGGCGGAGGCTGCAACTCCGCCAGGATGCTGGTGGATTGATTGCTGATCAATTCGCGGGCGTAGTTGATCGGGACGGCGAAATTGATGTTCTGCCCGCTCTTGAAGAGATAGGTGACGATTCCGATGATGGCGCCGCTCGAATCGAAGAGCGCCCCCCCGCTGCTGCCCTGGCTGATCGGCGCCGTGATCTGGAAGACGTAGTGGGTCTCGAGTCTCCGCAGCCCGCTGATCACTCCGGTCGAGATGGAGTTGGTCAATCCTTCGGGACTGCTGATGGCCACGACCGGCTCGCCGATATCGACCCGGTCGGAATTGCCCACCCGGGCCGATGGAAGCTGCGGCCCATTGACTTTGAGGACGACGATGTCTTTCGCGTAATCGACGTTCACGACGTCGGCCGTCCGATAGGATTCACCGCTCGGCAACTTGACCCGCGCGGTGGTGGCGCCCTGCACGACGTGATAGTTGGTGACTATCGCGCCGAGAGGGGTCACGATGAACCCGCTCCCCTGTCCGATGATATTGTCATTCTTATCCATCGACTCGATGACCACTACCGCTTTCGATTGTTCCCGCGCAATTTCGCTCGCTGATTTAGGAAACTGGGTTTGCGCGAAGACCGTGGCCGATGCGAACAACAGAAGACAACTGATTCTGATGACAGTTTGCATGAGACTTCCCGTTAGAAAAAAATGATCCACCATCTTACGGGGGGGAAGGTCATTATAGCTGATCACCGGTCAAATCAGTACTGCTCGCTGTACTGATTGAAATCGGCGCTTACTTGGGGCCTGCATTCGAGTTGACCTGCATCCCGTCGCGCATGCGCTCGAGATAATCTCCCTGCGGGTTGAGCTCCGAGACCTGGATGGAGCTGCCGTAGGAGAAGAGAATAAAGCCCTGTGCTCCGACTTCGCGGGTGACGCGAATCTTTTCGAGGGCGCTCTCCGGAAGCTGTCGGTAGGCGCCGATGCCGCCCCAGACCGGTTTCCCGCCGGAATTGCTCATGACGCTGACCATCTGCTTGCGGAAGAGGGCGGTATTGGGCGTATAAGCCATCGGACAAAGGACATCCAGCCATCCGCGCTTCAACCACAATTTCCAGTCCTGAAACCGGGCCTTGAGCGCATCTTCGTCGTTGGCGAAGACCGCGCCGGAGATGACCACGTTGGGTTTGATGGCTTTGACGGCTTTGTAGATTCGCGCGACCTGATCCGTCACCTGGTTTCGTTGAAATTGCGCGTAGCGGGCCGGGTAGGTCGTGGCATAGATCATCGGATCCGCCGCGAACTGGGTCGACAACAGTTTCTTGTTGGGAGCCGGCAGATCCTTATCAACCTCGGCTCGGAACAGGTCGATGGAGGCGCGGCTGTAATCGAACTGCGGATTCGGATAGCGCACATAGTCGAAGTGCAACCCGTCGACATCGTATTTCTGCGCGACCTCCACCCAGATCTTGGTCAGATTCTCTTTGACCTCCGGATTGGCCGGCGAGGTGAAGAGCCCTTCCAGTTCGTTCCGATTGGCCCGGGCATAATCGGTGATCTTCTGGAGGAATTGAGGCGATTTGGGATCGACGTTATAGAGTTCGGACGCGATCCCGCGCGGGACCATCATCCAATCGGGATGTTTGTAGATCAGATGATCCTGCGATTTGGGCAGGCTCATCAGGTTCGAGACGATATAGACATTGAGCCAGGCGTGGACTTTGATCCCGACGCGATGCGCTTCGTCGATCGTCATCGCCAGCGGATCGAATTCGACCGGTTGTTTGGAGAGCGCGTCGGCTCGTGGTTCCAGGCTTGATTTGTACCACGCATCGCCGCGGCCTCGGACCTGGACCACCAGGTCGGTAAAGCCGTTGTCCCGGGCCCGCCGCACTACTTCCTTCACCTCTTCGGGGGTGGCGAGCGAGTAGCAGACCACCCATAAGGCACGCGTTTCGCGGCGTGGCGGTGTGGTGGCGGCCACCGGCGTGACGGCCGGTTTCAACAGGGGCAAGGGAAATATGTGTGAGGGGGCCGCCGTTTGTTGTAAGGGTAACCAAGCAGCCAGTAAGACTACCAGGTAGCAGAAGATGATTGATCCAGCACGTTTCATAATTCTTCTTCTGAGTATGAGCGTGGACGGGACCGATGCCGCGATGCCGGTCATCGCTCTCGCCGCGCTCTGGGGATTTCAATACAACAGATATTTCCTTCTGATTGCGCGAAAATTATCGAGATCGCCCTCCCAGACCTGACGCATCGCACGCGCATCGGCACCCTGTTTGAAAGCGTCGAATACTTTCTGGTTGACCAGGAGCCGATTGAGCCGGTCGGACGAGAAGTCCTTTGGAAATAGTTTGAACAACTGGACAGCGATTTCGAGCCCGGTTAAGACCGGCTCGAATCTCTGACGATCGACCACGACGATATTGACCCCGCCGCACTCCGTGTTCTGATGGACACTGGCGCGCGGCGTAAAACGCACGGGCACAAACCTCACTCCCGGCAACTGCGTCTCGTTCAAAACCTTCGCCAACCGGCGCTCGTCGATCCAGGGAGCGCCGATCAGCTCGAACGGAGTATCGGTGCCCCGGCCGACCGAAACGTTGGTCGGTTCGAGCAGGCAGATCCCCGGATAGAGCGTCGCTTCGGCCAGGCTGCGCATATTCGGCGACGGGTTGACCCACGTGAACCCGGTCTCATCGAACCAACTGGCGCGATTCCAATCTTCGACCCGCACGATCTGCAGATCGGCGTTCAGGTGGCGTTCTCCGTTGAAGAGCAACGCCAGTTCGCCCACCGTCAACCCGTGCCTGACCGGAATCGGATGGTAGGCGATGAACGAGAGCCGATCGGCGTCGGCGACCGGCCCTTCGACCTGCAGGCCGTTGATCGGGTTGACGCGATCGAGCACCACGAACGGAATCTTGTTCTTGGCCGCCTCTTCCAGCGCCAGGCCCAGGGTCGAGATGTAGGTATAGAACCGAGCCCCGATGTCCTGAATGTCGAAGACCAGCACTTCAATCTCTTTGAGCATCTCCGGCGACGGCCGTCGCGATTCGCCGTAGAGGCTGTAGATCGGCAAGCCCGTCTTTTCGTCCCGGGAGTTTCCGATCTTCTCCTGATCCAGGGCGCCGCGCAGACCATGCTCCGGCGAAAAGATCGCGACCAGTTTGACCTCGGGCGCCTGGTGTAAGAGGTCGATGGTGCTCCGGCCGTGACGGTCGCGGCCCGTCTGATTGGTGATCAGGCCCACGCGTTTGCCCCGTAACTGCTTGAATCCGTCGCGCACCAGCACGTCGATGCCGTTGAGCGCGGGCGGCGCCACCGCGAGTTCGGGAGCCTCGGCCCTCGCCGCTTCGGGACCGGCGGGCTGCGCCTCGATCCCCCGGCGGGCGGCCATCGGCGGCGACATAATCGAGGCCGCCACGACCGACGCGATGCGCCCCCGCAGGGACGTGACCTCGGCCGGTTTCTTCGGATCGAGCCGGGGATGCACCCGGTTGCTCAGAAAGATGACGAAGACCTCGCTCGACGGATCGATCCAGATCGAGGTGCCGGTGAACCCCGTATGCCCGAAACTGCCGACGGGGAAGAGATCGCCGCGGTTGCCGGAGTAACCGGTCGAGAGATCCCACCCGAGTCCGCGGGCCAAACCGTCCCGCAGGTTGCCGCCCGAAGCTCGGGCCTCGGTCATGCGGGCCACCGTCAGCGGGCTCATAATCCGGACCCCCTGGTATTCGCCGCGGTTGAGAATCATCTGGCAGTAGATCGCCAGATCGTCCGCCGATGAGAAGAGGCCGGCATGTCCCGCGACCCCGCCGAGCCACGCCGCCCGGGGATCGTGCACTTCGCCGCGCATCCATCTCTCTTCGCCGGTCGGCGGGCCGCTCCGCTTTTCAGTGGGGGCCACTCGCGACCTGACCTGCGCGCCCAGCCGTTCCAACGGGCGATAGGTCGTATCCTTCATGCCGAGCGGAGAGAAGATGTTCTCGGCCGCGAATTGATCGATCGGCCGGCCGCTGACGCGCTTCACAATTTCGGCCAGGACGATGTAGTTCACGTCGGAGTAGATGAACCTGGCCCCGGCTTCGTTGAGCGGGGCGAGCCGCCAGATCTTCTCCATCGCTTTTTCCGGTCCCTGCTCGTAGTCCTTGAGTTCGTTGTCGGCCACCAGGCCGGAACGATGGATCAGCAGTTGTTCGACCGTGATGCTCTTCTTGCCCATCTCGGCGAACTCCGGAATATAGACCGCCACCGGATCCGCCAGCCGCACCCGGCCGCGTTCGACCAGAATCATGATCGAGGTGGCCGTGGCGACGACCTTGGTCAGTGAAGCCAGATCAAAAATCGTGTCCGGAGTCATCCGCTCCGGCTCCGGTTCCAGCGCGCGATTGCCGTAGGCCTGGCGCCAGACGATGCGCCCTTGACGGCCGACCAGCACTACCGCGCCGGGCAGTTGCTTTTTCGAGATTTCGGTTTCGATGATCTCACCAATACGAACCAGGTGCGTGGGCGACATTCCCACTACTGACGGGGCGACTGCCGTCATGGGCGGGGGGAGACTGGGATTCTGAAATGGCTTCTGACTGCCCTGGGCGAAGCCGCTCGGAACCATCAGAATATTGATCAGAACACTGATCGTGGGGAGTGTGCTTATTCTTCGCATCCTCAGATTGCCTATTCGCAGAATCGCCGTAGAACAGACTGAGAAAATTGTCAGGATTGCCGGTCTTATTTTTTTGCAGCAGACTATCGGTCTAAAGCTTTTTGAACTAACGCGGCCTGCACATACAGGTGATGGGTCTGTCCTATCTGCGCTGAGCCTGAGGTTGCTAGTACTCACTCATCTCCAAGCGCGACACGCGCCTTCAAAGATACAGCTTGTTGCCCGACAGCTCCTGTGACAATTGTCGCAGTTGCGATGCCTCCTCATACCAAATCGCCGAAAAATTTCGGCGGACCTCGACGACAATAAAAGCGTCCAATCCGGCCTGTGAGCTATCCTGGTTTCAGGTCATCTGGAACGTATATCTGGCCGGTTGCTTGGAGCGCTCTTCAACGGGGGTGAGCTCTCTAAACAACTGCAACTTCGATAGACGATAGCTACGACGACTTCATGCCGGATCTTAGGGGATCTATTCGGGGCTACTATGACTTAACCGATCTAAGAAAAGGTTCTCCGAAGAGTAGTTGGAGTTATATTGACTACTTCCTCTGTTGCACACTAAGACTTTATTAAGACCGGGAATGCTTGTCAACCGGTTATGGTGGAGGTTTCCGATTGTGACTTCATATTTTACCGGCGGAAATGCGGCCGGTCTCGTTAAGTTTAAGCATTTCAACTACCGGAGATTTTCAGGCTGCTAGCCGGCGCGGCAGGTGTGTGAGATTTAATGTTAAAGGTCGGTCTTCACCGGTTCCGGCTCTCCCGAAGCTCAGAAGAGAGCTTCGAGGGCGTCGTTGACTGAACGAACGCCGATGATCTCCTGCCGATCGTCGGCCGCGAGTCCGCCCAGGTTGTTCTGCGGCATGATGACTCGAGTGAAACCCATGCGGGCCGCCTCGCGCAGTCGAACGGCGGCCTGGCTCGAGGCGCGAACCTCTCCGGCCAGACCGACCTCGCCGAAGACGATGGTCTGTTCATTGATCGGGATGTTCCGGAAGCTGGAGGCGATGGCGGCGACGATTCCCAGGTCGACGGCCGGTTCGTCCAGCGAGATTCCGCCGACGAGGTTGACGAAGATGTCGTCGCCGATCAATTGGAATCCGACGCGTTTTTCGAGCATGGCCACCAGCAGCGTGACCCGGTTGAGTTCAACGCCCTGGGTCGTGCGCCGGCCGGCGCCGAATTTCGAGGAACTGACCAGCGCCTGAATCTCGACCAGCATCGGGCGGGTCCCCTCGATCGCCGCGACCACGGCGGAGCCGGAAGCGCCGATCGGTCTCTCGCTGAGGAAGATCTCGGAAGGATTCGGGACCCCGACCAGGCCGGCGCCGGTCATCTCGAAGACTCCCAGCTCGTTGACCGCGCCGAACCGATTCTTGGCCGCCCGGAGAATGCGGTGGTTGTGATGGCGTTCGCCCTCAAAATAGAGCACGGTATCGACGATATGCTCAAGCGCTTTGGGGCCGGCGATCGCCCCTTCCTTCGTGACGTGGCCGATCAGAAAGATCGGCACGGTCAGACTCTTGGCCAGCATCAGGAACTGTCCGGCGACCTCGCGGACCTGCGAGACCGAGCCCGGGGCGCTCTCCAGTTTTTCGGAGAAGACGGTCTGGATCGAATCGATGATGATCGCCTGCGGATGCAGTTTGTCGATCTCGTCGAAGATGCGGCCGAGGCTCGTTTCGGCAAGCAGATAGAGCCCCTCGGGATTGATTCCGAGGCGTTCGCCCCGCAGTTTGATCTGCCGCTCGCTCTCCTCGCCCGAGACATAGAGCACGTTGCCGTAGAGCGCGCTCAGTTTATCGGCGACCTGGCTCAGGATGGTCGATTTGCCGATGCCCGGTTCGCCGCCGATCAGGACCAGGGAGCCGGGGACGATTCCGCCGCCGAGCACGCGATCGAACTCTTCGATCCCGGTCACCTCCCGGACGTCGTTCTGGGCTTCGATGGAGTTGAAGGCGACCGGATGGCGCTCGGTCAGCTTGAGGCCGCCGCGCGCGGCCGCCGCGCCCGATTTCGGCGTCACCCGCTCACGCTCCTCGGTGAACGAGTTCCAGGCCCCGCAATCGGGGCATCTCCCCAGCCATTTGCGCGATTGATGACCACAGGTTTGACAAGCGAAGACGGTGCGTGATCCTTTATCTGCCATCGCCGAATTGTATGCCAGGATCGCGAGGTTGAGAAGGCGAACCGGTCTCAGAGTTTCAGGAGCTGGTCGCGCAGGCTCCGCGCCTGGAGCCGGCTGACGTTGAGCTGCTGGTGGTTGTGCAGGGTGACGAGATAGGTGCCGCCGGGCAGGGGACTGATCCGCTCGATCTGGGTGACGTTGGCCAGCGTGCCCCGGGCGAGTCGAATGAACCGGGCCGGATCCAGCCGCGCCTCCAGGTCCTTCAGGCGATAAGAGAAGGCATAGCGGCGATTGTCGACGGTCGTCAACTGCAGCAGCTCGCCGTCGGCGATGACCGAGGCCACCTGCTCGACCGGCACGATGACGATCTCGTCGCGCTGGCGGATGGGAATGCGTTCGAGATAACCGGGCCTGGTCGAGACCTCGTATTGATCGACGGCCGCTTTCAGGTGGTCGGCCTCGCCCTCGCGCAGATCGGCATGTTCCAATCGTTCCTGGGCCCGGTTGAGCGTGTCGCGCAGGCGTTTGGGCTCGACCGGTTTGAGCAGGTAATCGACGGCATTCAATTCGAAGGCCCGGACCGCGTATTCGTCGTAAGCCGTCACGAAGGCGATCAGCGGCAGGCGGTCTTTGCGGATCAATCGCACCACGTCGAGCCCGCCGACCTCCGGCATCTGTAGATCGAGCAGGGCCAGGTCCGGCTCCTGCGCTTCGATCAACGTCACCGCTTCCGCCCCGGTGGCGGCCTCTCCCAGCAGCTCCACGTCCGGAAAGGTCCGCAGCATGGCCGCGAGAAAGGAGCGGGCCGGACGTTCGTCATCCGCGATTACGACTCTTAACTTGGTCTCCACGATGTCTTTCACGGTCTATCCGAATTGATATTCGAGCAGGGCTTCATTCTGTGAACTGAGCGGCACCCGGATCTCCGCCAGGGTGCCCTGACCGGGAGCGCTCGAGAAATTGAGCGAGGCGGCCGGGCCGTAGAAACATTCGAGCCGCCGTTCGACGTTGGCCAATCCGACGCCGCGCCGGCGCCCTTCGGTGAGCGCCAGCTCGCTGACTCCGACGCCGGTGTCTCGAATCGAAAGGCAGAGCACGCTGGATCCGGAGGCCGGAGCCGGAAGGTTCTCGGGGCCGCTCTCCAGGCGTCCCGTGACGATCACCTCGCCGCCGTCCTTGCGGGGGGCGATCCCGTGCTTGATGGCGTTTTCGACCAGCGGTTGCACGACCAGCGGCGGGATGCGCAACTGGTGCAATTCGGCCGGCACATCGATCACGACGCGCAGCCGTTCTTCGAATCGGGCGTGTTCGATCGCCAGGTACGATTCGATCAGGTCCATCTCCTCGCCGATGGTGACCCAGGATCCCTGCGGCGCCCGCAACACGGCCCGCAGCAGGCCGGTCAACCGCATCAGCGTCTCGAGCGCCCGGCCGGGCGCGGTCTGGATCAGGTAGCTGATGGTGGTCAGGGCGTTGAACAGGAAGTGCGGGTTGAGTTGAGCGCGGAGGGCCCGCAATTCGGCCTCGGTCGCGAGTTTGCTGATTTCGTGTTCGCGCAGATTGCGTTCGCAGCGTTCGTGGGTGACCCGCGCCGCGTCGATCCGCCGGGCCAGCATCAGGGCCACCGATTCGAGCAGGGCGATATCGTCCGAGAGGAGTTGGCGACCGCCCGACAGCTCTCCGATGACCAGGCAATAGCGGGGCGGTTCATGCGTGGGGATCAGCACGGTCGCGGCCGTCCGCCGCAGCCGGACCAGCGGGTGCCGGGGCTCCAGACGGGCCTCGCCCTCCTGATCCGTGACCCGCACGACCTGGCTCGGCAGCACGAATTGCCGCGCCGAGCCCTGATCCGGCCACTCCTCTTCAGTCTCCTGTTCATCCGGCACCCAGATCAGCTCGCGGGCCGTCAGCGCCTCTTTGAGCCGCGCGCAGACCTGGTCCAGAATCTCGCCCGGCTCTTCGCACGAGGCGGCGATCAGGGCCAGTTCGTCACGCAATCGCTGGTAGTTCGCTCGATGCAGGATCACGGCATCGACGAACCAGACGATGGCGCGGCGCATCAGCGGATAGATCAGGGCCGTGCCGATCCAGAGTCCGATCAGGACTCCGACCGCCCGCGGGTCCGGGTCGCCGTCCGCATCCCGCGCCCTCAACAGCGGCGTGACCACCATGACGTAGAGTCCGAAGGCGAGCGCCACCAGCACGACGACCGCCAGCGTTCGTTTCAAGAAGATGTCGGCCAGCGCAAACCGGTAGTCCTGATAGAGCATGGCGATGACCAGCGGCAGCGAGGCGTGATGTCCGATCAATTCGATGAACCAGGGCTCGTCGCCGGTGGTGTGCTGGCTGATGTGCAGAGCCGAGACGGCGAAGACCGCGAGGGCCACGACCCAGAGCGCCCGCTTCCAGATCGACGAGCGCCGGGCGTAGATGATCAACACGACGCTCAAACCGCTGAACCCGAAGGTCAGGGTGCGCAGCGCCGTCCCCGACGGCGTCTCACCCTCGATGCTGACCGCGTAGCAATGCATGACTCCCGCGAAAGCGCTCAGCGCATAGGCCAGAATCGTGATCACCCGGGCGCCGGTCTGCCGGGCCAGCTCTTCTCCGGCGCGCAAGACCGAATGGACCACCACCGCCGGCAGAAATCCCAGCGCGGTGAAGACCGCCGCCTCGAACCAGCGCGACGGCTGGCCCATATTCCAGTCGCGGGCCCCGTAGATGACCAGGGCGCCGAGATTCCACAACAGACCCAGCAGGCCGGTCGCCAGCAACATCCGCTCGGTCGCCAGCGTCGTCCGTTGACCGTGCCCCGGATTCGAGGAAGGGGTGAGGGGCCGATCGACCGCGCGTAAGACCATGGCCAACAGCATCGCGTAGAGTGCGGTCCCCGTGATAAAGCCCAGCAGGTTGACCAGCGCGGCGATCTTGTGTGGAGTCATACTCTGAAAAAGAGGTCTGGAGAAGTCTGGAGAAGTCTAGA
>DATEFT010001102.1:0-6823 GCA_035280505.1 Blastocatellia bacterium | reverse complement strand
CAAGGGATCGGCGCTGATCGACCACGAAGACTGCCGCCGGGAGAATTGACGGCAGATCTTCGTGGATCGTCAGAAGCGGTTCCAGGCCACCGATGGAATGCCGGCTGCAATGATACGATGTCCGGGCATCACCTCCTCAAGTTCAGAGAACACTGCGAGGTGAGACGGGACGATCCGTTGGCTCAGCATCGATTGTTGCGAGAAGTCAGGATCCCGACGAGAGCGCCAAGGCCGATGCCGACTCCGAAGGTCACGCCTACCGCGAGGAGCGGGTGTCGTTTGACGTTGCAGGTCGCGGCATCGATCATCTCCTCGGCGTTCCGGCGAGACCTTTTGACCGTCCGTTTGGCAATCGCCAGCCCGTCTTCAATGGCGTCGTCTACCACTTCTTTGACCCGCGCCACCTCCATATTTTGCAGAGCGGTTTTAACGCCCATTTCAATCGCTTTCTCCAAATACTCTGTCTGCATAACGCCTCCTAATGCTTCGGTCTTCAGTCGCCGAAGAAAAATGAATTACTGACTCGAAAGCCGCCTGGCGGCCCAACTTATTCCATGAACTTCACGATGAAAACGGAGCAGTGAGCACTCTGCGCGACTTTGGTCGAGACGCTGCCGAGCAAGCTGTGCTTGAGACTCGTATCACCAGTGGCTCCAAGCACGATCAGGTCATAATCGCCTCTCTCGGCCTCGCTCAGAATTTCCAGTGCCGGATCGCCCGACTCAATGATGGTTTCAGCGCTCAGGCTCAATCTCTCCAGTTGACAATGCGAATCTTCGATGATTGTTGACGCTCCCCGCCACAACCCGTGATCGATTGACGGTGCGGCGACCGGCCGTTTGAAAAAACTTTCCGAAGGCTCCAGCCATTCTTTTTCCAGTCCAAGTTGAACCCACGGCGTTTCGACGACATGCATCAGCGTGATCTCAGCCGAGTCCACATTGAAATACGAAACCATGAGCTGAATAGCCTGTTCGGAAGCCAAGGACCCGTCCACTCCGATTAAAATTCGCCAGCCTCTTTCGGTCGTCAATTCCCGGCCGACCAGAACTGCGCCGGGAGCCTGGGCCACAACTCGACTAGCCACCGGACCCAGGCCCGGCTTGCCGCGCTCATAGCGATCGTGTGCGCCGATCACCGTCAAATCATAGTCTCCGGCCATTTTTATGATCAGGCTGGTTGGTGACCCGATCTCGGTTAACGCGTTGGCTTCGATTCCTTCGGTCGCCAGCATGGCTTGTGTCCGAGCGACAATCTTGGTCGCTTCCAGCTTAATTTTACTCTGATATTCATCTCGGATCTCCTCGATCTGGTCGATTTGGCCGATCCCGGGCTGCGGTCTTCGGACTTTATCTTTGGACCAACTCAGATCCGGGGCAACGCATAGCAGATCGATTCGGTCGTGATTGTTGTTTCGGTTCAGAATTTTGCCGGCGGTCCGCACTGCGGCGGTCGCTTGGTCCGATCCGTCTGTCGCCATCAAGATTTTCATAATGCCGTCCTTCACGCATTTCTGTTAAGGCTATTCGTGCTATCACTGATTCATCAGTTCGCTCGAACAGCACCGGGAGATCAGGCAGCCAACTCCATTCGATTGCGAATGAATCGAAGCAGTGACTCATGCTCAATGATTCCGAGGAGTTTTCCGCCCTCAACCACTGCCACCTGGGGGATCTGACGCAGATCGATCAGCCGAACCACATCTTCAAGGCCGGTGTCAGGCTCGACCGAATCGACTTGATCCCAGGGCCGCATTGCTGCTTGCACCGACGTCTTGGGCCATTCCTCTCGCGGGATCGCGCGCACCTCGGAGGGCGTGATCACGCCGCGCGGGCTTTCAAGCTCGCCGACGACGAAACACCTCCGGCCCGTGAGCGAAAGGAAACGGTCGACGAACTCCTTCAGGCTGATGCCAGCCGGGATATAAGGGCAGTCCGTCGCCATCGCCTGATTCGCTCGAACTCCGGTGAGGGCTCGTTGCATCTTCACCTGAAGCAGGCTGGTTCCCGCGGCATTGACCAGAAAGAGCCCGATTAAGCCCAGCCAAATGCCGTTTGCCAGGTCTCCTCGATAGAAGATGGCCCAGATTCCCAGCAGAACCAGCAAGTGCCCAAAGCCTTTGCCGACCCGGCTCGAAATGCGTGTTGCTCGCATCTGATCACCTGTCAGACGCCAGATTACGCCGCGCAACACTCTACCGCCGTCGAGCGGTAACCCGGGTAAGAGATTGAAGGTCCCGAGCGCCAGGTTGACCACCGACAACCAGCCTGCAATCGCGCCGACGATCGGCATGCTCTCGCGACCCAAGTACCAGATCGCTCCGAAACCAAGCCCCAGCAAATAGCTGGAAATTGGCCCGACTAGGGCGATCTCAATCTCGGCCTTGGGTTGCTCGGGCTCCCGTTCGATTTCCGAGACGCCGCCAAAGACGAAGAGCGTAATGGCACGCACTGGCTGTCCATACCGGATTGCCAGGAGCGAGTGGGCCATCTCGTGGAATAAGATGGAAGCAAAGAACAGCAGGCTGGCAATGATGCTGATGCCGATCTGAGCCCCGCCCGGCAAATTGGGGAAACGCCCGGAAAACTGGCTCACCAACGAGAGCGTCACGAGAGTAAAGACCACGAGCCAGGTCAAATGTACAAAGATCGTGACGCCGAATAGAGAGCCGACTCGAAATGAGTTGCGCATGGATGGTCTACCTCCTTCATCGTTAATCCTTTCATTTAACCGAGTGATCTCGGCATTTCTGAAATTCGCAACAATCGTGCCGGGCTAAATTGCCCGAATTCTTCGCCAAAAGCCTAAAGTGAGAGCCTGATCCCGCTTGTTTGGTTGAGAGTGTGTGACTTTGCTCAACAGCGTGAGGAATTTTGCGCAGCCTCTGCCAATTCTTGAGGTGAGCTGAACGGGGCCCCTCCGGCATCTCAAAGAAGGCAGATCCAAGCTCATTCGACCGAAGTACAATCGAGATCGCCATCTTTACCGGCTTGATTCGGTCTACAAACTCGATCTGATTAGTCACGGTATGGTAATTGCTCCTTTTCCGCGAACAGGGCTGCGACCTTGGTCAATGCCAGAAGAGTGCCGGGCTGATTAGGCGAACGCTGCGTAATGATGGAGATTGATGATGACCCAAGTGAGACGGCTGAAATTCATGATCGGAACAGGTCGATTGAGAATAATCTTCGGCCTGGCCTCGTTTCTGATCTGCTCTCAACCGGTTGGGGCTGACACTCCGGTTAAACAAGACTATGTTAACGCGGCCAGCTCTCGTTTCGTACTGATCACCAGCGAATGTTGGCTTGGGAGCGGATTCTTGACCGGCTATCGAGAGGAAGGGAAGGCGGAGGTCATTACGGCTTATCATCTTAGCCGTTGCGGATCCGGTGAGACCGAATACCAGAGCACCACCGTGCAGGTGGATGGCGTCGTGGCGGATCTGCGCGGTGCGGATCCGGATCAAGACTTGCTGCGATTGTTGGTGCCGATCGCTATCGATCTCCCGCCAGTTTCTATGAGAACCGCCACGAGTCTGGGGGAGCCGGTATTTACGGTCGGCAGCAATCCTGAGGGGGATCGCTCGGTAATCACCTGGGGCTACACCCTCATCGCGCCGCCCGGAGAGGTCACAGTCAAGGTTCAGATCTTGCACGGCGCCTCCGGCGGGCAACTGGTGTCCGCCATCGATGGCGCACTGCTTGGAATGGTGGTTCGCGAAGAGTTCGGGTTTGCCAATGCTGTTAGTAGCGGCGTGCTGCTGCGGTTCCTGGAGCAGCACAGAAACCGTGAGCCTCATCTGGGAAGCGTGGCTATTGGGTAGCAATAGTAAGCCCCAGACTGATGGACGGATATAAAGATGGCCAGAATGGTTATTGGTTATTGCTTTTGCCTAATTGACGCACAAACACCAACTGCTTCTGTTCTCCATCCTGGATAATCTGAAGCAACTGCCACCCCTCGCGGCTCGCATCGTTCAGCTTCTCTTCTAATTCAAAGGCCTTCGATGAGTTGAGAGTCTTCACATAGTACTCGAGAGGGCAGACGGACCCTTCATTGACGGTCGGCACCGTGGCGCCCTTTGACCGGAATCCGTCGCGAGGGTCAATCTGTCTCTCCGGCAGTCTCCCTGATTGAGAGCTATACGCTGTTTTGCCGATTTGGTTGCTCATGGTCTCTCCTTTCGCTGACAAAAAGTAGTGCAATAAGTGTGCCTCGCCTGAACTATCTCCACGATAGAAAAGACGAGGCAGATGTGAAGAACGCTGAGAAGGAGAGTGAAAAAGAGCTCAATTGAAGGCTGCTCGGTCAGGAGACCAAGTGTAAGTGAAGTCAATCTGCCACTCACACGTTCAACCGGAAACGCCTGTATGCATTACATCGAGTTTCTTCAACCGGTAGCGTAGCTGGTCACGGGAAATGCCCAACAGCTCGGCGGCTCGCGTCTGGTTGTGATGACTCCGATTCATAGCCTGTTCTACGAAACACATCTCCACCAACTCCAGTTGAATTCCTTCCGGGGGTAAAGGGAAAAGTTGGGACAGATTGATGTTTCCACCGGAGGCATCGGCCGCCTCTTTGGGGATGGCGGTTACGGGCTGAATCTCCGAGAGAGGCGTCGCGATCTGCTCTTCGTTGATCATACCTCTTGGCAGCCAGTTGACGGTGATCAATTCGTCGTCTTCGAGAATGATCGAGCGTTCTATGACGTTGCGGAGCTCACGAACATTCCCGGGCCAGGCGTAATGTTGAAAGATCTCCGCCACTTCCGGCCTCAAGCCGCGAACTCGTTTTCGTAGCTTTTCATTGAAGGCGTTGATGTAATAGTCGGTCAACAACATGACGTCCGAGCCCCGCTCGCGCAGGGGCGGCAGATCGATCTCGATGACGGAGAGACGGTAATAGAGATCGAGCCGAAACCTTCCGGCGTCGCTCTCACCTTTGAGGTCGCGGTTCGAGGCGGCAATGACGCGCACATCGAGCTTGAGATCCTTCAATCCCCCGACGCGGCGAAACGTCCCCTCTTCCAGGACACGCAGCAATTTAGCCTGTAAGGCGAGCTCCAGCTCGCCGATCTCGTCCAGAAAGACCGTTCCGCCTTCAGCCTGTTCGAAGAGCCCTTCCTTGCGCCCTTTAGCGTCGGTGAACGCGCCCTTCTCGTAGCCGAATAACTCGCTCTCGATCAAAGTCGAAGGGATGGCGGCACAATTGATCGCGATGAAGGGCTTTTCGGCACGGCGCGAGCTGTAATGAATAGCTTTGGCGACGAGGTCTTTGCCGGTTCCGCTCTCGCCTTGCAGCAAGACCGTGGAAGCTTCGCTCTCGGCGACCTTGCGGGCCATCGTAATCATCTGCTTCAGCGCCGGCGATTCCCCGATGATCTGATCGAAGCTGAATTCACGAGTCCGCTCGCGCCGGATTTGATGGACCTCTTTTCGCAACTGACCGGCCTCGAGCGCGTTGCGAATGGTAACCTGGAGTTCGTTCAGGTTGACCGGTTTGCTGATAAAGTCATAGGCGCCGCCGCGCAACGCCGCCAGCGTATCCTCGATCATGACATTGCCCGTGATCATGATCACGACGGCCTGTGACTGCCGATTCTTGATCTCTTTGAGGACGTCCAGACCGGAACCGTCAGGCAGATGGACATCGAGCAAGACGACCGCCGGGTGCTCCGCATCGAAGGTCGCGAGTGCGCCTGTGATCGTGCCGGCTTCGACTGATTCATATCCCCAGCCGGATAACGCCACTCTCAAGGTATAGCGAATCATCGGCTCATCATCAACGACTAAGATCTTTTCTTTTGCCATAATCTCAGGTTGTGTTTAGAGATCGATTATTGAGATAGCCTAAGACCCCTTGATGAAGCGCTCGCAGAGAGTGCGCCTCATCGAGGCATCGCTGGTCTGGTGGAACCGGAGGCCGACATTGAGCCGGAACCAGCTCAAATCGGGTAGACTTTCAAACAGCATTCATCCCCTCTTCGCCGGTTCGGATGCGAATGGCCTCCTCCACCGAGAAGACAAAAATCTTGCCATCGCCGAATTTGCCGGTCCGAGCGGTTTTGACGATCGCCTCGATCACCTTTTCGAGGACCTCATCGTCCAGAACAATTTCGACCTTCAGTTTAGGCACGAATTCCACTTTGTATTCGCTGCCTCGATAAACTTCGGTATGCCCTTTCTGGCGTCCGAAACCTTTCACCTCGCTGATCGTCATGCCTTGGATGCCCAGGGTCTGAAGGGCATCTTTCACATTTTCAAGTACATGTGGGCGAATAATCGCTTCAACCTTTTTCATCGGTTCGTCTCCTTACCATCGATCGATTCAAGAATCGGGACCGGGATCGGCATTGTCTCAGGCTGTGATCGGAGTCCCGCGCGCGATGCTCTTCAATTCTCGCCACGCTTAGGATGTGCTCAGGCTGGTCTGAGGCGAGCGCACGATCTCCACGGAACACTTGGCATGTGTGGCTACGGCGTTCGAGACCGAGCCCAGTAGAAAGCGCGTCAACCCGCGATATCCGTGGGAGCCGAGCACTATCAGATCCGCGCCCCAGGATTCGGCCTCCTCCAGGATCCTCGACACCGTATGGCCCTCGACGACTTTGGGAATAATCTCGAGCGCGGCTCCCAAAGATTGTCGAACCCGCTGCTCCGCGCCATTGACGGCGGTTTGCGCCTGCTCTTGGGCAGCCTCTCCAGCTTCAATGAAAGAGCTATCAGGCAAAGCCCAGGTCTCCGTGGTCGGAAGGTAAGGCTGTTCGGCCACGGAAAGGATCTCCAGCATGCTGCCTGTCGGCCAGGGGCGCCGAGCGATTGCA
>DATEFT010001101.1:0-14783 GCA_035280505.1 Blastocatellia bacterium | reverse complement strand
CCTTCGTAGAACTGGACCTGAATCAGGGTATCCGGCAAGAGATAGCCGACGGCGTCACCCAGCTCATCCGCGCTCAGCCCGACCTGCTCGTAGGTCTCGGTATTCATGAAATAGTAGGTATCACCCTCGTTGTAGAGATAGGTCATCTCGTGATCTTCAACGATCGCGCGTTCGACATCGTCGGTGGAGCGGAACCGATGTTCGGTCGTGCTCCCGGTCTTCAGGTTACGCAGCTTGGTGTGAACCATGGCGCGGAGGTTGCCCGGCGTATGATGATGAAAGTCGACAACCTTGTGCGGCACTCCGTTATGGAGGATAGCCATGCCTTTGCGAATTTGTGTGGCTTGAAATCCCATCGCTAATAAGTCTCCTCAATTCCTGATAGTCAAATGTCAATGCTGAATCCGAAAAGTTTATAAGATAGCCAACCGCCAGCCATGGGTCAAGGATCGGAGCCGTGGGCGCGGATGAAAAAAACCGAAGGCCGGGTATTGACCCGCCCCACCCGGTGAGCTAGTATGCGAGCCGCTGCGGGACTTCTGCAAAGTTAGTGAACGGCGGCAATTCAATTTGAGCCAATTCATTTGAATGGGAGACCGAAGTGCTAACTTGTCGGCGGGCATACTCGTCACCGTACGAGTGACTCCTAGCCACAAGGCTGAGGTCACCCCCCTGTCGAAGGCAGGTTCAAATGAAGCCGTCGTCACGGCCGCGCGGAAGTCCGCACGTGCCAAACTCCCTCTTAGTTAGGCATTACTACTACTACTCTTAAGCGCTCAGTTCAAGATTTGTTCAGGTAGAGACTCGCTGAGGCGTGCATCCAACCTCATTTCAGCGGTGAACCAATTGAGCCGGGCTTAGAAAGGCAACGCGCAATGATCAGAGTCTTGATGACCGGCGACACCATGGCGCGCGCAGGTCGTCGTGTACTCGAGGAGCGTCTGCACGATCTGCGGGCTCAACGCGAGGTGGATTTCGTCGTCTCCAATGTTGAAAATGCCGCCGCCGGCTTTTCGATCACCCCACGCATCGCCGAAGATCTGTTCGCCGCCGGAGTCGATTGCATGACCTCCGGCAACCATATCTTCGACAAGAAAGAGATTCTCGCGTACATCGAGAAAGAGCACCGCCTGCTGCGCCCGGCCAACTATCCGCCCGGGGCGCCCGGGCGCGGACGCTGGGTCGGCAAGGTCCGGGGCATCTCCGTGGCGGTCATCAACCTGCAGGGCCGCATCTTCATGCCGCCGTGCGACGATCCGTTCCGAGTGGCCGACGCGCAACTGTCCGCGCTTGAACCTTCAGTCAAAGTGATCCTGATCGACATGCATGCCGAGGCGACTTCGGAGAAGATCGCGCTGGGACGTTACCTCGACGGTAAAGTCTCGGCCATCGTCGGCACCCACACCCACGTCCAGACCGCCGATGAGCAGATCCTGCCCGGCGGCACCGCCTTCCTGACCGATCTGGGAATGACCGGTCCGCACGACGGGGTGATCGGAATGCAGAGCGAGATCGTGCTGGAGCGCTTTCTGCGCGGGTTCGCGCCCAAGATGGAACCGAGTGAAGGCGAGATCAAATTGAACGGTTTGATTGTGGATATCGATGAGGAGACCGGGCAGGCGCTGCGGGTCGAGCGGGTCAGCGTCCCGCATTCCTGATCAGACATGTCTACGAATGAAATCGCCAGGATCGTCATCATCGGGGGCGGAGTCGTCGGCACCGCCATCGCGGCCGAGGTCTCCCGTCACTACGATGACGTGTTCCTGCTCGAAGCCCAGCCGCGGCTGGGTCTCGGCGCTTCGACGCGCAACAGCGGCGTCATCCACGCCGGCATCTACTATCCGACCGGATCTCTGAAGGCCTTCCATTGCGTGCGCGGCGCGCGGATGCTCTATCAGTTCTGCGCCGCCCACGGCCTCCCGCACCGGCGCCTCGGCAAGCTCATTGTGGCCGATTCGGAAGAGCAGCGGCCGCTGCTGCAGGCTCTCCAGCAGCGCGGCGCGCAGAACGGCGTCGAGGGGCTGGAGATCGTCGATCAGGAGTTCATCCGCCGGCTCGAACCGAACGTCGTCTCACCGCTGGCCCTCTACTCACCTCAGACCGGAATCATCGACGCCGAAGAGTTGATCAAGGCTCTGGCGCGGCTGACTCTCGACCAGGGCGCCCACATTCTGACCGGCACCCGCGTGATCGGGGCGGAGATCAAAGACGGCCTGACGCTGATCCGCACCGAACGCGAAGAGGTCGCCGCCCGCGTCGTGATCAATGCCGCCGGACTCTACTCCGACGAGGTCGCCCGGATGTTCGGCCATCAAACCCAGACCATCTATCCATGCCGCGGCGAATACGCGGAGCTGATCCCGAGCCGCACCCACCTCGTCAACACCATGGTCTATCCGGTGCCGCTGCCGTCGGGTCACGGGCTGGGCGTGCATTTCACCAGGACGATCGGCGGAGCGCTGTTGATCGGCCCCAATGTGCGATATATCGAGAGCAAAGAAGATTACGAGCATGGCCGCCGGGAGTTGAGCACCTTCTATGAGTCGGCGGTGAAGATGGTCCCCAGCTTGCGGATGGAGGATCTGCGGCTCAGTTATACCGGTCTGCGGGCCAGACTGTTCCCGGAGAGCCAACACGGATTCGCCGATTTCGTGATCGAGCACGATCCGCAGTGGCCCTTCGTTATTCACTGTATCGGAATCGAGTCGCCGGGGCTGACCTCGGCGCTTTCGATCGGCGAGAGTGTCGGCGAGATGGTCCGCCGCGTCCTCATTTGAGATTCAAACCGCGAAACACGCGAAAGACACGAAGCTGGATAATTCCGTGTCTTTTGAGCATTTCGCGGTTTAAATTTTAGCAGAGGGTTCAGTCGGCGGCGCGTCAATCAAGCCAGTTCTTCTCCGCGCTGCCGGCGATTCCGCAGGCTGTTGAGAAGGAAGAGCATGATCACGGCCGCGGCCATGGCCAGACCGATCTTCGGATAGTGTTGTTTGAAGAGCATCGTCGCCTGGTCCCCGTAACGCACGGCCATCCACCCTTCCAGGACAAATCTGATGACGCGGCCGATCGCCAGCGCCAGCAGAAACCGCCCGATGTGCATGCGAAAGACTCCGGCCGACAACAGAAAGAGCTTGAAGGGAAACGGCGGAGGCAGCAGCGCGCCGACCAGCATGGCCCAGGTGTCGTAACGGCCGATCAGTTCGTTGACGCGCGCGCGCTTCTCTTCGCTGAACCGGCGGAGCGCCGCCTGCCCGCCCTGCCGCCCGATCCAGTACGGAACGAGACAGCCGAAAGTCGAACCGATGACGGCCACCAGCACGTAGAGCGGCATCATGGCCGGATTGAGGTGAGAGAGAGTCATGACCACCAAGTCAGCGCCGCCAGGCAATGGAATCATGGCTGCATCCAACAACCCGATCGCCAGAACACCCGTGACGCCGAGCCCGACGAGGACCGCCTGCAGGGATTTAATCGCTCCGGTTATACCAAAAAGCCAGTATTTCATTATCGATTATCAGTCTGGTCGAGATGGGGGTCAGTTTGTATCCGTCAGTATCAGTCAGTATAGGAGATTTCCGCTTTGCTTTTAGCTGATTGGCCGCGCCATTTCAACATCATCCAGCGCACCAGCAAAAAGAGAAGGAAGGCCGCCGTAAAGACGCCTACGATCTCTAGTATATAATGTCCTAACCAATCCATCATCCTTCTCACCTCGTTCCGGAAAAAAAAGGCGAGCAACCCCCAGAAGTAGTAACGGACTGTGCGCGCAGCCATGACCACCGCCGCAAAGCGCGCGATCGGATAGCCGAGGGCCCCGGCTGCCGCGACGAAGATCTTGAAAGGGATAGGTGGCGGGAGCAGCGCGGGAATGACCAGCGCCCACAATCCCCATTTCCGGTAGAGCTCCTTGACCCGATCAAGATGCTTGGGTTTGAACCGCCTGATCACGAATTGCTCACCGCGTCGTGCAATTCGATAGAGCGCCAGACACCCAATCAACGATCCGATCGCCGGAAAAAGGGGGAAATAATAGACCTCGGACGGATTGTTAGCAATGCGGGCGACCGTGATGTAATCGTTTACTTCCGGAAACGAGAGTAATGATGAATCGAAGGCACCAATCACGATCATCAGTGGAGCAGCCCAGTAGACTGCGGATCCGACCACCTGATGAGAAATCTCTAAAAACCACGCTTTGACCCAATCGAGCATAACATCGGTTCGCAACTCGCAATCCGCATCCCGCAGTTAGGTTGTTCGGTCATCACCGTCGATTGAAGACCTTCACGATGGAAGTCCAATCCTCTGAATCGCCGCTTGCGATCTGTGAACTGCCCATTGCCAACCGTGAACTGAGAATTAGGAACTGAGAATTTCATTACATCCTTTTTATAAAACTCTTGCCTGGAAGCTGCTTGATTCTATCCTTCATTTCAAGGTCAAGCAATGCGGTCATCAATTCGGAGGAATTCATTCCGCTGGACATTAACAATTGGTCGACGTTGGATGGGGCGTCCAAACTGAGAAGAGAGAGCACTTTACGCTCGGGATCGCTCAATTCCACGGCTTCGAAGAGCGGCTGAACCTTGGCTTGAACCTCTGGCGGCGAACTTTTTTCGGGTCCCAGAATCCGGGTCTTGATCTCGCGCGGCAACTCTTCAACCACGTCGCGCCAGTGCTGGACGAGTTTGGCGCCGTCCTTGATCAGGTAGTTGGGTCCGAACGAATTCTGGGAGGTGATATTTCCCGGCACGGCGAAGACCTCCCGGCCCTGTTCAGAGGCCATCCGCGCGGTAATCAGGGAGCCGCTCTGTTCGGCCGCCTCGACGATCAGGACACCGAAACAGAGGCCGCTCAGCACACGATTGCGATAAGGGAAATTCTGCGGGAGCGGCGGCGTGCCCAACGGGAATTCGGAGAGGCAGGCGCCGCTGGCGATGATGGTCTCCTCCAGTTTTTTATGCTCCCTGGGGTAGGTGGTCTCCAGCCCGGTCCCGACGACGGCGACCGTCACCCCGCCCGCTTCGAGCGCGCCGAGATGCGCCGAGGCATCGATCCCCCGGGCCAGCCCGGAGACGATCGTCAGTCCCTGCGCGGCCAGATCGCGCGCCAGGCTCTGGGCCGCATTCATGCCGTAGGTCGAAGAGCGCCGCGAACCGACCACGGCCAGGCACGGGCGCTGACAGGCCTGCTTCAAATTACCGCGGACATAGAGCGCGATCGGAGGATCGTGAATCTCGCGCAGCAACGCGGGATAGTCCGGGTCCTCGAGCGTGATGACGCTCGCGCCCAGCCGCTCCAGCCGCTCGATCTCGCCATTGGCTTTCTCGAGAATCTCCGAATCGTGCAGTTCCTGAATGGACTCCGGTTTCATTCCGGCGTGTTCCAGATCCAGCCGCGACGCCGCGAAGACTTGTGCGGGCGTTCCGAAACGCTGGATCAATTGATTGGCAGTGCGTGGTCCAATCCCCCGAATCATATTCAGCGCGATCCAATCGGCTACATCAGCGCGCATGGTACTAGACCTCCCCAAGGCTGTAATCTTTAAGCATAAACATCTCCGAATTATACGCGCTGGGCACGGAAAATCCTAAGCGGGGCTGTAACTACCGAAAGGAACGGGGATCGAATGATAGTAGGTTGAGTTTAAGTAAGATGGGATGAAAGTTCTGATCCTAGGCAGCGAAAAGGCCGATTGCTCACTGGGTACAATCGGCCTCTTCGCGCCAAAGAGCTAGTTGAGAAATCAGCAGCGGGGGTTTTTACCGGCATCGGACCGCCACCTCTCGCTCAACACCAGCAGATCTTGCTGGCACCTTTAGAGAATTCTCAATCGGTTATTTCTTCCAGTTTCCCCGAAGGAATTTTCGAAAAATTTTTGGCCGTTATCGAGAGCCCCGGCTTGCGACCCGCAACTACCAGATCTTAGAATAAATGAACCTCTTCCCAACTTAACTGGAGAAAAAACTATGACGACAAGCGGAGATCCGGCTCCCGCAATCATACCGACGGGGCAGTTTGCTGGGGAAGTTTTTACCAGTCTTCATCGACTGATCATCGCAGAGGAGATTGGCGCATCGGAGGGCGAGGTCGAAGCCATCCACGACATGCGAGTGGCGATCAGACGGCTTCGAGTCGCGCTCGGCAACTTCTCCGGCTGTCTTCCGCGCGAAGACAGCCGCCGAATACGCGCGCAACTGGAGACCCTGGCCGACGCGCTCGGCGGGGTTCGCGACCTCGATGTCATGATCGAATATCTCAAAGACCTGTTGACCGACCGTCCGCCGTCCGATTCGCCCGCGATCAAGTCGCTGATTCGCCGGTTGCAAGGTCGCCGGAGACGGCAATATCTGAAACTGATCGACTATCTGGGCGGCGAAGCGTACGCCGATTTCAAACGCGAATTCCCCCCCCCGGCCGAGACCGAGGGGATCGATCCGGAGGCCGAAATCAAGGGCGAATCCGAGACTCAAAACGACGATTCGAACCGGGAGAGAATACATGGCCAAGCCGCTTAAGATCAAAAAGGTTTCGCGCCACGATCGGCTCGATCAGACCGCCCGGCGCATTCTACGAACGCGGCTCAAGGAGTTCTATTCGCACTGGCCGGATCCCGAGCGCCCGGTGACCTGGGAACAGCTTCACGATCTGCGGATCTCCGGCAAGCGGCTCCGATACAGCGCCGAAGCCCTGCGCGAAGTCTATCCCGATCGCCTGACCTGCCTGATCGATCTGCTCAAACACAGCCAGGAGCTGCTGGGAGAGATTCAGGACTGCGTCACCCAGCGAGCGGTGATCGAAGAGGATCTCTCGCGATTGAAGCAGCGAGAGCCGGAGCATGCGGATCTGGCCGTGCTCGAACAGATCATCGCCGAGCACGATCAGCTTCGATTGACCATCTTCTCGCAGTTTCGAGAGCTGTGGCGGGGAATGGCCTTGAAGGATTTTCGCAAGAGTCTCAGGACCATGGTCACGGTCCCGCGTGCGCCCAAGACCACGAAAGCCGCGGACCCGGCCCTCGCCGATCAATCGCTCATGTACTATTTCGATTGATCAGGCCGGCGACGAATCCGGCGCCGAATCCGTTGTCGATGTTGACCACCGTCACGTTCGAAGAGCACGAATTGAGCATGCCCAGCAGCGCGGCGACGCCGTTGAAACTCGCGCCGTAGCCGATGCTGGTCGGCACGGCGATCACCGGCACGTTGACCAGTCCTCCGACCACTGAGGGAAGGGCGCCCTCCATGCCGGCGACACAGACGATCACCCGGGCCGATTGCAGCAGTTCCAACCGGCTGAGAAGGCGATGAATGCCGGCCACTCCGACGTCATACAATCGTTCGAGCGGGTTCCCCATGATCTCCGCGGTGATGGCCGCCTCTTCGGCCACCGGGATATCGGAGGTGCCCGCCGTGACGACGGCCACCAGCCCGGTCCCCAGCGGCGTCCGGTCGTGCCGGACCGAGATCGCGCCGCAGATCTCATGAAAGACCGCCGCCTCGTCCACCGCTTTGACCAGCTCAAAGGTCTCGCGGTTGCTGCGCGTGATCAGCAGGTTCGATGAACGTTTGAGCAGATGCGCGGCGATCCCGGCGACCTGCTGCGGAGACTTGCCCTGCCCGAAGATCACTTCGGGAAATCCCTGACGCAGCGCCCGATGGTGGTCGACCGTGGCGTAGCCGAGGCTCTCAAAAGGTAGATGGCGCAGCGCTTCCAGGACCTGATCTAGACTCAGGCCGCCCTCTTTGAAACCCGACAGCAAATCTTTTAACTTTTCTTGATCCATCAGCAACCGCCTATTTGTTAACGCTTCGTGACAAATTCGCCAACCGAAGAAGATAGCCTCAGACTGCAACGAAACCCGGCGCCCCGTGGTTTTATAGCTTTAACGGGACAGCTTGACAAGCTTTTGCGGCAGTCAATATAGTGACCGCCAGTTGGAGTCTGCAATCATATGCTGCGCAATCTGAAAATCGCGTTCGAGATGATCAAGATCGAACATACACTGTTCGCGCTGCCCTTCGCCTTTCTGGGCGCGGTGCTCGCCGCACGCGGGATACCGTCCGGGCGCCAGATCTGGTGGATCGTGGTGGCCATGGTCGGGGCGCGGTCGGCGGCGATGGCCTTCAACCGGCTGGTCGATCACAAAATCGACGCGGCCAACCCGCGGACCAGAATGCGGGCCCTGCCGGCGGGGCTGCTCAGCCGCCAGTTCGTCCTGCTCTTCACCATCGTTTCGGCCGGGATCTTTATAGTGGCGGCCCACATGCTCAATGACCTGACCCGGGTCCTGGCGCCCATCGCGCTGGCGTCGGTGCTGTTCTATTCATACACCAAACGCTTTACGGCGTTCTCGCACCTGGTCCTGGGCTGGTGCCTGTCGATCGCGCCGATGGGGGCCTGGATCGCGGTGCGCGGCGCCGTCGATTCGCCGGTGCCCTGGCTGCTCAGTCTCAGCGTCTTGCTCTGGACGGCGGGTTTCGACATCATCTACGCCTGCCAGGATCGCGAGTTCGATCTCGGGGCCGGATTGCACTCGATCCCGCAACGAGTCGGGATCGCGCGCGCCCTCTGGATCTCGCGCGGGCTGCACACGGCGATGATGGCGGCCCTGGTCTGGATCTACTTCCTGACCGAGTTGCACTGGATCGGGCTGCTCGGATTGATCACCACCGCGGCCCTGCTGATCTATCAACACCGTCTGGTTCGCCACGACGATCTCTCGCGGTTGAACGTCGCCTTCTTCACGACCAACGCCTATGTCAGCATCATCCTGTTGGTCACGATCGCGGCCGACATTTTTTTGATCGATAGTTCGAGATGAGTTTATGAAGATGAACGATTTTTTTCTCGATCCGGCTCTGGTTCCGATCGCCGAGCAGACGGCGGCGGGCCGGCGATTGAGTTTCGAAGACGGAATGACGCTGTTTCGCAGCCAGGATCTGCATGGCATCGGGAGGCTGGCCGACACCGTCCGCCGCCGTAAACACGATCGGGCCACCTATTTCAACGTCAACCGTCATCTCAATCCGACCAACTACTGCTACGCCGACTGCAAATTCTGCAGTTTTTTCGTCAAACACAATCAGCCGGGCGGTTATACCCATAACATCGACGAATGCGTGAAGGTCGCGCGCCAGGCCGCCGAACAGGGCGCCACCGAACTGCACATCGTGGGAGGCCTCAACACGCACCTCCCGTTCTCGTACTTCACCGACCTGCTCTCGGCGGTCAAGCGTGAGTTCCCGAAATTGCACCTCAAAGCCTTCACCATGGTCGAACTTGACTTCTTCGCGAAGTTCTACAAGATGTCCGACGAAGAGGTGATCGAGAAGCTGCGGGCCGCCGGCATGGATTCGTGTCCGGGCGGCGGGGCCGAGATCTTCGCCGAAGAGACGCGCCGGAAGATCTGCACGCACAAGACCGACGGCCACCGCTGGCTGGAGTTCGCCGGCAAGGTCCATCAGGCCGGGATCAAGACCAACGCCACCATGCTCTACGGCCACGTCGAGAGCCTCGAAGACCGGGTCGACCATCTGATCAAATTGCGCGAACAGCAGGACCGGACCGGAGGCTTCCAGTGTTTCATTCCGCTGGCCTTCTACCCTCCGGGAACGCAGTTGGCGCAACTGCCGGGCCCCTCGGGCATCGACAGCCTGAAGACGATGGCGGTTTCGCGCCTGCTGCTCGACAACATCGACCATCTCAAAGCCTACTGGGTCATGCTCGGTAAACGGCTGGCGCAAACGGCGCTCCATTTCGGTGCCAACGATTTCGACGGCACCATCACCGGTGGCGGCGAACTGATGGAATCCTACCTGGTCGAGGCGAAGAACGATCACGAAGCGACCCGGGACGAGATCATCAGCCTCATCACCGAGGCCGGATTCCTGGCCATTGAACGCGACACGCTCTACCACCCGCTGCGCGATTATGCGGCAGCCTGAGAAGATAACGAGAGATAACGATGCAAGAGATCAAAGTTGCACACAGCCCCGATTCCGACGACGCCTTCATGTTCTATGGGCTCGCCACCAATAAGATCGATACCGGCGGGTTGAAGTTCAGCCACGTCCTGAAAGACATCCAGTCGCTCAATCAGACCGCGATGACGACGCGCGAGTATGACGTGACGGCGATCTCCTTTCACACCTATGCCTATATCGCCGAACACTACGTGCTGTTGCCGCACGGCGCGAGTATCGGCGACGGTTACGGGCCGATCCTCGTCACGCGGAAACCTTTCGCTCCCGGCGAGTTGAAGAACAAACGCGTCGCCGTGCCCGGGACGTTGACCAGCGCCTTTCTCGCGCTGAAACTGCACACGCCCGAATTCGAGTACGGCGTCGTAGAGTTCGACCGAATCATCGAGGAGGTCGTCAAGGGCAATTACGACGCCGGGTTGTTGATTCACGAGGGCCAGTTGACCTATCACAAAGACGGACTGATCAAGGTTCTGGACCTCGGCGATTGGTGGAAGAAAGAGACCGGACTGCCCCTGCCGATGGGCGGCAACGTGATCAAACGCGACCTGGGACCGCAATTGCAAGGCGAAGTCTCGCGCTGGCTCCATCGCAGCATCGAATTCTCCATGGAGCACCGCGCGGACGCCCTGGCCTATGCCATGCAGTTCGCCCGCGAGATGCCGGTCGAGACCGCCGACACCTTCGTCCGGATGTGGGTCAACAAGAGCACGCTCGGTTACACCGAACGCGATCAACAGGCCGTCCAATTGATGCTGGATGAAGGCTTCCGCAAGGGCGTGATCCCACACCAGGTCAAAGTCGAATTCGCCGGATAGAATAAGAGATCAACCGCGAAATACACGAAAGACGCGAAATGGAGCCCAATCAGTCTATTTCGCGTCTTTCGTGTCTTTCGCGGTTAAGTTATGGGTTGCTGCTGGGTCACGCAATGGATCGAGCCCAGGCCCCAGATCAGGTGGGTGCAATCGATCCCGATCACCTTCCGTGAGGGAAAGAGGTCCTGCAGAATCGCGCAGGCCCGCTCGTCATTCCGGTGACGGTAGGTCGGGACCAGCACGGAGCGATTGGCGATGTAGAAGTTCGCGTAGCTCGGCGGCAGGCGCTGGTCCTCAAAATAGAGCGGGCCCGGCATTGGGAGCGTGACCACCCGGAGCGGCCGGCCGGCCTGGTCTTTCATCCCCAACAACCGGCCGTGATTCTCCTTCAAGACCTGGAAGTTTTCGTCCGACGGATCGTCTTCGATTACCGTCACCACGGTCTCGGGCGAAACGAAGCGGGTCAAATCATCGACATGCCCGTCGGTATCGTCTCCGGCGATCCCCTCGCCCAGCCACAGAATATTGGAGACGCCCAGATAATCTTTCAGATACTGTTCGATCTGCGCGCGGTTCAGGTGCGGATTGCGGTTAGGATTGAGCAGGCAGCCCTCGGTCGTAATCAAGGTCCCGCAGCCGTTGACATCCAGCGACCCGCCCTCCATCACGATCCCTGGTTTGAAGAGCGGCTCGCCCGACTCCTCCGCGATCCGGGTCGGGACGATGTCGTCGTCGTCAGACGGCGGATACTTGTCGCCCCAGGCGTTATATCCCCAATCGACAATGGCCCGTTCGCGCTTCCCTTCCCGATCACGGATGACGTAGATCGGCCCGTGATCGCGAACCCAGGCGTCGTTCGTCGGGTTGAAGTGAAAGCGCACCCGGTCCAGGTCGACGCCTCCGGCCCGCAGCAACGCGCGGACGCGCTCGGCGAACTCCTCGTCGGCGACATTGATCCGAACCAGTTCCGAGGCGGTCAGGTGACGGGTCATTTCAACGAAGATGGCGGGCACCGGTTCGAAGGCATTCGGCCAGCTCGCCTCTTTATGCGGCCATGAGAGCCACGTGGCTTCGTGCGGCTCCCATTCGGCCGGCATTCGGTACCCGAGAAGGCGCGGGAGGTTCTGTATCTCAGTCATCTTCAATTCGACAATTAAGACCTACTCGTCGATCATTCGTCTCGTAATCCCCTGATAGGCGTCGATCCGGCGATCGCGCAGGAACGGCCAATGGATGCGCTGGACGTCGATCAGGCGGAGATCACACTCGGCCATCAGAATCTGCTCTTCTTCGATTCCGGCCTTGGCCATCAGTTGGCCCGAGGGATCGGCGATGAAACTCTGGCCCCAGAACTGGATTCCGCCCGGGGGATCGCCCTCGTGGCCGACGCGATTGGCGACCGCGACATAGAGGCCGTTGGCGATGGCGTGGGCCCGCTGAATGGTCTCCCAGGAAGAGTGCTGGCGCTCGCCATATTCCGCCTTTTCACCGGGATGCCAGCCGATCGCCGTCGGATAGAAGAGGATCTGCGCCCCGGTCAGCGCCGTGATTCGCGCGCCTTCGGGATACCATTGATCCCAACAGACCAGCACCCCGACCCGGCCGTATCGAGTGTCGAACGATCGGAACCCCAGGTCTCCGGGCGTGAAATAGAACTTCTCGTAATAGAGCGGATCGTCCGGAATGTGCATCTTGCGATAGAGGCCGAGCAACCGGCCGTCGGCATCGATCACGACCGCCGTGTTGTGATAGAGCCCCGGCGCGCGCCGCTCGAACAACGACCCGACCACGACGATCCCATGGGCCGCCGCCAACCTCGAGAGAGCCTCGGTGCTCGGCCCCGGAATCGGCTCGGCCAATTGAAAGTTATCGTGATCTTCCCGCTGGCAGAAATACTGCGAGCGGAACAGTTCCTGGGTCGAAACGATGTGCGCCCCGCGTTTGGCGGCCTCTTCGACGCTGGCGCAAACCTTATCGAGATTTTCGCGCGGGTCCGGACTACAGCTCATTTGAATGAGCGCGACGTTGATTTTATCGGTAGATGGTCTCACGGCTGACAATTATAGACGAATAACCGGCTCCTCGCAGTCCGCAATCTCGGGCTGCTGGTTATTTTCATGACTTGAGGGCATCATCTCCGACAGCACAGACACCCATGAAGTAATGGCCACAAACTGCGAATCATTGTTAGAGGAGGATCATGAAAAAATCGCAACCCACCCGCCCCTCAGGAGATTCCGAAAAAGAGGCGACGATCGACCGCCGGATGTTCATGAAACTGATGCCGGCAGCCGGAACGGCCACCCTGGCCGGAGCGGCCACCCTCACCCTGACCAACCTCGACGTGATCAGCGCGTACGGTGAGCAGGCTTCTCAGGAGGTTCCCGACCGAATCAAGCTGGAGATGTTGCGACCCGCCGAACAGATCATCGGAATCGAACTGACCGGAGTCCAGGAGGGCATGGCGCTGCCGGGAGTCAACCGGAACCTGGTCAATTACGAATCGCTGCGAAAGATCGACATTCCCCTCGACACCGAGCCCGCCACCGCCTTCCATCCGGCGCCGCCCGGCAAGAAGTTCAACCTGACCCGATCGAAACTGAAATCGAGCAAGACCGAAGCTCCGAAGTTCAAGAACGTCGAGGAGCTGGCCTTCTGCACGGTCACCCAATTGGCCGAACTGGTCCGCACCAAACAGGTCTCCCCGGTCGAGCTGACGAAGATGTATCTGGCGCGGCTCAAGAAATATGGCCCTAAGCTGCTCTGCGTGGTCACCCTGACCGAAGAGATCGCGCTCAAACAGGCCGAAGAGGCCGAGCGCGAGATCAAGCGCGGCAAATACCGGGGACCGCTCCACGGCATTCCGTGCGGCGTCAAAGACCTCTTCGCCACCAGGGGAGTCAAGACCACCTGGGGGGCCGAACCATTTCGCGAGCAGATGATCGATTATGATTCGACGGTGGTCGAACGATTGCGCGAAGCCGGCGCGGTCCTGACGGCCAAACTCTCGATGGGAGCGCTGGCAATGGGCGGCCGATGGTTCGCGGGCATGACGCGCAACCCATGGGAGCCGGAGGAGACCAATGTCGGATCCAGCGGCTCGTCGGCCGGTTCGGCTTCGGCGACCTCCGCGGGCCTGGTGGGATTCTCGATCGGCACCGAGACCCTGGGATCGATCGTTTCCCCGTCATCGCGCTGCGGAGTCACGGGTCTGCGCCCCACCTACGGGAGAGTCAGCCGGTACGGCGCCATGGGTTTGAGCTGGACCATGGACAAGATCGGCCCGATCTGCCGCGGCGTCGAGGATTGTGCGCTGGTGCTCGATGCGATCTATGGTCCGGATGGCCACGACCGGACCGTGGAGGAGATCCCCTTCAACTGGAGCGCCGACAGACCGGTCGCCTCGATGCGGATCGGATACGTCAAGAACGAATTCGAGCAGGGCGACAACGAGCGGAAGAAGCTGTACCAGGAAGCGCTCGACGCGCTGCGCGGGGCCGGGGCCAAACTCGAACCGATGGAACTACCCCAATTTTCGGCCCAGAGCCTGCGAATCATCCTGAATGCCGAAGCCGCCGCCGCCTTCGACGACATCACCCGCAACGGCCAGATCAATCAGCTCTCGGGTCAACGGCCCAACGATTGGCCCAATTCGTTTCGGACTTCACGATTCATTCCGGCCGTCGAATACATCCGGGCCCAACGCGCCCGCACCCTGCTCATGCGCGAGATGGACCGGCTGATGTCGAAGTGGGACGTCTTCGTCACGCCCGCGCCCGGCAGCGCCAGCCTGCTGATCACCAATCTGACCGGTCATCCCGCCGTGGTCCTGCCCTGCGGATTCATCAATAATCTGCCGCAGTCCATCATGTTTACGGGAAACCTCTACGACGAGGCCGCCCCGCTGCGAGCCGCGCTCGCCTACGAACGCGCGACCATCTGGCACACTAAAAATCCCAAACTGGATTGAAAGGCCCTGATA
>DATEFT010001100.1:0-16206 GCA_035280505.1 Blastocatellia bacterium | reverse complement strand
CCTTGGGGCGGGCGGCTTCCTTCCCGAGGACCGGATGGCCGCGCCGGGCGCTGGCGGCGGCCGCGGTCCTCGCGCTCTTCGTGACGGCGGCTCTGTGGTGGCGATCCTCGACCGGGCCGGTCCCGGACGAGATGGCGATTCGAGATCAGGTGCCCCTCTCCGAGCGGCAACCTGATTCCAAGCCGCCCGATTCCGGGCGGATAGAGGCTCCGGCGGTGACGCCGCCGTCGCCTTCGATCGCGTCGGCGCCGGCGCGGTCTTCGCCGAAAGCGCCGGTTCGGAGCCGGGCGTCGCGTCGCGGCCGGGTGGCGGAGCCTGAAGCCGGTCGGACGGAGACGGCATCGGATTTCGTCGCGCTCACGCCGGCCGTGGATGAGAAGGCGATCGAGAACGGCATGATCGTGCGTCTCGAAGTCTCGCGCTCGAAGTTGATCGCCATGGGTTTCCCGCTCAGTGTGGAAGGCGATCAGGAGACGGTCAACGCCGAGGTGATGATGGGCGACAATGGTGTGGCCTATGCCATTCGCGTCGTGCGTTGAGTCACCGAGTTCAGGTTTGGAGCAAGGATGAGCAGACTATTGAAAGGATGTATGCAACTGGCGGTCTTGTGGCTCGCGCTGCAGGCGGTGAGCCTCGCGCAGGGGCCGGGGCCCAGACCCAAACCGTGGGGGCCGGGCTCCGGACCTCCGCCCGAACCGCAGGACGATCGGCGGGGCCCGCCGGGACCGCCGGACCGGAGACCTCGTCCCGGAGTCGATTTCCCCGCGTTCGAGACCATGTCCGGCGGCAAGGTCGTCAAGGGCGCGCCCTATTCGGCGACGGCGATTATTGAAACGGAGCTGACTCTGTCCGGCGGCGCGAAGATCACTCGCAAGAGCACGGATCTCTACTACCGGGACAGCGAGGGCCGCACGCGGCGCGAGCAGACCTTCGATCGCTTCGGCCCCTTTCTGGTGGACGGCGAGCCGCGGCAGGTCGTCTTCATCAACGATGTCGTGGCGGGCCTTCACCTCTTTTTGGATCCGGGCCGGCGCGTGGCCCGCAAACGGCCGATGCCCGACGGGCCGCCGCGGCCGATGCCGATGCCGCCGCCGCTGGCCGCCGGCGAGCGCACCAGCGAGTCGCTCGGCAAACAACTGATCGAGGGGATCGAGGCCGAGGGGACCCGCACCACCATCACGATTCCGACCGGCCGGATCGGTAACGACCGCCCGCTGGAGGTCGTCTCCGAGCGCTGGGAATCGCCGGCGCTGCAGATCGTGGTGTTGAGCAAGGTCAAAGATCCCTTCATCGGTGATACGACTTACCGATTGGTCGATATCAAGCGCGGCGAGCAGCCGCGGGCACTCTTCGAGATTCCTGCCGATTACACTCTCGAAGAGGGCAAAGACGACCGGCCGGATCACCCTCCTCCGGGTGATCGCCGAAAATCCCCGCCCAAAGTTCAGTGATCACTGAATGATCGGATTTGGGAAATGATGATGGCGTCTGGGAGGATCTGAAAGATTCGCGCTGAAGCCAGTCAGTGAGCGTCTTGGCGACGGTTCGGATCGGGCCATCATCATTTCCCAAACTCGGTCATTGCCGAACTGCCTCCCCGTCGAAAATTTCAGATTTCAGATCCAGATTTCAGCTTTCAGAGACCGGTCACTGAAGTGCGCCGAGGTGTGCTTCGTGTTTCGCGGTTGGTTGGTAAATCAATTTTTCTAGGAGGGATGTTAAATGTCGAAGAATCTGTTGAGCCGGAGAGAGACCATGCGTTTGATCGGGGCGGCGGGGGCTGCTGCGTTGTTGGGGCGGGGCGCCGAAGCCGCCCTGGGAGGGCCGGCGGCGGGCGGTCCCGGATCGATCGCCAGGGGCGACTCATTGCCGGCCGTCTTGCGGTCCGCGCTCTTCGGGCCGTCGCCGGTGCGCCCGCTCGCCTCGATCCAGACGCTGGACTGCGTGGTCAAACCGGCTCTGACCGAGGGGCCCTACTTCGTCGATGAACTGCTCAATCGTTCCGATTTGCGGTCGGACCCGTCGACCAACACGGTGAAGGACGGGGCGGTGCTGAAGTTGAAGTTCAACGTCTCGCTGGCCGGCAGCTCGGCGTGCACGCCTCTGCCGGGGGCCATGGTCGATGTCTGGCATTGCGATGCGCTGGGAATCTACTCCGATGTGGCGGCCGGGATGGGCAATCCCGATACGCGCGGTCAGAAGTTTCTGCGCGGATACCAGGTCACGGACAACAACGGGGCGGCCCAGTTCACGACCATCTATCCGGGCTACTATGAGGGCCGGACGGTGCATATTCATTTCAAGATTCGGCTCTTCGCCGGCTCGCAACGGACCTTCGAGTTCACCTCGCAGCTCTTCTTCGACGATACCCTGACCGACCAGGTCTTCACGCTGGCGCCCTACAACACCAAGAGCGCCCGCGGAACGCGGAACAGCAACGACGGCATCTACAATGGCGGCGGGAGCCAGTTGTTGCTCACCGTGACGCCGGACGGCACCGGATACACGGCGACTTTCAATATCGGGGTCTCGGGCGTCACCGGCACCGTGCCCTCGATCACGCCGGTCTCGGCGGCCAGCTATTCGGCGACCGGGTTGGCGACGGCCGGTCTCGGCTCGATCTTCGGCGCCGACCTGGCCGCCGGCACGCTGGCCGCCTCCGCCCAACCTCTGCCGACGACGCTCGGCGGCGTCCAACTCCTGGTGCGCGACGCGCTGGGGACCGAACGCGCCGCCCCGTTGCTCTATGTCTCGCCGACCCAGATCAACTTTCAGATCCCGCCGGAGACGAACGCGGGAGACGCGGTCTTCTATATTGCGCGCGACGGCGCGGCGGTCGGGCAGGGCGCCGGGGCTGTTCAAACGGTCGCGCCGGGGCTGTTTGCCGCCAACGCCAACGGGCAGGGGCTGGCGGCCGCGGTGGCCTTGCGCGTGAAGGCTGACGGCACCCAGACCTACGAGCCGGTGGCGCAGTTCAATCAAACGACCAACGGTTTCGATCCGGTCCCACTGGATCTCAGTTCACCGGCCGATGCGCTCTATCTGATCGGCTTCGGCACGGGCTTTCGCGCCCGCAGCGCGCTCTCGGCCGTCACCTGCACCATCGGCGGCGCGAATGCGACCGTGACCTATGCCGGGGAGCAGGGGAGTTTTGCGGGATTGGATCAGACCAACATCCTCATTCCGAACAGCCTCGCCGGGCGCGGCAATGTCGAGGTGGTCTTCACCGCGGACGGCAAGACGGCCAATCCGGTCACCATCGTGGTCTAGAGCAGTCTGGAGAAGTCCGGGAAGTGTAGCGGTCGGCCAGCTCGCGAAGTGAGCGCCAGCATCGAGCCCGGCGGTCGGTTCGGCTAGCGTCTCGCCTCGCGAGCGCATGACGGAGGAGGTCACTTCACGGCGATGCCTTGCATCTCGAAATGGCCCCCGCGCAGCAAGGGCCCGGATCCGATGAAGGCCCGAGCCGGAAAGTTCTTGGTGAAATAGGTTCGATAGATGCTGTTGAATTTGTCGTAGAGCGTGAGATCAGGGCAATAGACGGTAACGGAGACCACGTGATCCATAGTCATGCCGGCTTCGGCCAGCGTCGCCTTGAACCGGTCGAACATCAAGCGAATCTCCTGCTCAAGGTCGTCCGGGATTTTATTGGTTTTTGGATCTGTTCCAAGCTTGCCGGACAGATAGAGTGTGTTACCGACCAGCACCCCATCGCTGATCGGCACCTGGGCATTATTACCCGGCGGATTGATATCGCGGCGCGCGGATCCCTGGCTGACTTGACCGGTTGCCACCAGTTGCTGGCCGGCCTGGCTATAGATTAACGTGCTGGCAATAAATCCTGCCGATAAGCCGGCGAAAAACAGCAGAGTCCTTTTCATTTTGATTCTCTCCCAGGTTCTGGTTGAATAATTGCCGTTGCTGAAATCTGTTTAAAGCAATGGCTCAATTGACAGTTCTAACAGGCACCGAACTTTCTTGCTTGGCGAATTTGTTGGCGACAGCATATCGTTGAGAGAATTTTAGGACAAGTTGATAATAGTTGGGCGTCGCTGAACGATGAAGTTGACGAATCTGGATTTGGATACTTTACGCACGTTATTGGTTTACAAACCACGAAACACGCGAAATACGCGGAATCAAATACTTTTCGCGTGTTTCGCGTGTTTCGCGGTTTGCCTCTCAAATTCCAAAGAACTTAACTCGACTTTATCCATGGATGTTGGCGATGTTGGTGGAATTCCTTACCTTTTACCGTCCAGGTTGGCCCATTCGCCTGATTGAATGAAGCTCGCCCAATAGAACGGGTGCCGGCGATCCCGGCGTTTGAGCATCTCCAACTGCACTCGCCTCAATCCCTCGCCTCGTCCCTCTCCTCTCTCCAACGCCCGGTAATACCCGGTCATCAAGTCCCGCGTCCCCAGATCCGAGACCGGCCACAGACTCATGACCTGCGTTTCCGATCCCGCCAGAACCAGAGCTCTTCTCAGTCCGTAGACGCCCTCTCCATTCTTGACCTCTCCCACTCCCGTATCGCAGGCCGAGAGCACCACCAGCTTCGTGCCCCATAAATCCAGCCCCGCCGCCTCCAGCCCCGTCAGGACTCCGTCCTCACCGTTGGGGCCTGCTCCCTGCTGATTGGCCCCGGCCAGGGCCAGTCCGGAGCGCAGCAATGGGGTCTCCAACTCGTCACCGGTCAGCGCCACCGGCCGCCCGCTCGAGATGTCACGGAGCAGGGCCCCGCCTCGCCCTTCCGCCGGCCCCAACTCTTGATCGCGAAGGAAAAATCCATGCGTCGCCAGATGCAGAATCCGCGGACGGCTCACTCTCTTGAGCTTCTCCTCGGTGGCCTCACCTCTCGTCAAGACCGTCGCCATCGGCAGGGCGGCTTTGAGCGCCCGCGCTTCGTCCGCCGTTCCTCGCAGCCGCGGGAAATAGATTTGCGACAGGTTCACGGCCGATCCGGCGGTGGGCGGCAGCCCCGGCGGCAACCCCAGGCCTCGGCGCTTCGAAGCAATTGCGACCTTCGTCCTTCCATAATCCGGGTCGGCCATCACTATCTCCTCCGGGTTACATGGCTGGCTGATCTGCAATCGGATCAGGTCCCGCCCGCTCACCAGATAGTTGATCGAATAACGCTCGATCAGATAGCTCCCCTGTTCATCCACCAGCGCCGCGAATGGGATTAGATTGAGCGAGCCATCAGGCGAGATCAGCAGACGGCGGATTTCCCCCGGCTTGCCCGGACCTGACGCCAGCAACGCCCGCACCGGCCGCAGGATCTTCTCATCCACGGCCTGCGCCAATTGTTTGACATCCGTCCGGCGAGGGTCCCGCAGGGCGCCGCGCCAGGCCTCCACGGCTCGATCGATGGCCTCCGCCTCGCCCAGATCTACCCACCGCGATCCTGCTTGCGGCGTGAGCAGATAGGCCACATAACGCGCCGGCCGAGACTGGCGCGTGGGCAGCTCCTGCGGCTCGTAGACGGCGAACTCGACCAGCGCGCTATTGGCGGGGAGCGCCGACTGGACATCGGCCACCGTCACCGGTCGCGATTGCGTTCGGAACTCGGCACTATGGTTGCTCAAGGCCGTTTCCAACTCCTCGATCTTTTCCTTGAGGGCCGTCCGTTGCGCGCGGTAGGCTTCAGGTTCGGCGGCGCTCGATTCTCTCAGCATGAATGCCGCCAACTGCGAGCGGGCTTCGGCGAGTCGATCGAAGAGTTCTTGATCTTCCGGCGCGGCGTGGCGTCTCAGGCTGGCGATCGTATTGGCCATCGCCTCCAGCCCTCTCCCTTTCCGGCGCAACCAGGTGGTGAAGGCCAGATCGAGCGCCTGCGGGTCGCGCGGGGCGACCCGAGTGTGCAGCGAGAGCGTGAAATCGGTCTCGCGCGAGAAGAGCGAGAGATAGGCCAGTTTCTGCCGTTCGGAGCCGACGGCCAGATTGATCTCGAGGTTCCGCTCGCCGATGGCGTTGGCGCGCGATTGAAACCTGATGGCCTCTGCGAAATCTCCCTTGACCGCGCAAAGCGTGGCCAGGTTGATGAACGACTCGACCAGAAAGAGCTGTTCCGGACCCGGCGCCTGCTCACGAATGGCCAGCGCTCGTCGAAGCAGCGGCTCGGCCTTCGTCACGTCGCCTCGATCCAGGTAGAGTCGCCCGAGATGGTTGAGACAAAGAGCCACCCGGAAATGTTCGGGTCCCTCCGCCTTCTCCATCACGGCCAGCGCCCGTTGATAGAGTGGTTCGGCCTTCGCCTGGTCGCTTCGGCTATGTAAGATGAAGGCGAGATTGTGGAGATAAAGGCCGACGTTCGGGTGTTCCGGCCCTAACGCTTTCTCCTGGATGGCCAGCGCCCGTCGAAGTAGGGACTCGGCCCTCGTGTCGTCACCTAGATCATGGTAGAGAAAAGCCAGGCTGTTGAGTGAAGTGGCGACGGAGGAGTGTTCCGGCCCCAGCGCCTGCTCCCGGATGGCCAGCGCGCGTTGCAGTAGCGGCTCGGCCTTCAGATAGTCGCCTTTCCGACTATAGAATTCCGCCAGATTGCCGAGAGTGGTCGCGACATTCGGGTGTTCCCGTCCCAACACCTTCTCCTTGAGAGCGATCACGCGTTGATAGAGCGGCTCCGCCTTCGCCTCGCCGCCATTGAAATCATAGATGAGGGCGAGATTGTTGAGCATCCGAACGACGTCCGGATGTTCCGGCCCAAACGCCTTCTCCCAGATGGCCCGCGCCCGTTGATAGAGCGGTTCGGCCTTCGCGTAGTCGCCTCGCTGAAAATAGATGGCGGCGAGAGCGCTCAGCGAATGGCCGAGACTCGGGTTTTCCGGCCCCGACGCCTTCTCCTCGATGGTCAAATTTCGTTGAGCGAGCTGCTCGGCCATCGAGTAGTCGCCCTGGCTGAGATGGAGAATGGCCAGGCCGTGTCGAGGAAAGGTGGTATCCGGGTGTTCCGGACCCAGCGCCTTTTCGATAATAGCCAGGGAGCGTTGAAACATGAGCTGGGCCTTTGCATAATCGCCTTTGTCATAGTAAAGGAGGCCCGCATTGTTGAGCGCCCGAGCGATCGATGGATGTTCGGATCCTAACGACCTCTCCAGGATGGCCAGCGCCCGTTGGAAGAGCGGCTCGGCCTTCGCGTAATTACCTCGCTGAAAATGGACGGTGGCGAGATGATTGAGAGAATTCGCGAGATCCGGGTGCTCCGGCGTCAACCGCTGTTCATAAATTGCCAGCGCCTGCTCGCTCAATCGGAGCTCCTCATCGTACTTTCCCGCCTGATCTGCCCGGCGAGCCTCTTCAGACAGCGCCCGCGCCTTCTGTAGTTCGCGATCGGTCTCCGTGGCGGCTCGCAGCTCCTCGATCCGAATCTCATATCCTCCGGCCCGCGCATTCTGCGGCAAGGGCTGTACGGGCTGGGGCCGCACCGTCAACCGGTACTCTCCCGTCACTTCCGCAACCTGCCAGACAACTTCCTGCCCCTGTCCTCTTTTATCGGCGTCGAATTCGCGGATCTGCTTGCCGTCCGGTCCTGACAGCAAGATCCCAACATCAAGGCCCCGCTGCTCGACGATGACTTTCAGATATTGATCTGCGTTCAGCACGATCCGATAGCTTTGTTGCCGGCCATCCGCCGGCTCTTCCCTGATCACCTTGCCAGGTTCAAGCGGGCGGAGCTCCCGTTCATTATTGGTTCCATCACTTGACGATTGGGCCGGTTGCTGAAGGCGGCCGGAATGATCTTCGAAAGCCTGTCCTGAGGGCACGGCCGTTAACAGGCTACAGAGGACGATAAGTGTTAATATCGCTTTCAATTCGGTGCGAGGGCGGCCTCGACCGGTGACCAGGATCATGCTTAAAATCCTCCTCCTCAGATATTATGTGATCATCTTGTTTCATAATAAATTCTCATTCGCCGAGCGTACCACCGAGGATCAAACCCCTCGCTTTCATCTTACCTATCCTGACCTCTGAACAGTACCCTCGATGGTGGTAGCTGGAGGTCACTCTTTAGTGTTAACAGAGTGCTGTCGCAAACTGTCTGATTGCTCGCACTTTCTCAATCATTTCTTTTTAATACTCGCAATAATTCGAGCGACGGCCGGCGCGATGAGATCGTCGAAACGCCGATCGATCTGCGGCCGGCGCTGAAGAACGGTTTGGGCCATGCCGTGCTGGTGATCGAATCGGTTTCCGGGACCGGCCCGATGGACGGCCCACAGGTGCCGCGGTTGATTCCGACCTGGATCCAGTCCACCGAGATCGCCGTGGATGCCTTCGCCGACCGGGCACAACTGTTGGTTTGGGCGAACTCGCTCAAGGATGGCCGGCCGATCGAGGGCGTCCAACTGGAATTGATCGAACCTGATCGGGACGGCCGGCCGGTCGAGAGGGCGTCGGGGAAGACCGGGGTGGACGGATTGGCGAAGATCCCTCGGACAACTTGGTGAGCCTAGAAGGTCCAGCCCACCGTCACCCGCGCCGTGCGCGGCGAGCCGGGCAAGACGTAGACGTCGCTATAGGAGCCGGCGAAATATCGTTTGTTCAGCAGATTGTTGAGGTTTAACTGGAGACGGAGTCGTCCCCGCCGATAGGAGACCGACGCATCGGCCAGGCCGTAGCCCGGGATGTGGAAGGTCTCAAGTTGATCGCCGGATTGCGCCGAATAGTACTGGCCTCCGATTCCGAAGCCGAGCCCCCTGGCCCGTCCTCGCTGAAACTCGTACCTGGTCCAGAGGTTGTAACTGTTCCGGGGAACATTGATCGTGTGGGTGCCCACGGGGATCACGGTATCCTCGGTCACCCTGGCATCGGTGTAGGCATAGCCCGCGGTGAGGTTCCAACCGGGGCGCAGGTTGAGCGCGGTCTCCGCCTCGATCCCCTGGCTGCGCTGCCCGCCGGTCAGGACGACGAAATTCTGGTTGACCGGATTGGCCGTGGCGACGTTCTTGCGGAACAGCCGGTAGAAGGCCAGCGTGGTCGTCATTCTTCCATCGAGGAGAACCGTCTTGATCCCGGTCTCCCATTGTTGCCCCCTCTCCGGATCGACGAAGGCCCCGGTGGCTGTCCCGTCATTGACCCTTCCCGACTGCGGTAGAAAAGACTCGCTGTAACTGAAGTAGAGCGAAGCTCCGGGGACGAACTGATAGGTCGCGCCCAGGCGCGGCGAAAATGCCAGGTCCTTGCTGGCCGGCTGTCCGTCGTCGCGAACCGAAGCCGAATCGAGCCGCCCGCTCAGGGTCAGGGTCAGACGCCCGATCGGCCGCAACTGATCCTGCAGATAGAACCCGACCGAGCGATTCGTGTTTCGGACCGGAGCCGACGCGAAGAGGGTGGGCGGCCAGGGGACCGCGCCGTAGACCGGATTGAAGAGATCGATCGGCAGATACGAATTGGGATCGCCATAGTTGATGTCCCATCCGCGCCAATCGGTGCGGTAACGATGGTAATCGACCCCGGCGACGGCCTGATGTCCGACCCGGCCGGTTCTGAACGAGGCCGAGACGGGAGTGTCGACCCTGACGTTGGTGAATTTGCCGTCAAAATAGTATGGATACCGGTAGAGGACCCGCTCGTCGTCACTAAGATAGCCGGGATAGAACATGTGCTCCCAGATCGAGCTATAGACCGAAAAACGCATGTTCTGCTGCAGCGTGAAGATCTCGTTGATCCGATGCGTCAACTGGTAGCCGACCTGTTTCTGTTTGGCCAGAAAATCGTTGGGCCGGTCCGGCTCGCCGACGAACCGTTCGATCGGTATTTCGCCGTTGAGATTGGGGAGCACCGTGCCCTTCGCCGGCAGGGGAAAAGCGATGAACCCCCGGTCGTGCTGAAACCTCGAGAGCAGGGTCAGGGTGGTCGTGGGCCGGAGTTCCCAGGTCAGGGCGGGCGCCGCGTACCAGCGGCGGCTCTTCGCAAAATCGACGTAGGATTTTTGCGGCCGGTAGAGCGCGTTGAGGCGGCCGTAGAGAGTGTGGGATTTGTTGAGCGAACTGCCGACGTCCACCGCCGCCTCGTAGAAGTTGAACGAGCCGCCGGTCAGTTGAACCTCGGCGAAGGCGTCCTTGCGGGGCCGCTTGCTTTGGAGGTTGACGATCCCGCCCAGGACCGCCTGCCCGTAGAGCGCGGAGGAGGGACCCTTGATCACCTCGACCCGTTCCAACCCGAACATCTCTTCCGCCGGTCCATTCGTTCCCCGCAGCCCGTCGATGTAGGTGGTGAAGGCGGCATCGAAGCCGCGGATTCGATAGTAGTCCCAATCCCGATAGTATCCTCCGGCTTTGACGCCGGCCACATTCTTCAAGGCCTCCTCGAGGGTGAGGACTCGCTGGTCCGAGAGCAATTGCCGGTTGACGACCGAGATCGCCTGAGGCAGGTCGATGAGCGGGGTGTCGGTCTTGGACCCGATTGAAGCGGCCTTCTCCTGATAGGTCTCGGCCCGGACCGATACCGATTCGCTGACCGCGGCCGGCGAGAGCGTGACGGTGATCACGCTCTTTTGACCGGCGATCGTCACGCGCTGCTCGGCGGCTGTGAAACCGGCGGCGCCGACCCGAATCGAATACTGGCCGTCAGGGACTGCATGAAGAACGAAGCGCCCGGCCGAATCCGTGAGGATCCGCCATTCACGAGCGCCGGCAGCCGGACGCAAGACGACCTCGGCCCCGGCCACGGCGGCGCCGGTGGAATCCAAGATCGTACCTTCGAGATCGTAACTTCCGGCCTGTAACGCGGCCATCAAGAGCGGCAGAGCGCACAGGATGGTCGCGAGCTTGCCCAGCATCTTTGATTGAGATGAAATAAAAGGGCGATTGATCATGATGCCTCCGATTACTGTTTTACTACTTCACTAAAGGATTGAGACCACGCGGCGTCGTGACCGGCCCCGGAGACGCACTACTCGCCGTCATTGCCGATTGCATCTACCGGGCAATACTCTTTCGCCTCATCGCAGCGTTCTCGCTCCTGGTCGGTGTGCGGTTGTTTGTAGACCAGCGAGAGACCGGCTTCGTCCGATCGCTCGAAGAACTCCGGCGCGATCTCGCGGCATAGATTGCAATCGATGCAATTGCCATCCACATAGTAGGGGCCCGACGCGCTGCCTTTTACCTTGTCACTGCGATCCGCCATAGCCGTCAACCTTCGTCTGCCGGTTGCGAAATTACCGGTGAAAAATGCGCGGCCCTGACACATCCGAAAATCGCACCTTCGGAGGCAATGAAAGTGTGTATCAAGGCCGCGCCAGAGCGCCTGGTGCCACACCAGCGCGATCACAACTTGCTTGTCGCTTTGACTCCGGTTGGCGATGGACCCTGGAACCTTCAGGTCGGCAATCGGCGAAGATTGGATTCTCAGGCGAACGATGTTGAGAGATGAAGATTTATATGATGCATCGCCCGCGAAATTTGCCAGAACAGACCGGAGCTTTTGGCGCTCGAAGCCGGGAGCGTTGCCGCGCTCATGGCCTCATCCATTGAAGATCGTTCTTATCGCTTCTTTCCGCTATTGATTATATCTGAATCTGAATTTCATTTTCAATAAAGGTGCAGTGTATGCAGTTGGGCTGGAGCTGTCAAGTAGAAATTTCTGAGGACCTGTTTCCGACGGCGAAAGACACGAAAGACACGAAAGATGGTTGAGTTCGCGTCTTTCGTGTCTTTCGCGGTTTCGAGTTGGTCACCGGAGTCGGGTTAGTTGTCCTGGTCGAGATCGGAGAGCCCCTCCGGATTCAGATTCGAGGTCGGCAATCTGAAGAGCCGGAAGAACGACCAGGCATCCGATGAGACATTCAGTGCCCGGACGTCATAGATGTTGAAGTGAGTCGCCACCAGGCTGCAGAGGGAGACCTGCGTTCCATTGGCGCAGTTGGTATATGTCTCGCATCTGTTCCGGCCGCTGGTCGTAATCTGCGGAGCGCCGGAACACCGGTTCTGCTGGACCCAGAATTCGAAGGTGTCGCGAATCGGCTCGAAGCCGAGGCCGCCGAAATAGGGAACGACCGTGTCGTTATACCCGTGGTATATCTTGACGGAGATCGGGCGAGACGGGCGGCAATCGTTGAAATTCGTGAACTGCAGACCGCCGGACATCCCGGCGATTCCGGCAAAGAGATCGGCCGCTTCACAGCCGATCCGGTGGGTCAGCATGGACCCGTTGGAATGCCCCGTCGCATAGACCCGGGTCCGATCGATGCGAACCCGGCTCGAGATCTCAGCGACCATCGCTCTGATAAACGCCACATCGTTGATCCGCGGATCGCCGAGAAAGATCGCATCGCCGGCGTTCCACTGATTGTTGATCCCCTGCGGATAGGCGACCACGAAACCATTGGCGTTCGACAGGGTCTTGAAATCGGATTGCTGAGCCTGGAACTCCTTGGTTGCGGTATAGGGATGGATATCGACCACCAGCGGCACCGGGTTCGTCCGGCTGACGTTGCCGGGAATGTGAAGATCGTATGCCCGCGTCAGTCCGCCGGACTGGATCGTGAACGTATAATCACCGGGACCCAGCGGGTTCGTCGGCGATTGCCGGACCAGACCTGCCGCCGGAGTCGTTAAAAACGAGCCGACGATCAGCATTATCATCAGGTGCTTCCGCATGTTAATTCCTCCTAAGTGATGTTTAATTCATAATGCGCAGTTGACTGAATGTGCGTGGGGGCCGGACGAATCCGATTCATGTTCATGGGTCGAGTTGACCGCCGGTCGCATGTTAGCGGGCGGGTTCCGACTAGTCACCTACCGAATGGTAGGTAGGTCGAAAAAAAGTTGACAAAATGGCTTCTAATTTGCCTGGTCAAGTTAAATCGTTCTAGTCCCTGTCCGATTGGTGGATGTGCGGCGGGCCGATCTGACCATGGTGCCGACGGCCCGGATGGGGAGGGCACTCTCAAAGTGCGCGGTTGAAACGCAAAAGGCTTATTCTAGGCTCTGCCGGCTCTCTTCTGTTCCTTGAGCCGTTCCCGGATCTCGGCGGCCGGGAACGGCTGATGGTGAGATCTGCCGGCCGCCAATTGTTCGATCAGGCGGGCCGGATATTTCGGATCTCTCTTTCTGAACGCCACCGAGCGTTGATCCCAATGCACGTAGAATCGGGTGGACTCGCCGGGGTCGTCATTGGCGAAGTGCATGGCCGTCTCCCAGGAGGTCTCGGTGATCTCTCGCGCCGAGTCCTGGCGGTGTTTGGAGAAGATCTCGTACCAGGCATTGACGACATATCCGTTCTGCTCGAGCACCTGTAGAAACAGCTCCCGGTCATCGACCGTCATGATCACACCGCCGCCGTCTTGATGATCCGGTTCCTGACCGAGCCAGATCCCGAAGATCGATCTCACCTGCCGCCAGATCGCGCCGTCCCGGAGGCCATCGGCGCTCTCGATGAAGTTCTGGACCAGGATGACCTTGTTGGTCGTCCCCACGGGCGTCGGGGCCTCGACCAGGCGGTTGAAGGCCTCACTGCCGGCGATCTTGTTACTGATCGCCGCCTGTTCTGCCCCTGAGAGTAACGGCCAGGCGTCAATAATTGGCATCTCGGATCACAGGTGGTCTCTATTCCAGGGTGATGTCGATCGGGATTGGCGAGTCCCGATCCTGGATTCCGGCTCCGGCGAAGACCAGCGTATAGCGGCCGTTTGCCGGAAAGGCCGACTTCGGCATCTTGAGCTCCAGCTCTTCGGCGGCGCTTTCGATTCGGGCTTCCCACTGTGGAACTCCTCCGCCCTCGCCGCGGTAGAGTTTGACCAGGTAGGCCCCGGATCTTGGGGCGCCGGGGATGGCAGAGAGCGGCAGCCAGAGCGCGACCGTCGAGGCGCCGGGCGGGACGGTCAATCGTCGCGGCTCGAGGGCGGGCGCGGCGGGCGGAATCGCGGCCCGAACTGCCGGCTCCTGGAGCGGCCGGAAGTGGCTCCGCAGGCTGTCGGCGACGATCGCCACGGAGGCCAGGGCGATCCCGGCCATGACTACTTGAATCATTCTGATGCCGCCCGGCCGGGCGGATTGTTCTTTACCAGGTGCCTTGAACACGTTTGCCATGTTTGATCTCCAAATGGATGTGTTGCTGGAGTCGATCTGAGCGGATGTTGCTGAGAGAATCATTCTGCAGGTCCAACCCATGGCGCCGGCCGTCGCGCTGGGTGGCGCTGCGTGAATTCGAACTTTTCGGATTGCTCAAGTTTCGGAACGGTTGCCCGGTTCCCGGGAAATATTCTCCCATGAAGCCTGCGAAATAGGCAAAAGATCCGAGCCTCTTTCGCAGGCTCCTCTTTCGTCACCGCTCGCCCCGAGGGTCCTCTTGCCGATTGTAGGCCCTCAGGCTGGTCTGATATTTCCGGGCGATCGAGAGCGTGCGGGTGAGGTCCGGGTCTTCCAGATACGGGTAACGCTGGTAGGTCCGGTTGATCGCGGTGGAGAGCAAACTCTCGGCGTCCTGAAAGCGACGCGCCTCGCAGGCCACGGCCATCTCGTAGATCGCCTGTGCCAGCAGCGCGATGCTGTAGTTTTTGCCGACCTCCGGATCTTTCAGCAGGTCGCCCGGCCGATCGCTCTTGATCGTCAGAACGGACTCCTCCGTCTTTGAGACCTGCCGCTGCTGCTCCAGATCGTAGTAGGTGAACCGGACCCTGACCGGCAGCCGCGAAGCGGTCCACCTCCTCGCCGTCAGCCGGAACCGCAGCAGCACGACCTGGGTCAAGCCGTTGTTCATATTGTCCAGCTTGAGGGTCAACCCGTTCTTCCGAAATCGCGGTTGATAGCCGTAGACCTGCACCAGTTCGAGGTTCGGGTCGTAATCGATCGCGACGTTCGGTTCATTGGCCACGGGAGAGATCAGGCTCTGAAGCTCCGCGATGAAGACCTTCTCGATGTCCTGGCTGTCGGCCACGAAATGGAACAACCCCCGCCCGCTCTTGGCCAGCTCGCGAAGCAGGTCCTTGTTGAGGTCCAGGCCGACGCCGATGGTGGAGAGATCGATGCCCTCGTCGTTGTATCGCAGGGAGTCCTGAGCGATTCGCTCCGGATTCATCTCGCCTCGATTGGCGATTCCGTCGGTCAGCAGGATGACCCGGTTGGTCGCGTCTCTCCGGTAGTACTTGCGGGCCTCCCGGTATCCCAGCATGAGGCCGGCATGAATGTTCGTGGAGCCGCCGGGCTGGATCTCCCGGATCGACTGTTTGATGAACCCCCGTTCCGCCACGCCGCGCGCGGGCAACAACACCTGCGCGTCCGAATCGAAGACGACGATCGAGAGAATATCTATTTCACGGAGCTGGGAGACCAGATCCAGCAGCGCGGCCTTAACTCGCGAGATCTTGTCGGCGTCGGCCATCGAACCGCTCTTGTCGATCACGAGGGCCAGGTTGATGGGGCGCAACTGTCGGCGGTCGTTGGCGAGAGCCGTGCTGAATCCGACCTGTAGAATCGCCTCGTCGTGAGAATCGACGGCCTGCTCGTTCCCCCAGCGCACATCGAGGGCGACGGCCTCGCCGGCCTTGGGGCGGCCGATCTGATGTTGATGGTAGTTGATGAACTCTTCGACCGCGACCTCGCGGGAGGCCGGCGCCAGGCCGACCTCGGACAGGTAGCGGGTGCGTGAGGCGGAGGCCGACGAGGTCCCCGCTTGACCCAGGGCGACGCCGGTCAGGATTAGCAGCAGCAGCGGCAGACTCAGCACTTTCTTTCGCGTGTTTCGCGGTTTGAAAACCAATTTTGCCGGCAAAGTATTCGGTTGATCGGTGAATGGCGACATAGCTCCTCCAAGATCGAATTGGGAATGAGGTCGTGGATCGGGCGGACCCCTCCCGAGGCGGGCGACGGTCTCATCGCCCGCTCGCGGAGATCGGTTGCGGCCTGATCGATCGGTTCGAGAGGATCGCTCTACGGCTTCGGCCGTGTCTTCTTGCCCTGAGGCGCGGAGCGCGGGGGCGGGATGAAGAGTGAGCGATCGGGAGTGTGACGGTTGATGTTAAGTAGTTTGTAGACGGTCTCGCCCCAGCGCGGATCGTTGTGTCTGCTCAGCAGGGTCGCCTGCAGTTCCGGCGAGTACCAGCGCTCGTGCACGATCTCCAGCGGCTGGTCGTTGCCGATTCTGCCCGCCGGAATCGAGATGGTCGTGCGGGTGCCTTCGGCTTCGAATCCCTCGATCATCTGTCTGCCGAGCGATTCGGTGCGGCCTGGTTCCGCAAGGGCCTCGGCCTCCGGCGGCGCCTCGTTG
>DATEFT010001099.1:0-3926 GCA_035280505.1 Blastocatellia bacterium | reverse complement strand
GCGCTCTTTCAGGAAAGAACCCGTAGGAAGATCGATTTCATCGGTTACCGGCCCAGATACTTCAAAACCATAACGAGCAAAGGGGCGCCCACCTCACCGAGCGCCCTCCGCTGCAGCCTATTTCTAGGCAACCATCCTGACCATGTGTCTGTTTGGCTAATGACTCAAGGCCTACTCGTCTTCACCCTCACCCGGAATGGGCGCCGGCTCAACTCATGGTGGCGGCGCCGGGAGTAAAAAATTTTTCGTGACCTGATCGGCGGATCCGACGCTCTTCAAGAAGGGCTTGCTTGTAATCGATTGTCAGGCTGGTTTATGCTGAATGCGGCGGCTCTTCATAGGTTCGACTCGTAATCTGCCGCGCGCAGACCCACATTCTGCCGCGGCCATCCACCGGATTACCACTAGACCTATTGAATCTCGCTTCAGATACGAAATTCACTATCCACCTCACTTCAACTTCAGCTTAACCGGATTATGACGGATGGGCGGGACCTTCGGCGATTGGCTCATAATCAGTAGAGATCTGACAATTGAATATAGATATAGAATGAAGGGAACAGATGAAGCTAATGAAGCCTGAAGATAAACTTCAGATCTACTATCATCCAGACCAGGGCGCGCCGGAGATCGATCTATTGATTCTTGAAGCAGTGTTCGATTATCAAATACATCGGATTAGGCCCAGTTGGTATCTTTATGAGGTCGTCCTGGCCATTAATAAACAGACCGGTCTGATCGACTATTCTTACGACGAGAACAACTGTAACGCCCGGGTCTACCGCAACGGCATCGATGAGAGCGAAGGAATCGCCGAATCGATCCCGCGCTACTCGCTCGATGATCGAAACCGGCCGGCCGAGTTCTTACATATCGTCGACCGGATGAGAGAACAGAACGGCTACTATTTGGAGCTGGGCACCGGCCCCTCCTCCAGCCTCCAGGGCCCCGTCTATTTCGCGTCGTTCTGGCAGTCCCCGGAACAGGTCATGGAGAACGAGGTCTCGGCCAAGACCATTCCGCTGGCCGTCACGATCGCCGCCCTGCGGGTCTTGAGATTCCCGAATGCCTATTGGCAGAATGTCTTCAAGGAGAAGGTCGCCTAACCGGACTTGCCCGAATTATGAATTTTCAAAATTTCGATCTCGAATACTATCAGTCCCAATACGAACACCGCGTGGAGTACAATCTGGCCGACAGCTCGGTCAAATGCACCAACGTGCGGGAGTGGCTCGATCCGGACGAGATCCAACAGTTGCTCGAGACCGGCCTCTTCTATCCCGAAGTCAACGGCACCCGTCGCCTTCGCGAGCGTGTGGCGGCGCTCTATCCGAACACCACGCCGGAGCAGGTGCTGATTACCGTCGGGGCCTCGCAGGCCAATCACCTGATCTGTACGACTCTGCTCGAACCCGGCGACGAGGTGATCGTGATCTCTCCGGGATACCGGCAGGTCTGGGGCCTCGCCCGAAACCTCGGATGCCGGGTCAAGGAACTGCAACTGTATCCGGAAGACGATTGGAGACCCAGGCTCGATGAATTGGAGTCCCTGGCCGGCGCCCGGACCAAGTTGATCGCCGTCGTCAATCCCAACAATCCCACCGGAACGATCCTCTCTCCGCCGGAGATGCGGCGGATCGTTGAGATCTGCGCCCGAACCGGAGCCTGGCTCCATGCGGACGAGGTCTATCAGGGAACAGAGTGGCGAGCGGAATCGGAGGCCGGCGAAACACCCAGTTTCTGGGGCGGCTACGATCGCCTGATCTGCACCAACAGTCTCTCGAAAGCCTATGGATTGGCGGGTCTCCGGATCGGATGGGCCGTGGCGGCGCCGGAGCTGATCGAATCGCTGTGGCGGCGTCACGAATATTCGGTGATCGCCGCGGCCGGCCCGAGCATGACCCTGGCGGAGATCGCCCTGCAGCCCCACAAACGGCGAGAGTTGTTGCAACGGCAACAGCGCCTCTCGAAACAGGGGCATGAAATATTGACGGCCTGGCTGGAGGGACGGCCCGAACTCTTCTCCGCCCGAAAGGCCGAAGCGACCTCGATCGGTTTTGTCCGCTACCATTTCGACCGGCCCTCGCTCGAAGTCGCCGAACAGATCCGAAAATCGGCCTCGGTGCTGGTCGCGCCGGGATCCTACCTGGGGGCCGAACATCATCTGCGAATCACGCTGGGTTATGAGCCGGAGAAGATCACCACGGCGCTGCAACGAATCGAGGAGGTCGTGGCCTCGGCCTGGGGCTCCCGATAGGCCTTCGAGAGCGAGGATCCCGCCCGGAATCAATTGTTGAAGATTACAACCCTTCAGGATTATAATTCTCTCGTTCTTTCGGCCTCTTCATCAGAGCGATCCAAGGAGACTCCCCAAGCTCTTCCTTCCATAAAGCCGAAGAATCCCGAGATCGGACGGGTTTAAACATCGAATCTCATCAGGCCGCTTCGGGCCCGGTCCGGGCATTGGTTCTCATCCGCAAATTTCAACCGTCCAGACTTATGTCCCTTCAACGAAAGGAAACTCACTTCATGAAACTCCCACTGACCATCACCGCGTTGCTGCTGTGCTCCCTGACGGCAATGGCGCAGGAATATCCGTCGGTTGAAGCCTTCGGCGGTTATTCGTATCTCCGGGCCGACGGCGAGACCATCGATCTCAATCAGTTCGGAGCCCCCGGAAATGCCAGGCAGAAGGCCTCCAATCTGAACGGTTTCAATCTGGGGGTAGTCCTCAATCCGCACCCGACGGTCGGGATCGCGATCGATTTCAGCGGCCACTACGGATCCACCGAGTACACCCTGACCCCTCCGATCTTCCTCCCGAACCCCTATCTCGCCACCGGGAGATTCTCCACCAAGACCAGTTTTCACACCTTCCTGCTCGGGCCGCAATTTCATCTGCGCCGAGGGGACAACACCCTCTTCGTGCGCCCGATGTTGGGGTTCTCTCACGCCCGCGAGCGGGTTAAAGTTACGACAACTACGCCGGGCCTGCCGGGCCCCTCGAGCGAAACCTCCTTCGCGTTCTCATTCGGCGGCGGGTATGACCGCAGGGTCTCGGACCGCGTCGCGGTCCGGCTCTTCCAGGCCGACTATCTCCTGACCACTTTCGATCAGGGTTTCGGGGCCAACTCCCAATCGAACTTCCGCTTCTCGACCGGCCTGACGTTCGGCAACTACCGATAGTGGAACCGGACGTCGGACCCGGCGATGCAAGCTCGGTGCAAGAGGGAGGCTCGGTGGCGAAGCCTCCCTTCCCCGGTTAATGATCCATGTTAAGACTCCACAACCAACCGGAACTCCTTCATTCATCTAACAAGAGAAGTTAATCAAACGCTATTAGATAGCTCTCACTGTCAATCAAAACCAGCCCAGCTATCCGAGAATTTGTATTATATATTCAGATTCTTGCACGGGCGCGCTCAGGGCCTGATCCCAACGTTTAAGTAAGTCGATGAATCGATGAAGTTACTCGTTCAAGAAGCGGGCAGGTAGCTCTGGCTTGGAACTTGCTCTTTTTGTAAATCACCCCTTACTAGAATTGTGAACCATGTGGGCCGACGTCGTATTTTAGTGGTTCTTTAAGACATAAAATTCCATCAGCGTCTCAGCTTGGGTAGATCTCAACAGAATCAGCAGAGACGCCGGCAATGAAGGAGAAAATTAGATTATGTTGAAGCAGTCTTTTCGCACCTTTACCGTGGCGGTCCTGCTCGTGTTAGCCACCGGGTTAGCTTATGCACAGGCAGATGTTTCGAAGGTGGAAGTCGGAGTCCAGTTCAACCTGACCAGGTTGCGGGATCTGAGCGAGACCGACACCGGGATGGGCGGTCGGGTTGTCTATAATTTCAACAAAATGATCTCGGCCGAAGCCGAATTCAACTATTTCCCCGGCGATCTCAAGGATTTTTCTCGCTTCTTTGGTA
>DATEFT010001098.1:0-4400 GCA_035280505.1 Blastocatellia bacterium | reverse complement strand
GGAATCGGTCGATTCCTATGCGACGCCCACGCTGCTTAAAGACGGCGGGACGGTGCAGATCGTGATCCTCGGCGGTGATTGCGTGACCGGGCACGACCCGGCGACGGGCAAGGAGTTGTGGCGCGGCAACGGGCTCAACCCTACCAACAATCCCGTCTTTCACGCGGTGGCTTCGCCGGTGGTCTACGACGGCGTGATCTATGCGCCGACGCGGGTCAAACCGCTGATCGCCTATCGAGCGGGCGGGCAGGCCGATATCACCAACACCCATCGGCTCTGGACCTCCAATTTCGGGCCTCACGTGGTGACGCCGGTGACCGACGGCCAGTATTTCTACAGCGTCGGCGACAACGGCGTCATCTGGTGTCTCAACGCCAAGACGGGGGAAGAGGTCTACGGCCGGCAGCGCCTGAAGTCCGGGACCTATAGCTCTTCGCCGGTCCTGGCCGACGGCAAGCTCTACATTGTGAATGAAGACGGCGTCACCAGCGTCCTCAAGGCCGGGCCGAAGTTCGAGGTGCTGGCCGAGAACGACCTGGGAGAGTACTGCCTGAGCACTCCGGCCATCTCCGACGGCCAGATCTTCATTCGCACCTCGGAGCATCTGTACTGTATCGGGAAACGCGTGACGAAATGATTGGGAAATTCGAGCTGGGTTCTCGCTCATCAACTATAAACTGAAGACCATCACGAAGGAGATGCATGCGTCGCCAATTAATCCTGGGGTTGATGTTGGTGTTTTTGTGTTTGATCTCTTCGCTTCCGGCCGTGATCGCCGAGAATTGGCCGCAGTGGCGAGGAGCGATGCTGAACGGCATCAGCAATGAGAAGAACCTGCCGATCAAATGGAGCATGACGGAGAACGTCACCTGGAAATTGGCGATGCCGGACCGCAGCGGGTCGACGCCGATCATCTGGGGCGAGAAGATCTTTCTCAACGTGGCGGACGGCAAGGACCTCTATCTGTGGTGCGTCGATCGGCGGCAGGGGACGGTGCTCTGGAAGAAGCTGCTGGGCGGCGAGAACCGCACGCAGCGCAAGCACAACATGTCGACCCCTTCGCCGGTGACCGACGGCCGGAACGTCTGGATCCTGACCGGGACCGGGATCCTCAAGAGCTTCGATTTCAAGGGGACGGAGATCTGGACGCACGATCTGCAGAAAGAGTACGGGATCTTCGGAATGAATCACGGTTACGGCTCCTCTCCGCTGCTCTATGAGGATTCGCTCTTCGTGCAGGTTCTGCATGGGATGAAGACCGACGATCCGTCTTATATCCTGCGCATCGATAAGAAGACCGGCAAGGTGCTCTGGCGGGTCGAGCGGCCCACGGCCGCCATTCAGGAGTCGCCCGATTCATATGCCACACCGGCGTTGCTCAAGGTCGGCAATGCCTATCAGATCGTGATTCTCGGCGGCGATTGCGTGACCGGGCACGACCTGGCGACGGGCAAGGAACTGTGGCGCGGCAACGGGCTCAATCCCACCAACAATCCGTTCTACCGGATCGTCGCTTCGCCGGTGGTCTACGACGGCGTGGTCTATGCGCCGACGCGGGTCAAACCGCTGACCGCTTTCCGGGCGGGCGGAAGCGGCGATGTCACCGAGTCGCACCGGCTCTGGGCCTTTCAGAACGGCCCGGACGTTCCGACGCCGGTGACTGACGGCCAGTATTTCTACAGCGTCAGCGACAACGGCGTCATGTGGTGTCTCAACGCCAAGACGGGCCAGGAGATCTACGGCAAACAACGCCTGAAGCCCGGCACCTATAGCTCTTCGCCGGTGCTGGCCGACGGCAAACTTTACATCGTGAATGAAGACGGGGTCACCACCGTCCTCAAGGCCGGGCCCGCGTTCGAGGTGCTGGCCGAGAATGCGTTGGACGGATATTGTCTGAGCACCCCGGCCATCTCCGATGGCCAGATCTTCATTCGCACCGCGCAGAATCTCTACTGCATCGGCAAGCGCGCGACGAAATGAAGCGCGAAAGACATGAAAGCTGAATAATTTCGAGTCTTTCGCGGTTGATCCTGAAAATCTTAAACGCCCTGATAACTTGATTGGCGAAGTCTCGAGTCTCTCTTTACTGAAAACCGAAAACTCTTCCCCACAGGAGGACTAGGCATGTTCAGACGGCGTGCTCTTGTAATTATTATCTCAACTTTGATCTTGTCATTGACGGGGTTCGCGCAGGCGAAACGGCCGATCACCCACGAGGATGTCTGGCTCATGAAGCGGGTTGGGGCTCCGGTGCCGAGCCCGGACGGGAGATGGGTGGTCTTCTCCGTGGTTGAACCCGCTTACGATGAGAAGGACCAGGTCTCGGATCTCTGGATCATCTCGGCCGACGGCCGGACCAAGGCCCGGCGGCTGACCAGCAGCCGGGGCGCCGAGAGCGGCGCCGCCTGGAGTTCCGACAGCCGTCGTCTCGCCTTCTCGGCCAAGAGCGAGAGCGATGAGCTGAACCAGATCTACGTCATCGATATCGCGGGCGGCGGCGAAGCCGTTCGCGTGACCGGCCTTTCGACCGGGGCTCGGGGCCCACAGTTCAGTCCGGACGGCAAGCAGATCCTCTTCAGCACCACGGTCTATCCGGGCGCGGCCAACGATGAGGACAACAAGCGCCTGGCGGCCGAACGCAAAGCCCGCAAATACCGGGCGCGCGTCTACGATTCGTTCCCGATTCGGAACTGGGATCGCTGGCTCGACGACACGCAGTCTCGGATCTGCATTCAGTCGCTCGAACCGGGCTCCAAGGCCGTCGACCTGCTGGCCGGGACGAAACTGGTCGCCGAGGCCGGTTTCTACGGCACGGTCACTTCGGGCGGCGATGATCTGCAACCGGTCTGGGCGCCCGACGGTCAGTCGATCGTCTTCGCCGCCATGACCAATCGTCAGACGGCCGCCTATGCCGAGACCAACACCGGTCTCTTTCGGGTGGGGATCAAGGGCGGGGAACCGGAGCGGTTGACGACGGGCGAGGACAGCTATGCCCGCCCGACCTTCAGTCCGGACGGCAAGACTCTCTATTGTAATTTCAACGCGAAGGCGGAGAAGCTCTACACCCTGGATCGCGTGGCCCGGTTCGCGTGGCCGGGAATGGGAGAGCGCCGGATCCTGACCGCCAATTTCGATCGGTCGCCGTCGAGTTTCGCGCTCACTCCCGACGGTCAGACCGTCTACCTGCTGGCCGAAGATGCGGGCAACGAGAAGCTCTATTCGGTTCCGGCGGCGGGCGGCGACGTCGCTCCGGTGATCGATTCGGCCCAGGGAGTCTTCACCAATCTGGCGATTCCCGGCAAGGCCAGCTCGACTCTGCTCTTCGCCAATTGGGAGAGCGCCGTCAATCCCGCCGAGGTCGTGCGCCTCGATCTGAACGACAAGGCGCCGGTGGCCCTCACCGATTTCAATAAAGAACGGGCGGCCCAGATCGACTGGCAGCCGGTCCGCCATTTCTGGTTCACCGGCAAGCGGGGGCAGAAGATTCACAATCTGCTGGCCCTGCCGCCGAACTTCAACGAGAACCAGAAGTACCCGCTGTTCGTCGTCATTCACGGCGGCCCGCACTCGATGTGGCGGGACCAGTTCTTCCTGCGTTGGAATTATCACCTGCTGGCGCAACCGGGCTACGTCGTGCTCCTGACGAACTATACCGGCTCGACCGGGTTCGGCGAGAAGTTCGCGCAGGCCATTCAGGGCGACCCGCTCAAAGGTCCGGGAGAAGAGCTCAACGAAGCGGCCGACGTGGCGATCAAGCAGTTCAAGTTCATCGATGCCTCGAGACAGGCCGCGGGCGGCGCCAGTTACGGCGGCCATCTGGCCAACTGGCTGCAGGCGACCACGACGCGTTACAAGTGTCTAATCAGCCACGCCGGATTGGTCAATCTCGAATCGCAATGGGGGACCAGCGATACCATCTACTCGCGCGAAGTGAGTAACGGCGGCCCGGTCTGGGAACAGGGCCCGATCTGGCGCGAGCAGAATCCGATCCGATACGCCGCCAAGTTCCGTACTCCCATGCTGATCACGGTCGGCGAGAACGATTTCCGGGTGCCGCTCAACAACTCGATTGAGAACTGGAGCGTGCTCCAGCGCCAACGTATTCCGAGCAGATTGATCGTCTTCCCCGAAGAGAATCACTGGATTCTGAAGGGCGAGAACAGCCGCTTCTTCTACGCGGAAGTGCACAACTGGTTGAAGAAGTGGCTGAATGGTGAAAGCTGATTTTTCAAGCGGAGCCCGAGTCCCTGCTGTTCGAATAAGTGAATTTGTTCGGGCCCGCACCAACAGGCAGTAATAACCGAAGTAGACTCCGGCTTAAGTCTTGAAGCCCGCGTTGCGGGCTGGGGCTGCAATACCTTGCTTTTGCGTCGAAACTTATGACTGTGCCACGTCCAGGC
>DATEFT010001097.1:0-15586 GCA_035280505.1 Blastocatellia bacterium | reverse complement strand
GAGGACGCGGATTTCGATCTCTTTGTTGCGGAAGCTGTCCAGGTTGCGGACCGGGCGAATATCGACCTGGCTGCCGGGCAGGAAGGCCTGAATGCCGCCGATATCGACGCGCAGACCGCCTTTGATGCGATCGGTGACCCGACCGATGATATTGGTCCCCTGCTTGTAGGCATATTCGATCTGGTCCCACGTCTGCATGCGGACGGCGTCCGCACGCGAGAGCTCGACATAACCTTCGGAGTTTTCGAGCTGCTTGACGTACACGTCCACATCGTCACCCGGTTGAACCGTGATCTGATCGCCGTCTTTGAACTCGGCAATGGGGACGATGCCCTCGGATTTAAAGCCCACGTCGATGATCACAGCCTGATCGGTGATCTTGACGACGCGGCCCTTGACGACCTCGTTCTCGCTGATCTCGGAACGGTGAGATTGTTCATGCTCGGCGAGAATCTTGCCGAAATCTTCCAATCCCAGGTCGCCGTTCTCGGCGCCCTCGGCTTCGAGATGATCCCCATCGGGGGTGGCAGATGCCTTCCCGGGCACGGTGGCGGCGGCGGATTCAACTGCGGCCGACTCTGAAGCAGCAATTGGTTGTGCGCTCTCGGCAGCGCTGGTGGACTCCTGAGCCTCGCTCGCGCCGGTCGCGGGTTGATTTGGATTGTTGGTTGACATTGGAACTGGACTTCCTCCTGGGAAAACTACACGGGCGCACACGCAACCCGGTTGACGGCATTCTTCAGGATTGTAAAGATCATGCCTAGTCGAAAGAACTTGAATGATAAACCGTTGAAGCTAATTTGCCAACGCCGTGGATTAAGGATTGCAGATTGAGGATAGAATCCGATGGAATTCGGGATTCTCATAAATCCGCGGCTCGCGGCCGATTTCGGCCCCTGAACCGGGATTCCCCCTCCCCTCAGCAATCGCTCAACCGCCTCAACTTCTCGATGACCTGCTGGATCATCCAATCCGGCGTTGAAGCCCCGGCGCTGACGCCGACCCGGGCGACGCCCCGGAGCTCTTCTGGGTCGATCTCATCGGCGGTCTCGATCAATCGAGTCCGCGGGCAATGGCCCCGCGCCGCCTCTACCAATTTGTTGCTGTTGGCGCTGTGCCGCCCGCCGACGACATAGAGCACCTCGACCTCGGTCGCGAGTTCGCGGACGGCCTTCTGATTCTCTTCCGTCGCGTCACAGATGGTCTCGCAAACCTTCACTTCCTCAGATTTTTCTCGTAAAACCTCGATCACGGCCTGGTACTTTCCGGGACTGATCGTGGTCTGGGCGATGGTTCCGACCCGGCCCAGCGGCGGGAGCGCCCGGGCCTCCTCCACCGTTTTGACCACCCGGGCCTGATTGTCGATATACCCGAGAATGCCGCGGATCTCCGGATGATCCTGGTCTCCGACGATCACCACCTGATATCCCTGGTCCCGCAGATCGACCGCCTTGCGCTGCGAATAGTGCACGTACGGGCAGGTCCCGTCCATAATTCTCACCCCGCGCGCCTTCAAATCCTCGTAAGTCTGCGGAGGCACCCCGTGGGCGCGAATGATGACCGTGCTCTCGGTCCCGATCAGCTCGGGGTCCGCGACCTGGATCCCATCCCGGCGCAACCGATCGATCTCCTGCTGATTATGAATCAAGGGCCCCAGCGTCACGACCGGTTGTCCGTTGGATTTCTCCAGCGCCCGATAGGCCATATCGACCGCCCGCTTCACGCCCATGCAAAATCCCAGACTCTCAGCCAAGACAATCTCCATTTTATTTACCCTTGTTTTTTCCTCTCTGGGGGAATGATGGCAGGCAATCTCAGAATCTACTCCCGCGGACAAATTTAAACTTAACATCTAGGAAACTAAGACTCTAAAGGTTCAACTATACCTTGTCAAGTTAAGCTCCGAGGGCGAATGGGGAAACCCGAACCGAGGAGTACAAAATAATTAGGAACGCCCCCGGGACTGGCCTCCGGAGGCCCGTTTTCGGGGCTTTTTTCCGGAATTCTGCTCATTAGAATCGTTTTTGGGCCGAGCTTTTTTATAGAATCTTTTTACTTCGGCCTCGGTCAGCATGCGGAATTGGCCGGGTTTGAGCCGGTCGTCGCTCAAAAATCCGATCCCCACCCGCCGCAATTTGAGGACCGAATGGCCGATGGAATCGAACATTTTTCGGATCTGCTGATTGCGCCCCTCGTGGAGCGTCACTCGATACCAGGCATTGACCGCGCTCTCTTCGATCAGGCTGATCCGGGCCGGAGCCGTCCGGACGCCGTCGAGATTGACGCCCCGCTGCAGCAGCCGGATCTGGTCCTCGGAGGGCCGCCCCTTGACCTTGACCTCGTAGACTTTGGGGACCTCTCGCGCCGCATGCGAGATCAGTTGCGTGAAATCGCCGTCGTTGGTCAGCAGGATCAGCCCCTCGGTGTTGAAGTCGAGACGCCCGACCGGATGCACCTGATTGCGATAGGGGCCGAGCAGATCGATGACCAGCAGCCGCGATTGCGGATCGGACCGGCTGGTCAGCACTCCGAGCGGCTTGTAGAGCAGCAGATAGATCTTCTCCTGTTTCCGAAGCCGGGGATTGATCAGCTTGCCGCCGACCTTGACGTGATCTTTCTCGGGATCGGCCTTGGCCCCGAGTTCCGTCACGATCGTACCGTTGACGGTGACCTCGCCGGCCACAATCATCTCCTCGGCCTTTCGCCGCGAGGCGATCCCGGCGGCGGCAATCAGTTTCTGTAACCGTTCCTGCATAATTAGTAAGAAGTCTGGAGAAGTCTGGAAAAGTCATGCGACCAAGTACTCAGTATTTCGAAAACTAAGCACTTTGAAAAGTAAGTTGATTGAAATTTTGATTCGAAACCGCGAAAGACGCGAAAGCTTGATGATTCAGCGTGTTTAGCGGTTTGCATCTCAAATTCCCAACAACTTACTTTCCAGATGACTAAGGCTCCCCGTCTCAAATCTCCCTTAGCGTCTGTTCTCCGTTAAAAACGACATGGCCTCGATCCGCGTGCGCTCGTCGCTGCGGAAGGTCCCCAGCACTTCCGAAGTGATGCTGGTCGCCCCATGTTTCTTGATCCCCCGCATGACCATGCACAGATGGACCGCCTCGATCACCACCATCACGCCTTTCGGCCGCAGTTCGCCGTGATAGAGCAGTTCGGCGATCTGGGTCGTCAAGCGTTCCTGAATCTGCAATCGCCGGGCGTAGATATCGGCGATGCGCGCCAGTTTCGATAAGCCCACGATCCGGCCGTCCCGCGGGATATAGGCGATGTGCACGACTCCACTGAACGGGGCCAGGTGATGCTCGCAGAGCGAATAGAGCGGAATATCCTTGACCATGACGATGTTGTCATGCGTCTCGGCCGGGATCACCTTGATCTCGGCGGCCGGGTCTTCGTACAACCCGCCGCAGATCTCCGCGTACATCTCGGCGACGCGCCGCGGAGTCTCGACGATTCCGGGACGCGCGGGATCTTCCCCCAAACCTTCCAGAATCAACCGCACTCCCGCGGCGATCTTGTCCAAATCCATCTTCTGATCTGCATTTGCCAATGTTCTGCCCTCTTTCTGTGCTCAACTCTTTCAATGCCCTGACGACATGGAGTAGTGGCATTATCGGCAAGACCATAATTCGAACGCAAGCTGGCGCCGGACATGTTTTAAGAGAATACGAACCCATTGAAAATAGATAATTTGCACATCAAGCCGATCTTAAATTTCGCGCGCCGAGGATTGAAACCTGAGGAAAAATTGACTAGTGATTCCTGTCTCACATAATATTTCATCACTCTCTAAACGTATTCTGCGGCAAAAGCGCGGTCAATCGAGGACTAATAAAGTATGGAAACTTCAGGTCTATCCATGGAGAAGCTGGGAAAGACATTGGGAAACCTGGTAGAAAATCCACTACTCAATCGCGAATTGAGCTGGATCGAATTCAACAGCCGCGTGCTGGATGAAGCTCTCGACCCTTCCCAGCCGCTGCTTGAACGTCTCAAATTCCTGGCGATCTTCTCGAACAATCTCGACGAATTCTTCATGATCCGGATCTCGGGTCTGCAGGAGCAGTTGGAGGCCAATCCGACCATGCTCTCGCCCGACGGCCTCTCTCCGGCGACCCAGTTGCGGAGTATTGCCGAGCGGCTGCGCCTGCTGCTGGACGTGCAGATGCGATGCCTGCTCAAGCAGGTCCTCCCGGGGCTGGAGCGATACGGAGTGAGGATCATTCCGTACCAGCATCTGAACGAGGAACAACGATACGACCTGCGGAGCTTCTTCAACGAGCGCGTCTTTCCGGTGCTGACGCCGCTTTCGGTCGATCCGAGCCATCCCTTCCCCTACATCTCGAACATCAGCATGAACCTGGGGACGCTGGTCGAACACGAGACGCCGGATAAGGACGAAGAGCCGCGGTTCGCCCGAGTCAAACTGCCGCCGAACGTCCCGCGCCTGATTCCGGTCAGCGGCGACGGTTACTGTTTTGTGCTGCTCGAAGAGGTGATCGCGGCCCACATCGACTCGCTCTTCCCGGGAATGAAGATCCTCGAATGCCAGCCGTTCCGCATCACTCGCGACGCCGACATCGAGATCGAGGAGGACGAAGCCGGGGACCTGATCCGGACCATCGAACGACAGGTGCGGCAGCGCCGTTTCGGATTCGGCGTGCGGCTGGAGGTCGCCGCCGGAATCAGCCCCCACATGGTCAAGCTGCTGCGCAGTTCGATGGAGCTCGAAGAGCATGACGTCTACACCATCGACGGGCCGTTGAACATTCCGGACCTCATGGCCCTCTACAAACTCGATCTGCCCAACCTGAAAGATCCGCCGTTCACCGCGACGATTCCGGCCGTCCTGCATTCCGGCGAGACGCTCTTCGATGCGATCCGCCATCAGGACATCCTGCTGCATCATCCCTACGAATCTTTCGGGCCGACCGTCGAATTCATCCGCCAGGCCGCGCGGGACCCGAACGTGCTCGCGATCAAACAGACGCTCTACCGCGTCGGCAAGGATTCGCCGATCGTCAGGGCCCTGATCGAAGCCGCGGAGATGGGTAAGCAGGTCGCGGTGCTGGTGGAGTTGAAGGCGCGGTTCGACGAGGAGAACAACATTCAATGGGCGCGGCAGCTCGAGAAGGCCGGGGTTCACGTCGTCCACGGCTTGATGGGGCTCAAGACGCACGCCAAGATCGCGCTGGTGGTGCGGCAGGAACGGAGCACGCTCCGCCGCTATGTCCACCTCAGCACCGGCAACTACAATCCGGCCACGGCCCAGATCTACACCGATCTCGGATTCTTCACCGCCAACCCGGACTTCGGCGCGGACGCCTCGGACCTCTTCAACTCGCTCACCGGTTATTCCCGGCAGGTGCGTTACCGCAAGCTGCTGGTCGCGCCGGTCAATCTGCGGCAGAGCCTGACCGAAATGGTCCGCCGCGAGATCATCCACCATCAGGAAGGGCGGCCGGCCGGCATCATCGCCAAGTTCAACAGCTTTACGGACGGGGGCCTGATCGATGAGATGTATGCCGCCTCGCGCGAAGGCGTGCCGATCGATCTGATCGTGCGCGGCATCTGCTGCCTGCGGCCGGGACTGCCCGGCAAGAGCGAATCGATCCGGGTCGGCAGCATCATCGGCCGCTTCCTCGAACACTCGCGCGTCTACCGGTTCATCAACGGCGGCCAGGATGAGATCTATCTCGGCAGCGCCGACCTCATGAATCGCAACCTGGATCGCCGCGTCGAAATCCTCTTTCCGATCGAAGACGAACGGATCAAGGAGCGAATCGTGCGCGAAGTCATGGAGCCGGCCCTCACGGACACCGTCAAAATGCGGTGGCTCCAGTCGGACGGCACCTATCTCCGGCCCCGTAAGACCGAAGAGAAGGAGTTCAATTTTCAGGAACACCTGCTCAAACCGGCGCTCATAGCTTAACGGCCTCTCCCCGGAGAGCCGACTCGTAGAGCGCGGCCACCAGTTCGAGCGATTTTCGCCCTTCCCGCCCGTCGATCATCGGCGGGCGGTCTTCGTTGACCGCCTGGATCAGGTCCTGAATCTGGCGGCGATGCCCTTCGTTCGAGATCGCGGCCGGGTTGGCCGATCCGTCGGTAAGCTGCGGCTGATCGCCCACCGCCTCGCGCTCGCCCTCGATCGCCCAACAACCGAGCGCGTCACCATCCAGAATCACGGTCCCGCGCTCCCCGCTGATCTCGAGCCGGCGCTTGAATCCGGGTTTGACCGAGGTCGCGGCCTCGATCACCCCCAGCGCGCCGTTCTGAAACCGCAGATTGGCCACCAGCGTGTCTTCCGCCTCGATCTGCGGATAGCGCAGGGCCGCCTTCATGGCGAAGACCGTCTCGACCGGCCCCATGATCCAGCGCAACAGATCGACCGTGTGGATCGCCTGGTTGATCAAAGCTCCGCCGCCGTCGAGCCGCAGCGTTCCGTGCCACGAACCGGGCGCATAGTATTCGGGAGCGCGAAACCACTTGATATAAGCATCGCCGATCATGAGCCGCCCCAACCGCCCCTGCGCAACGGCCTGCTGGAGCTGCTGGACGGCGGGCAGAAACCTCGATTGAAAGATCACGCCCAATTTCACCCCGGCCTGATCGCAGGCCCTGATCAGAGTGTCGGCCCGTTCGAGCGTGATCTCGATCGGTTTCTCGACCAACACGTGCTTTCCGGCCTGGGCCGCCTGAATCCCCAGCTCCGCGTGGGTTCCGCTGGGCGTGCAGATGGTCACGATCTGCAGCCCCGGATGTTGCAGAAACTCGCGGTAATCGGTGTAACCGGCCACCTCGAAGCCCGCCGCAAACTCCGCCGTGCGCTCCGGATCGCGCGCGCAGACGGCCAGCAGGCGCGCCCCGGCAATCGATCGAACGGCCTCGGCGTGAACGCGGCCGATCATGCCGCAGCCGACCACTCCCAACCCGATCTCGGTCGTCATCGTTTAGCTCCTCACTTCTTCTCTGAATTCCGAATTATGATCGAATCATGAAGCCCGGCCGTCTCAGTTTTCGAGACGGCTCTTGCCCTCCACCAACCAGACGAGATAGTCTTAGCCAAATCGATTACTGTGTGAAGACGCAATCTTCAGAACTGAAAATTTTCGGTAAAAAATAATAGGGGAGTGAGATGCCGATCACAATCTCCGGATTTCATCACGCCGGGTTCTTGGTCACTGACGTCGAGCGTGCGGCCGAGTTCTACGAACAGGTCTTGGGGCTGCCGCTCCTGCCGCGTCCCGATCTGGGTTTTCCCGGACGCTGGTACGATCTCGGTCATGGTCATCAACTGCACCTGATGAGCGTGCCCCAGATGCCTGGACACGCGGATCCGCCACGCCACGACCGTCACATCGCCCTGCAGGTTCCCAATATCGAAGAGACCGAACGGCAGTTGCGCGAGATCGGAATTCACATCGGTTACGGCAGCGGAAGAGCCGGCAACGTCCAGCTCTTCATCCGCGACCCGGACGGCAACACCATCGAATTGCGCTAAGCGGGCGGATGTTGGACATCGGCCTTCGGACCTCACCCTTTAAGCACTGGTCGACTCAATGACAGATAAAAAACAGGCTTCCTATCACCGCATCGCCTCGCTCAAGACGGCCGATGATTTCGCCGGCTATCTCGAACGGCTGGGGGTCGAGCTGGCCTTCGACCGCGAACTGCTGACCGGCGGCGAGACGCCTCTCGCTCAACCCTACCAACTCGACGGCTTTCAGATCGGCAACCGGTTCTGCATTCTGCCGATGGAGGGTTGGGACGGCACCGAAGACGGGAGACCGTCGGAGCTGACCCGGCGGCGTTGGCGGCAGTTCGGCGAGAGCGGCGCCAAACTGATCTGGGGCGGCGAGGCCGTCGCCGTGCGTCACGACGGGCGCGCCAATCCCAATCAGTTGATCTTATCGGAGGCGACGGCCGCCGATCTCGAAGAGCTGCGCCAAACGCTGGTCTCCGCGCATCGGGATCGATGCGGATCCAGCGACGATCTGCTGATCGGGTTGCAACTGACCCACTCCGGACGGTTCGCGCGGCCGAACGATAAGAAGCGACTCGAACCGCGGATTCTCTATCATCATCCGATTCTCGATCGCAAATTCGGGATCTCCGCGGACCATCCCTGCTTCACCGACACCGAGATCGACGATCTGATCGGCGAGTTCATCACCGCCGCCAAACGGGCGGCGGCGCTCGGCTATGCCTTCGTCGATCTGAAGCACTGCCACGGCTACCTGGGCCATGAATTCCTGAGCGCCATCACCCGCGAGGGCCGCTACGGCGGCAGCTTCGAGAACCGGACCCGGTTCCTGCGCGAGATCGTGGCCGGGATCCGCCGCGAGGCGCCGGGCCTCATGATCGGCGTGCGGCTGAGCGCCTTCGATCTGCTGCCCTTCAAGATGGGCCCCGACGACGACCGGCGGGGCGTGCCGGAACAGTTCGAGGGCCAATACCGGTACGGTTTCGGTTGTGATCCCGATCAGCCCCTCTCGATCGACCTGACCGAGACGTTTCAGTTGTTCGAGCTCTTCGATCAACTGCAGATCCGGATGGTCTGCGTCTCGGCCGGCAGCCCTTACTACAACCCGCACATTCAACGTCCGGCCCTCTTTCCGCCGTCGGACGGTTACGAACCGCCGGAGGACCCGCTGGTCGGCGTGGCCCGGCAGATCCAAGTCGTCGGCCAATTGAAGTCTCGATATCCGCAACTGTGCCTGGTCGGCTCGGGATACAGCTACCTGCAGGAATGGCTGCCCCACGTGGCCCAGTCCGCCGTCCGCACGGGCCAGGTCGATTTCGTGGGCCTCGGGCGCCTGGTGCTCTCGTACCACGATCTGCCCTTCGACATTCTGCGCGGCGCCCCCCTGCAGACCAAGCGCCTCTGCCGAACCTTCAGCGACTGCACGACCGGACCGCGAAACGGGCTGGTCTCGGGATGCTATCCGCTCGACTCGTTCTACAAGGAGCACCCGCACGCGGCCGAACTGAAGGCCGCGAAACAGCTCCTCAAATAAGCCCTCGGTTGACCCCAGAGCTTAACGGCGAAAGAGACGAAACACGCGAAAGATCGATGATTTCGCGTGTTTCGTCTCTTTCGCCGTTAGCCAATAAAAGGTGCGCCATTAATGAGGAACAGGCGGTCCCCGCTAAGGCCGCCTGCTCCCTCCTCCCTCGCCTCTGCATTTGACGTTGACGTTACCTTCCAGTCGAGAGAGAAGAACCAACGGAAGGGGGAGGCTCAGAGAGCGAGGCCTCCCCTTCCCTTTCTCTTCGTCCGAGGCTGTGCTAGAAAAGCCCCCGCTTCATTAGCCGCCTCAAGTCGTCGAAGAGAGAAAATCTCGAGGTGGGGTGAGAAGATCTTCAAACCGCGGAGCGCGTGTATTACGCCCAAAAAATTGGCCAATCTTGCGTATTTTGGCATCGTGCCGCCACGCGCCCCGCGGTTCAAGTAAAACCCATGGCTGAGTTTCTACCGAAGAAAAAACGATGAGCAAACGCTCCCCCTGATCGCGATTGCTCATCTCTACCTATCGGTCCGACTGTACTGCTGCTGGGCGGATCGATAGACATTCTTAATGAGCTCCCCGCTTCCGAGATCCTGAGCATCGGGCGGCCTCGAATTTTTGAGCTAGCCTGCCAAGGCCGCACCAGTCGCCCTTTTGACAAATGTGAGATCGATCGAAACCGGGGTCGTATTCTGTTCAGTGCCGTGTCCAAAACTTCCGGCCGGCGTTGGTTTGTGGTTACCGCTCTAAGACGTGTTGGAGAATACAAGAATCACGATCCGGAGTCTTCAATCAACTCTAACAAGTTCTATCAAAATCTAACTTCGATTTGACCTCGAACCGGCCTCGTAAAACCCTCGAAGGCGAGGGTTTAGGAGATCGGATCGGCGCGGCCTCGAATTGCGCGCCCGGCCGCTTTCACAATCCCTGCGCTTAAACTATAGTAGAGGTTGATTGGGCAGCTCGATAACTAATCCCCTCTAATCATCCTGAAATAATTTTTTGGAAGCTCAAACAAAACCCGGTCCTCACCGCATCTTTATCGTCAGGAAGTTCAGATTACGGACGAGATCAGTCCAGGACCTTGACTCTAGGAGTAAAGAGAGTGGAAGAGAAACAGGCAATCGAGCTGTTTCTGCAAACGCAGAGTGAAGAGTCGTTCTGTGCGCTCTTCGAGTCGCTCTATGCCCGCATCCGCCGTTATCTCATGCTCCGCGGTCTGGAGGCGGCGACGGCGGAAGAGCTGGCGCAGAACGTCATGTTCATCGTCTACCAACGCGCGGGCGAAGTCAGAGAGAGAGAATTGTTCCAGGGATGGCTCTTCAAGGTAGTCAAGAATGAGCTGATGCGTTATTGGCGGCACGAGCGGGCCCGCAGCGAGATCGCCAAATTCGAACCGCTGAGCGACGACCTGGCGGACCGGCTGACGGCCGAGACCGACACCACCCGAAACCTGGATTTCGCCGAATGGTTGAACTACCTCGAACCGGCCGAGCGTGAAATCGTGATTTTGCGCTACGTCGAGGGCTTGAGTTACGAGGAGTTGGGGGTGGCGCTGGGAATCCCGATCGGGACGGTCAAGTGGCGGCTCTTCAACGCCAAAAAGAAACTTTCACCGATCCTCACCTCACCTCCGAGCAAGATGACCAGAAGAATCAATTAAATAAAGTGGGTTGGAATCTATGACTCATGGCATATCAGAGAAGGAGTGGAACGATTACCTGGAGGGAGAAGCCGGTGATCAGTTACGTGACCGCATCGAAGCGCATTTGATCGGCTGCCTGCCCTGCTGGGAATTTCACGAACAGATGGCGCTGACGACCCGGATTTTGCGAGAGGCGGGCGAGGAGATGCAATCGATCCTCGCGCTGCAGGATCCGCAACTGCGAGACGGCCTGCACGGGGTCTTCCGGCGGATCAAGGCCGCCGAATCGACCGCCGCCGTCCTCCGGCGGTACTCGATTCAGAAGCGCCTGGACGCGCTGGCGGCGGTCATGGCGCCGATGTGCGGCTCGGAGACGGCGTTTAAAGCCTTGAAGGCCGCGGCGAAGGTCTCGCCGGCCCGGTCGCTGGAACAGGTCACGGCCGACAATTGGGCTCCGTTTTTGACCAGTCTGAAATCGATCGCCGTCGTCATGTGCGGCGAAACCGGCGCGCATCTGGTTTGGGAGAGCGGGCAACTCCAATAATCGAGCATGGTCGCATCACGTATCACACCGAGAGTCGTGCTGTTCGGCCTCGCGATCAATATCGGCGCGTGGTTGACCGTACATCTGCCGTCGATGGCCGGCATGACGCCGAGGCTGCGAATGACCGAGCGCGTCCTCAAGGCCGTCTTTCTCTGTCTGGCCTATGCGCTGGCGCTGGTGCTCAATCTCGAGATTGCGGCCGAGTACAAACAGGCGCGCTGGCTGAGAGTGGCCTGGCTGGCCATGGCGGCCAATGCCGGGCTCTCGATCCTGAGAATCCTGGTCGAGAGCCCGCTGATCAGCCTGCAGCAGCCCGGCACTCCCCGCAATTGGATGCCCGGTCTGCTGCAACACCTGACCATCGTGCCGGCCAACATCTTTCTGCTGATCGGGCTGGTCGCGATGTGGCAGGCCTATCACCAGGTCGGGTTGGGCTTCACCATCGAGCGGCGCGACTACCTGGCGATCGGCGGCATCTTTCTGCTGACCTGCGCGCTGCTCTTCTTCCGTGAGGGGCTCTCCGAATCGCAATCGCCCTATCTGGTCAGCCGCTACCTGCAACTGTTCGGACTGGTCCTGCTCTCGCTGAGCGCGGCGGCGGGGTTGGTGTTGCATCGAATGGCCATGCAGATGGGCGGCGGCAAGCTGGCCGTGGCGCTGCGGTTTCTGACGTTCTACACGCTGCTGCGCGCCGTGCTGGTCTTCCTTCAGGCGCTGCAACGACTGGACATCACCGATTTCAACCAGCTCTACCGTTTTCACGACCTCGTGATGGAGATGGGCTGGCAGATCGTCCCCTGGATTGCCGCGCTCGCGGCCGCCTATCGCGCCGAGTTGATCGTCCAGGCGGCGGAAAAATTGGCGCAACAACGCGCCGCCCGAGCGACTCTAGTCTCCGCTTAATTCGATGCTGGACACGGGGCGGACCGAACGGGTCGGGAATTTGCCTCCTTCTCGCCGTTCGGTCTTCTCTGAGAGACTCTTCGCGTCGCTCATCCATTGATCAGAATTTAATTACCCACATTCTCACGTTATCGAACTGGAATTCGAACCTGGCGCCGGTGCGACCTCCGGGGCCGGTTTTGGCTCTGCTGGGATCGGTTTGTCACTAAATACCGGAAGTGTAATCGAACGATCAAGTCCATTATCGACTTCCGCACAGCAACCTCATTCAAGGAGGAATGAAATGCATCGCAGAGCTAAATTCGTCATCGCTCTCATCATTCAGATCTGTTTATTCGGGCCGGTCTGTTTTTACGGCTTCATCAATCCGATCTCGGCCCAGACCGTCACCGGGCGCATCGCGGGAACCGTCACCGATGCCTCGGACGCGGCGCTGCCGGGAGTCACCGTCAAGATCACCCACACCGGCACGGACCTGGTTCGGACCGTGGCGACCGACGCCAACGGTTTCTATGTCGCGACCAGCCTGCCGGTCGGCACCTACACGGTCTCGATCGAACACCAGGGCTTCAAGAAGATCGCCAAGACCGGATACGATCTGATCGCCGACGGCCGCCTGACGGTCGATTTCAGACTGGAGACGGGCGCCGTCACCGACGCGGTCGAGGTCACGGCTCAGGTGGGCGAAACCGTCAATTCGACCTCCGGCGAGGTGGCGCGCGTCATCGACTCGAAACAGGTCCAGGAACTGGCGCTCAACGGCCGCAACTACATGCAGTTGACCACGCTGATTCCCGGCGCGCCGCTGCTCAACGACAATCAACTGGAGTTGATGACCGGCCTCAGCGTCGCCCAGCCGATCAACGGCAATCGCGGGAACGCCAACAACCTGACGGTCGACGGCGGCTTCAATCTCGATTCGGGCAGCAACGGCAGCCAGATCAATAATGTCGGGATCGACTTCATCCGCGAGGTCAACATCAAGACCTCGAACTTTTCGGCTGAGTACGGGCGCAATTCCGGCGCCGCGATCAACGTCGTGACCCGCAGCGGCGAGAACCAGTTTCACGGGAGCGCCTTCGAGTATCTGCGCAACGAGAAGCTCGACTCCAACACCTGGCTCAACAATACGCGCGGAATCTCGCGCCCGTCGCTGCGCTACAACAACTTCGGATTCAGCCTCGGCGGCCCCATCAAGCGCGACAAGCTCTTCTTCTTCGGCGGCATGGAATGGAAACTGATCCGCCGTTTCGCCGAGACCTCGCGGAACATTCCGACCCTGGCCGAACGCAACGGCGATTTCAGACAGAGACTGAGAGGGGCCGACGGCATCATCGGCACGACCGACGACGGGCTGCTCAGAGATCCCGCCAGCGGGCTGCCCTGCACGGCGGCCGATCGGAGGGGCTGTTTCCTCAACAATACGATTCCGACCGGCCGGTTCACGCCCGATGGCCAGGCCATTCGAGCCGTCTACAACGCCGCCCAACAGCGCGCCGTCTCGTACAGCGATGCCCTGACCGGCAACAATATCTTCTTCAGAGAGACGAACCCTTTCGATTTCCGGCAGGAGATTCTGCGGCTCGACTATCGGCTCAACGAGAAACACACTCTCTACGGCCGCTATCTGCACGACGATTACGATCTGATCGCGCCCTTCGGGACGTTCATCGATTCGCAATTGCCGACGATCCCGACCAATCGCCGCCGTCCGGCCTACGGCTATCAGATCGGCCATACCTGGCTGATCTCGACGACGCTGATCAATGAAGTGAAGTTCAATGCCTCGTGGAACGGGCAGCGCGTCCCGCCGCTCGGCGACGCCTGGAAACGCGACGTCTACGGGTTCACGTACCGCCAGATCTACTCGGGCGGGCTCTACGACAACAGCATTCCGAACGCGGATGTCACGGGATATGCCTCGTTCCGCGGAGCGAACGGCTCGCTGATCTCGCCGACCACCGATCTCGCCGTCAGCGACAACCTCTCCTGGGTCCGGGGCGCCCATACCCTGAAGACCGGGCTGCTGCTGATCCGCAACCGCAAAGACCAGAACGGCCGCTCGCTCTATGCGGGAATGCTCACGTTCAATACCTCGAACCCCAACACGACCGGCAACGCTTTCGCCGACGCGCTGCTCGGCAACTTCCGCAGCTACAGCGAAGCCGAGAGCGACCCCGTCGGATTCTTCCGGTTTTCGCAGATCGAAGCCTATCTCTCCGATAACTGGAAAGTGAACCGCAAACTGAGCCTCGAAATCGGCGCGCGGTACCAGTACGGGTGGCCGACCTACACTCAGGCCAACAACATCGTCAACTTCGATCCGTCCTTGTACGACCCGGCCCGGGCCGTGACGGTCGTCAACGGGGTGATCGATCCCACTCGAGGAGGCAACCGTTACAACGGGCTCGTGCGCGCCGGCGACGGCGTGCCCGACAGCGAACTGGGGCGCGTGCCGAACGGCAACAGCACGCTGGTGCAGTCCATCCCGGCGGGGGCTCCGCGCGGCCTCTATCAACCGCAGCACCTGATCGGGCCGCGATTCAGCTTCGCCTACGCGCCGTTCAACGATACCAAGACGGCGATTCGGGGCGGGTTCGGAATCTTCTTCGACAAACCCGAAGGCAATCTGATCTTCTCCTCGATCAACCTGCCGCCGTACGTCGGCAGCGTCCAGTTCGAAAACAACAATCTCGCCAGCCTGGGCACGATCGGCTCGGTCCTGGCGCCGTTCGGCGAGATCCAGACGATCGATCCGAAGCTGGTGGTCCCTTACACCATGAACTACAGTTTGAGCATCCAGCGCGAACTGCCCGGCGGCTTCTTCGGCGAGATCTCGTACATCGGGAATCAGGGCCGCCACCTGATCCGGCAGCCGGATATCAACCAGACGGATATCAATTCACTGAGCTCCGTCGCGCTGCGCCCGTATAAAGGGTTCTCGGCGATCCGGATGAGGCTCAGCGATTCGACCTCGAACTACAACGCGCTGCAGTTGTACGCGGCCAAACGCAAAGGCCGATTGACGATGACCGCCGGCTACACCTTCAGCAAAGTGCTGGCCGACACGAGCGGCAACGGAGACAATCCGGAGGCGCCCTTCGATCGCAGCTTCAACTACGGGCCGACCGAATTCGACCGGCGCCACATCTTCACCTCGACCTTCACCTATCAGATGCCGTTCTTCCTCAAATCGAAGGGATTGTTGTCGAAGGCGGCCGGCGGCTGGGAGGTGAGCGGCATCACCCACTGGCAGACCGGGCGCTACTTCACTCCGTTGTCGAATACGGCGAGCGGGAACCGGCGGGCCGACTATCTCGGCGGCGAGATCTCGCTGCCCGAAGATCAACGCACCCTGACGCGATGGTTCAATACCGCCGCTTTCGGCGCCCCGCCGGCCAACCGGCGCGGGACGGCCGGCGTCGGCAGCATCGTGGGCCCGGGCCGCTATTCGTGGGACCTGGCGCTGCGCAA
>DATEFT010001096.1:0-4165 GCA_035280505.1 Blastocatellia bacterium | reverse complement strand
CCGCTGACGTCAAAGTACTCGGCGTCGAGCGGAATTCCGCAGGTCACTCCGGAGTTGTAATTCAGGTTCTTCTTCATAGTTGTCTATCCCGAAAGGCGGCCCGCGCCGAGCAGCTTGTAACCCTGCAACACGATGGAGAGGGTGCCGGCCGGTCCGGAGAGCTCTTCGACCTGAATGCGGATCGAAGATTTGGGCTCGAACAGGACCGGCTTGGCGAAGGGGCGGAACGGGCGATCGCCGTCGGCGATGCCGAGTCCGGCAATGTTGTGAATCGGTTTGCTCTGGTAGTCGCGCCCCGCGCCGAAGGAGTCGAGGCTGTAGAGAAAGCTGACCTCTGCCGCCGCCACGGCGCCGGTCTCGAAGATTCTCGCCAGCGTTGAGGCGGCCACCTCATCGACCGCCGGATTGGCCGCCACCAGGCGGTTGGTGTCGGCGCTGAGCCTGAACCCTTGCGTCAAATCCACGCCGTTCCGCTCCAGCCCGGCGGCCAGGGCTCCCAGCGGAATGTTCGCGAGCCGCACCCGCGGGACGTTGAAGACGTTGAAGGCGGCGCCCAGCAAGGTCGGGTCCGAGGGGCTGACGAGCAACAGATCGTCCGGCGAGAGTGGACTGGTCAGATCTACCCGCGCGCTGAAGACGTCGGCGCCGCCCGCGAAGGCCGGGCTCGGATCCAGCCGGTTGAGCGTGACCGTGGCCTGTTGCAGAGGCGTATTGCTATTGCCTCTCAGAACGGTCAGGGTCACCTCGTGATTGGAGCCGTAGAGATTGACCCGGGTCTCGCCGATCGCCGGCAACAGCCCGGTGGTCGGATCCTGGCCGATGACGGGCGTCACCCGCGTGGCATTGTTACTCGAGGTGCCGGTCTCCATCGTTTGGCTGACCAGGTTGTTGGTCCGGTCCCGGACCAGAATCTGGCTCCCGCTGACGAGCGGTTCCAGATTCAACAGCAACGTCCCATCCGATCCGAGCGTGCCGCCGGCCAGGATCTGGGGGGCGGGGGCCGGCACGGCCGCCGCCTCGACGACGATGGTCCCGGAAGGGTTGAGCAGCACCACCACGATCTCGGCGTCCGGCGATCCGATGATGAACAACCGGCTCAGGTCGTTGTTTGTGAAGAGGGGGATGAACAACGGGGCCCGCAGGAGCGTGTTCTGATCGAGCACCGGCTGGAAGGTTCGCGCGACGTCCTTTTCGTTCAGCGACAGGCTGTAGCCGACCGAGAGCGCGACGAAGACGCCTTCGGTGCTGATCTCGACCACGTCCTGCACCTTGTTGCCGCGTCGACCCAGCAGCGAAAACTGAAAGACGTAATCGAAGGGGATCGTCTTCACGGCGGACGGCGGATTCGTCTGGACGGGGCCGCGCTGGGGGATTGCTCTGGGATTGGGATAACCGAATTGGCTCATAATGTCACTCTCTCATCGAAGAATCTTGTACCCCTGAAAGACCAGGAAGAGGCGGCCGCGCCCGAAGATCTCTTCCACCTGCACGCGAATGCTCGAGCGCGGCAGAAAATTCATCGGTTTATGGAAGAACTTGAAGGGGCGCTGACCGTCGGCGATCCCGAGGCTGGCCACGTTGAAGACCCGCTGGTTCTGCAGGTCGCGGCCCGAACCCGTATCGTTGATGGTGTAGAGAAATCGCACCTCTTCCGGCCGGTTCGCGCTCTGGAACAGCCGCTGGAGCAGCTCGGGATCGACCCGGCTCAACCGGCCGCCGGCGGTGAAGGCGAAGCGGACTCGCGCCGGATGAACGCGAATTCCGTCGAAGAGGGTCTGCACGGGCCTGATGTCGGTCAGTTTGACCTGATTCAAATCGACCGGATTGGTCGTGGCGTTGATCTGGATCCCGGTGTCGCCCGCGTCCAGGCTGTAGCTGATCGAGGTGGCGACGTAGCCGCCGTCGATGTTGATCGGAACCTCGTCCTCGACGATGTTGCCCGGCTGTCCCGTCAGGTCGAGCGTCGAGACGTGATCGAACGGCACGACGCGCGTCGATGGCACGTCGAGCGCGACCGCCTCGCCGAGCGGCCGGTAATTGCCGGTCTCGTGGTCGTAGACCGGGATCTTCTGCACCGGGTCGAACCCCGACAGCCGCCGTAGCTCCTCTTCCGAGGCTCCGGCCAGACCGAGCACCTTATAACCTTGCAACGTGATGAAGAGCCGGCCCGTGACGCCCGCGGTTCGCTCCTCGATCTGCACCCGGATCGTCGAGCGGGGCAGGAAGACCATCGGCTGCGGCAACATCTTGAACGGACGGCGCCCGTCGGCGCGGCCCAGCGTCGCCAGGCTGTCGACCGGCTTGTTCTGCAACTCCCGGCCGGTGCCGGTGTCGACCAGGCTCAACAGGAAATTGAAGTTGTCCACGGGAGTCAGGCGCTGGAAGAACTCCGGGCTGACCGGCAGCTCGCCTCTCAAACTTCCATTGGGGGCGATCAGGTTGCGCAGGTTCGGGTCGAGCCTGAAACCGTCGAGCAGGGCATCGGGCGACAGATGGCCCAGCGTCACCTGGTCCATCCGGGCGGGAGGGTTGATCAGTTTCAACGGTTCCACGAGATCATCCGCCAGCCCGTAACCGATGGAGACGGCGACGAAAGCGCCCTCGACGCTGATATTGATGACATCCTGGACGAGGTTGCCGGGCTCTCCCCGGAGCGGAAAGTCCGTGACGTACTCGAACGGGATCACTCGCACCGCCGGCGGCGCGTCGCGCGGCTGTTCGCGGCCGAAGGTCTGAGCGTTTCTGGGCGGAATGGTCCGAGCCATGCGGTTCATACTTTTTTCCTCAGAAGATCGCCTGGGGAGCAGCCGGGCGGAGCCGAGTCCGCCCCCAGGTCCGCGAGCGGCCGCTATTGCACGTCGCGAGTCATGTATCCGTCGAGCGTGACCCAGATGAAGAACGGCCCGTAGATCCGTTGGAGGTCGCTCAACACGTCGCTCTCGGGGATCTCGAGCTCGACGCGGAAGTTCTGCTGGGCGTCGATCGTCACCGGCTCGGCGAAACGGAAGGTCGCTTGCGGGGTCGGGAACCCGTGAGTCGTCACTCGACCGTTCTCCGAGTACGGTCCGGCGCCGGCGGGGAAGAACCAGGTCGGCACCTGAATCATGATCTTCTCGCCCACGAAGAACGTGGTCACCGTGTTATAGATCAGCTTGCCGATCAGCGCCCCGAAACCGTCATTCGGAAAGATCTGTTCGGTGGGCGGAATGATGGCGCCGGCCTGCACCAGCCTCGCTTCGACATCTTTGAGCACGGTGTGGTCGATCACGAACGATTCCCGGCCCTCCAGCTTCTCCCGCGACTGCTGGCCCATCGGAATCGCCAGTTTGAGATCGAACTCCGACGGCTGCAGATCCTTGCTGAACCGGATGGGGTAGAGGGTCGGCCCTTCGATGCGCCGCTTCAGATCCACGAGATTGCGCAGGCTGAAGGTCACGGTCCCCTTCAGATTCATATTCATCTCGGCGTCCTTGCGATCCGATTCCGTCTCCTTGTCGGCGGCGGAGGCGTACGGCCGGAAGAGGTCGAACTCCCTCGTCACCGTGGGGCTATCGGCGACCACCGGCGACAGGTCCGAGATCACGACCCGCAGCGAGTGCGCTTCGTAGGTGTTCCAGTGCGGCAACAACGACGACGCCTGCATATTGGTCTGCAGCTTCGTCTTTCCCGTCACGTCCTGAAAGAATCGCAGGACGTTCGACGAGAGCACTTCGCCTAACCGTCTCCCCGGTTTGACGGTGACCGCGTCGTATAGCGGCAGATGTACTTTTTCCTTGACTCCTTTAACGACAGCCATAACTTTCTCCTCGTTGATTACCAGGGCGCTTGAAACCAACCGCTCCGGGATTTGGGTTCATGTTCCGCGGGACGAACGTTCTCGGCTGTCGGGTTGACCGTCATCGGTCGCTGATAACCTTCGACGCCGTTGATGTTTTCCAACGGGACGACACGCGGGTTGAGATCCCGCTCGCGCACATAGCCTTCGACCGGGGCTTCCGCGAAGTAACCCATCTCCGGAGCCTCGGCGTAATAGCCCATGGTCTCGGGAGCTTCGGCGTAGTAGCCCATGGTCTCGGGGGCCTCGGCGTAATAGCCCATGGTCTCGGGGGCTTCGGCGTAATAGCCCATGGTCTCGGGAGCCTCGGCGTAATAGCCCATGGTCTCG
>DATEFT010001095.1:0-8641 GCA_035280505.1 Blastocatellia bacterium | reverse complement strand
GCGCTGATCAAGGAGAACGAGTTGTACAGCCGGATGCGCGCGGTGGGCGGGCGGGAGTTGCGGTTCGCCTACTTCGGCGGCGGCACGCCTTCCTACCTCAGCGAGCGGCAACTCAGCTATCTGGTGGAGGGGCTCAACCGGGAGGTCAACTGGGCGGATGCCGAAGAGGTGACCTTCGAATGCGAGCCCGGGACGCTGCGCAAATCCAAGCTCGAGACGCTCAAGTCCATGGGGGTCACGCGGTTGAGCCTCGGGATCGAGCATTTCAACGACGACCTGCTGGCGGCCAACGGTCGCGCTCATCTCTCGGCCGAGATCTATCGGGCCTACGAGTGGGCCCGCGAGGTCGATTTTCCGCAGATCAATATCGATCTGATCGCGGGGATGATGGGCGAGTCGGAAGAGAGCTGGCGCGAGGCGGTCCGGCGCGCCCTCGAGTTGGAGCCCGATTCGATCACGATCTATCAGATGGAACTGCCCTACAACACGGTCATCTCGCAGGAGATGATTCAGCAGGGGCTCGATTCGCCGATCGCCGACTGGCCCCTGAAACGCCGCTGGGTCGATTACGCCTTCGACCGATTTCAGGAGCGCGGTTACCGGGCCGCCAGCGCCTATACGCTGGCGACGACCAGGAAGCCGTGCCGGTTCATCTATACCGATGCGCTCTGGCATGGCGGCGATATGATCGGGCTGGGGGTCGCGTCGTTCTCCCATTTCGACGGCGTCCATTTCCAGAACGCCCATAATTTCGAGGAATACCTGCGGTTGTTGGAGGAGGGCCGGCTGCCGCTCTGGCGCGCGCTGCCTCTGACGGCGAAGCAGCGGCTGATCCGCGAGATGATTCTACAACTCAAGACCGGGACGCTCGAGCTGTCGTATTTTCGCGGCAAGTTCGGCGTCGAGATCTGGGACGAATTTCAGCCGGTCTATGAACGGCTGCGGCAGGACGGGATGCTCGATCGTCACCCGGAGACGATTACGCTGACCCGTCAGGGCCGGCTGCAGGTCGATCATTTTCTCTCGGAGTTCTTCGAACCCGAATTGAAGACCGTTCGATACGCATAAATCCGATCAATCATTCACTCAATTAATTACCGAGATGGCTTAAATATGGAGATCAAAACGACCGATTATGATGTGATTGTCATGGGCGGCGGGCCTGCGGGCAGCGGTATCGCCAGCATTCTCGCCCGCGAGGGACGGCGGGTGGTGGTCTTCGAGAAGGAGCAGTTTCCCCGTCACCACATCGGCGAATCGCTGATGCCCGACACCTACTGGCCGTTCGAGCGGATGGGGATTCTGGAGAAGCTGCGGCAGAGCCCCTTCGTCCGCAAGTACAGCGTGCAGTTCGCGAACCAGGCGGGCAAGGAGTCGCGGCCCTTCTATTTCTTCGAGGCCAATCATCACGAGAGCGCCGTCACCTGGCAGGTGACGCGGGGCCTCTTCGATCAGTTGCTGCTCGAACACGCGCAGGCGGTGGGCGCGACCGTCTACCAGACCACGCAGGTCAAACAGGTGCTCTTCGACGGCGATCGGGCCTGCGGGGTCGAGGCGCTCTTTCGCGACGGCTCGCTCCGCAAGTTTCACGCGCCGGTGGTCGTCGATGCCACGGGGCAGAGCGCGATGCTCTCGAACAAGTTCGGCTGGCGCGTTCGCGATCCGAAGCTCAAGAAGGCCGTGCTCTACTCCTACTTCAAGGGGGCGCAGCGCGAGCCGGACCTCAACGGCGGCGCGACGCTCGTGTTGCGCACCGAGACCGGCAGCGGCGGCTGGTTCTGGTATATTCCGCTGGAGGACGACGTGACCAGCGTCGGCATCGTCGCCAATCCCGAATACCTGGTCAAAGGCCGCGGCCAGGACCTGGCGAAGATCCTTCGAGAAGAGATCGAGAAGTGCGAACCCTGCCGCCGCCGCGTCGAGGGGTCCACGCGCGTCGATAAGGTCTATTCGATTCTGGACTACTCCTATCGCTCCAGACATTGCGCCGGGAATGGGTTCATTCTGATCGGCGACGCCTACGGGTTTCTGGATCCGATCTACTCCTCGGGCGTGCTGCTGGCGCTCAAGATGGCCGTGCTGGCCGCCGACGCCATCCACGACGCCTTCAATCACCAGGACTTCTCCGCCGCCCGGCTGGGGCAGTCGCAGCCACAACTGGATACCGGGATCGAGTCGATGCGGAAACTCGTCTACGCCTTTTATAACGACGGGTTCAGCTTCTCGAAGTTTCTGAACAAGTATCCCGACTACCGCGCCAACATCATCCATCTCCTGATCGGCGACGTCTTCCGGGAGGGCGTCGATGAGGTCTACGGGCCGATGTCCGAGTTCGCCGAGATTCCGCCGCCGCTCTACGAGCAGTTGCCGGGTTCGCCGACGAAGGCCGACCTCCCCGAGACCCTCTCGGCCAAGTATCTCACCTATGACGATCGGGGAGCCGAGACCGAGCGATAGTGGCCGGGATCGGCCGACGGACTGCGAAACACGCGAAAGACACGGAATGATGGAGCTTCCGCGTCTTTCGCGTGTTTCGTGGTTGAGGGCCGGCCTATTCGAAGCCGGCGATCTTGCGCTTCAGGAAGCCGCACTTCCTGACCGGTTTGAAAGGGATCTCGACCGTCAGATTACCGAGCGGCACGCGCAAGAGCAGCTCTTGAACGCCCGATTGGCGATCGAAATAGACCCGGCCCGCGACCGCTGAGTTATGTTCCAGGAGGGTCGTCTGGAGATCGGTGTTCAGGATCTGCCGCTGATCGGCGTCGGCCGCGGCGCGGATCCGCCGGGCTTCGCCTTCGGCCAATCTCTGGACGTCGTAATCCACCTCCGACCTGATCCTGGTGTAGGTCTCGGGGACCTGAACGTAGATCGGGCCATTCGTGCCCTGCCCGGTCATGTACGAGCTGGTCGTGGTCGCGAATTCGGTCAGGCTCTTGGTGGGCGGCAGGGCCCTCGAATCGATGCGCGCGGCCAGCTTATAGGCCGAATCGATCGCCCTCCGGGCCACGGTCTTGGCGGGGAGCTGGACGAGCGGCAGGGCCTTCGGCCGGACCATTTGAAGCTGAACCTCTTCGGGCCGGACCTGTAATTCCCGACTGCCGTGGTTGTGAACCTTCAGCTCGACCACAAAACTCTCGCGCCGATTCCTGATCGAGGCCGCGACCGTGATCCGGGTGGCTCCGTCGACCAGGACCTGCTTGGTCGTGAGGTTTTGGTGTGTGGACTGCGTGGAATGGGCTTCGGACTCTTGCCAGCGAACCACCTGCGGGGTCTGGGCGGAACCGAGAGTCGTCAGGGCCAGAACCGCGACTGAGATCAAAGGCTGATAAATCCTGATCTTCATGCTCTCCTCCTTGGCTGAAACAGCCGGCTGTTTGAAGAAGGTCTGGTCCCCGCATTGTACCATCTTCAGCCGCGATGATCGATGAATCGCCGAGCCTTCAACTCGAAGCGCGGCAGCGACTGGGGCGGGACGGCCCGGACCGGAATTCGGAGCCCGAAAGTATTGGCCAGCTCGAGCTGGATCTTCGCGGCGATCTCGTCCGACGTGACCTCCACCGAGACCACCAGCTCGTCGAGCGATTGGACGCGGAAGACCTCCAGCCGAAACTCGAGGACCTCTTCGAAGCGGCGCAGCGCGCCCTCGATGGCGCTGGGAAAGATGTTGACGCCGCGGATGGTGATCATGTCGTCGAGTCGGCCGGCGATGCCATCGACCAGGCGGATGAAGGGGCGCCCGCAGGGACAGGGGCGATCGTCGACGACGGCCAGATCGCCGGTGCGGTAGCGGATGACCGGGGAGGCCAGGCGGCCGAGGTTGGTCAGGATCAACTCGCCGGTGCCGGGCGCGACTTCGGCGATGAACTGCTCTTCGTTGAGATGGAGGGCCCGGCCCTCGGCGCAGGCGAAGGAATGGGGGCCGACCTCGGTGGCTCCGGCATGATCGAAGACGCGCGCGCCCCAGCGCCGCTCGATCGACTCCCGAGTCTGAGGGATGCTGCCCCCCGGCTCTCCGGCGACGATCAGCCGGTTGACCGCGGAGCCGCGGAGATCGATCCCCTCCAGCTCGGCGATCTCGGCCAGATGCAGCGCGTAGGTCGGCGTGGCGCAGACCACCGTCACTCCGAACTCGACCATACTCTTGAGCCGTTGCGGGGAGGATTGATTGGCGCCGGAGAAGCAGAGGGCGCCGATCTGCTCGGCCGCGTACCAGCCGCTCCAGAAGCCCAGGAACGGGCCGAACGAGAAAGGGAAGAAGATTCGATCCCGGGCCGTCACCTCCGCCGCTTCCAGGACGGCCCTCCAGCAGGTGTTGACCCAGGCCCAACTCTCCCGGGTATCCAACCAGTGGAGCGGCCGGCCCTGAGTGCCGGAGGTTCGGTGCCAGTGCACATAGTGATCGATGGGCGAGCTGAGATTGGTGCCGAATGGAGGCGCCGAGGCCTGATCCTCGGTCAACTCCCGGCGAGTGGTGAACGGGAGCCGGGAGAGATCGGCCAGAGATCTGATCTCCGACGAATCGGCGATTCCGGACTCCAGCAGCTTGCGCCGGTAGAAAGGGTTGTGGGTTAACAGCTCATCGATCAGCCTTCGCAGACTTCCGAGCTGATGGTCGAGTAGGGATAACCGATCAATCATCATCTTAAAACTCAGTCAGGAGCGGGAAGATTTGAGATTCGAGATTTGAGATTCAAACCGCGAAAGACGCGAAAGACGCGAAAGCTCGATGATTTGGCGTCTCAAATCTCAAATCTCTTCAACTCTTCAGCCCAGAATCGCAACTTCTGAATGCAGCGGGTCACCTGGTCGAGCGCCTCGTCTCCTTCGAGCAGGACCGGGTGATGAAGCACCAGCATTCGGGCGTCCGCCTGCTCGGCGGCGGCCAGCGCTCCCGCCTGGCGGAAGCGCCGGGCGGAGCGGCAGCGGTGGAGGGCGCGAAAACCGGCTTTGAACTCGACGCCTTCGGCCGCGGCCGCCTGCACGAATCGTTCGCGCGAGAGCCCGCCGAATCCATCCGCGTCGTACTGAAAGCCCAGCTTGTAGTAGCCGGGGAGCGCCGGCGCCGCCCGGTTGTGCAGCAGTTTGAGACCGGGATCCGCCCCCAGCCGTTCCGCCAGCCGCACGACGCTCGCCGCCCGCTGCCGGTTGCGGTGGTCCAGCCTCTCCAGTTGCGGCAGCAGCACCGTCGCCTGCAGCTCCGAGAGCGGGTAGGCATGGTTGCCGCGCTGGCAATAGACCTGGATCCGCTGTTTGATCTCCGGCGATGACGTCAGGAGCGCCCCGCCCCGGCCCGCGCTCAGCAGTTTGCTGCCGCCGAAACTGAGGACCCCGATCTCGCCCCAGGTTCCGGCCCGGCGGCCTTCGATCATCGCACCCGGCATCTGGCAGGCGTCCTCGATCACCGGGAGGCCATGTTGGCGGGCCAGAGCGGTGAGCCGCTCCATCGAGACCACTCCGCCGTGGAGATGCGAGACGATGACGGCGCGGGTCTGCGGGCCGACGGCCTCGGCGATCGACTCCGGGTCGAGGTTCCAGTTCTGCGGGTCCGGATCGACCAGCACCGGCCGCGCCCCCACGGCGACGATATCGTTGAAATTTCCGATGAAATCGTAGCCGGCCATGATCACCTCATCGCCCGGCCCGATTTGGAGGGCCCGCAACGCCAGTTCGATCGCGAAGGTTCCGCTGCAACAGAGCTCCACGAATTGGACCCGGTGATATTCCGCGAGCCGTTCCGCCAATAATCGGGACTGGGGGCCGTCATACCGTCCCCAGTCCCCTGCCCTCAGGCTCCGTTCGAGCGCGGCCGCGACCTCCTCCCAGGCAGAGGGCCAGGCGGGCGGCCCGGAGGGTCGCAACGGCTCTCCTCCGAGCAGGGCGGGCTTGTCAATCGTCGCTGCTTGTTCCATCATTCCCAAAACTCTAAGAACTGAAATCCGCGTTGTAATTTGGATTGGATCGACCTTATGAACAAAATACGTTTTTTGATGATAGGTGGTTTTCTGGGGGCGGGCAAGACCACGACTCTGAGTCGATTGGCCGACAATTATCGGCGGCGGGGGCTGCGGGTCGGTCTGGTCACCAACGATCAGGCGACGGACCTGGTCGATACGCACAACCTGCGGCGTCAGGGGTTCGATGTCCAGGAGGTGCCGGGCGCCTGTTTCTGTTGCCGGTTCGACGATCTGATCTCGACCATGGGGCGTCTGGGCCAGGACCAGACGCCGGACGTGATCCTGGCCGAGCCGGTGGGGAGTTGCACCGACCTGGTCGCGACCGTCGTCCAGCCGCTCAAGCAGCTCTATCCCGACCGGTTCGAGGTCGGGCCCTATTCGGTGATCCTGAAACCCAGCCACGGCCGGCGCATTCTGCGTGAGGAGGAGGGCTCCGGATTTTCGCCGAAGGCCGCTTATATCTTCCGCAAACAGCTCGAAGAGGCCGATGCCATCCTGCTCAATCGCATCGATGAACTGGCGTCCGAGGAGGCCGAAGAGTTGACGACCCTGGTCAAACAGGTCAATGGCGAGGTTCCGATCCTGCGGATCTCGGCCCGGACCGGCCAGGGAGTGGAGGCGCTGGAGCAACTGCTCGAGCAGGAGGGCAATTTCGGCCGGCGCATTCTCGATCTCGATTACGAGATCTACGCAGCCGGGGAGGCCGAACTGGGATGGCTCAACAGCAGCTTGAAGCTCGCCGCCCCGCAGGAGTTCGATCTCGACGAGCTGCTGCTCGAACTGGTTCAGTCACTGCGCGGGCAACTCGCGGCGCATGGGGCTGAGACGGCCCATCTGAAGGTGATCGGTTTGTGGGAGGGGTTCTTCGGAGTCGCCAACCTGGTCAGCAGCGACAGCCGGCCGGAGCTCTCGCTTCCGTCGCACAGCCGGGTTCGAGAGGCGGACCTGATCGTCAACGCCCGGGTCGCCACCGATCCGAGCCTCCTGGAACGCCTCGTCAACGAGGCGGCACTTCAGGCGGCGGCGGCCAGGGGGGGGCAGATCCAGTTTCTTCAAACCCAGAGCTTTCGTCCGGGCCGGCCCGTGCCGACTCATCGGGTCTCCAGCGCCGGTTGAGCCTCAGTACCGGCATTGCATCTGGGGCTTATTCCGCGTTAATTCGGGCGCATGCGCGGTCCAGTAGCCGGACCGGTCTCGCCGAACCCAATAGTATTCGACCAGGGTGTATTTGCAGCGGATCACCTGGAATTTGTCGAAGGGCGAGGGGGCCTGCCGGGCCCTCTCCTTGACGTCCGCCGTGATCAGCGCCGCCACTCGCAACTCCTGGCGGGCCTCGTCGAAATCGCTCTGCCGCAGGATCTCCACCGCGCCGTTGCTGACGCCGTTCACTTCGTAGCCGTCTTCCGGCACCGGTGACGGGAGACGAACCGCGAGGATCGCCGTCTTGACCGTCTCGTCGGAAGGCTTCTCCGTCGGTGACGACGGCTGCTCCACCTGCTCCTCCGTAAAGAACGGCGGAAAACTCGGCGTCTGGCGGATCAGCGACTGGGAGACCTGGGGCTGGGGCGGCGGCAGCGCCGACGACGCCCTCAACCCGTTGACCGTGTGCTTTCCCACGCCGATGGTAATGACCAATACGGCAGTCCAGGCGACAAATTTTAGCGAGTTGTACATATCGATCCTTCTGGATAAAAGGGTGAAGAACCGCACGGTTTGCCAGGACCTTTCAGTGCTCACGGCGGGCCGGATAAGACAGAGGTTTTCGCCGATCAAGATAGGCGACCGGGCTTGAGAATTTCTTGCCCCCGGCCCGCGGCCCGAACCCCTTTCGCCGACCGCCGAACCACTTTGATATGTCAAAAGCGGCGGCCGTTCGAAGGCTCGGGATTCAGGAGCCTGGACCGGCGACCGGCTGCGACGGACCCCGGAAATGAAGTTCCTGGGATTTTGAGATTCAAACCGCGAAAGACGCGAAAGGCGCGAAATGATCCAACTTTCGTGTCTTTCGCGTCTTTCGCGGTTAGGCATCGAAACTTCAAGAACTCTACTTGCCAAAATACCGGGTCAGCCGGAAGACTGAGTGGCGCCCCGTCCGGCGGCCGGCCGCGGCGGTCTCAGGCGTCAATTCTGTTATATCAGAAATGCGCAATTCGCTTGACACCCGCCTGGGGAGCAGGCATACTCAGCCCACTTTCCGAAGATGCAAGTCTCACAAAACAAACAGATAAAGGCCCCGGTTGGTCAGGCTGGGATGACATGTTTCCGACTCGATAGTTGAAATCTTCCATACCGGATTTGAGAAAGGAGCGAGTTATGAAAGGACGCTTAGGCCTGGCCGTCTTCTCTGCGATCATGGTGCTGGCGTGTGTGTCACCGGCGTTGGCGCAGGTGACGGCTCTGGCCCAGCTCAACGGCGCCGTGCGCGATGAGAACGGGGCCATCGTGGCCAAGGCCACCATCACCCTGCGAGAGGAGAGCACCAACCGCAGCTATGCGGTGGTCTCCAATGAGGCGGGGTTCTACCTGGTTCCGAACCTGCCGCCGGGGCACTACCAATTGACGGCCGAGTCCACGGGGTTCGGCAAGTACACGCAGGCCGGAATCGCGTTGAGCGTGGGCCAGGTGGCCACGATCGATATCACGCTGCGGGTCCAGGCGGTGACCGGAGAGGTGACCATCAACACGGA
>DATEFT010001094.1:0-6961 GCA_035280505.1 Blastocatellia bacterium | reverse complement strand
GTGGCGCAATAATAAGCGCCAGAACCATCTGGCTACTTATTTATTCAAGGAGAATCTATGAGTGATAAGATCGCACGCAGGGATTTCGTCAAGACCGGTGTCGTCGCTGCTGGCGCCACCGCGATCTTTCAAGGCAATGTTAATGGTCGCATCCTCGGCGCAAATGATCGAATCAACATCGGGGTGATCGGAGTCGGAGGGCGCGGAACTCAGGACATGATGTGGGCGATGGAGGTCGGGAAGACGACCCGGCCCGCGCAGGTGGTGGCGGTCTGCGATGTCTACCGCAAACGCCTGACCAAGGCCAAGGAGATCAGCGGTGCCGAACTGGCTACCCTGGACTATCATGAATTGCTGGCGCGGAAAGATCTCGACGCCGTGATCATCGCCACGCCGGACCATTGGCACTCACAGATCGCGATCGACGCCATGAAGGCCGGTAAAGACGTCTATCTCGAAAAGCCGATGACCCGCACGGTCGAAGAGGCCAAGCGAGTCTACGAGACGCAGAAGGCGACCTCCCGGATCCTGCAGGTCGGTTCCCAGACCACTTCGAGCGATCAATGGTGGAAGGCGCGCCAGGCGATCCAGGACGGCATGATCGGCCAGCTCTTGATGAGCCAGGGTTCGTATCATCGGAACTCGACCGAAGGCGAATGGAACTGGCCCATCGACAAGGAGGCCGGTCCGGACGGCAAGGGCGACGATTTCATCGATTGGAAGATGTGGCTCGGGACGGCTCCCAAACGGGCTTACGACGCGGATCGATTCTTCCGCTTCCGCAAATATTGGGACTACTCGGGCGGCATCGCGACCGATCTCTTCTATCACGTGGTCGCGCCGCTCAACATCTGCTGGGGCGAGGCGCAATTTCCGTATCGGGTGGTGGCCTCCGGCGGGCTCTATGTCTTCAAGGACGGCCGCGAAGTGCCGGACACGTTCCACCTCTTCGCCGAGTTCCCGAAAGGCCATTCGCTGGTGCTCAGCTCCTCGATGGCGAACGGGACCCACATTCCGGGCCTGATCCGCGGCCACGAAGGAACGATCATGATGGTCCCGGACGGAAGGTTCGAGGGCAAGGTCGACCAGATCACCGTGACTCCCGAACGGATCGCCAAGAAGGCCTTCGTCGAGAAGCACGGTAAAGAGGAACTGGTGATCGCGACCGAGAAGCGCGAGAATCACATGGAGAATTTCCTGCGCTGCGTCAAGACTCGCGAGAAGCCGGTGCTCGATGCCCTGACGGCTTACAAGGCCATGACCACCATCGGGATGGCCGTCCAATCTTATCGCGAGGGCAAAGCGCTCTTCTTCCACGAGGCCACGCAACGCGTCTCCGAGAAGCCCGCCGATTCGGCGCCCGCCGGATCCGGGTCATAAGACCTCGCTTTAACTTAAACCGCGAAACACGCGGAAGACGCGAAATTGATCAGCTTTCGTGTCTTCCGCGTGTTTCGCGGTGTAGATCGTCATATTTTCCTGAAGCGTGCAGCTATTGAGCTTCGGAGACGGCCTCGACCCAGTCGAAGAACTCCGGGTTGACCGCCCGGTAGACCGGCCACAACGGATCCAACGTCAGCTTGTGGAAGAGCGAATAGTACTCGGCCACCACCTGCTTCTCATCGCGGCTGAGAGTCGGGACCGGCTTCAGATAGATCGGCAGCAGCTCATCGATCAGATTGTAGAACTGATCGACCAGCGTGTTGTACTGATCCCGCGTCAGATCGTCCAGGTAATGATAGTATCCGTCCTCGCGGCCGACCGGCTGACCCTCCGGGATCTCCAGGCCGAACTCCTTCCGTTCGATGTGGGTGAACTGGATATTCTCGAGCGAGTCCGGATCGGCGAGCGCGCGATAGTAGGGCCATCCGATCACGCGGTTCCCGCGCGGACCGCCGGAGGGATAGTAGAAGAAGGAGAGGATCAGCTTGTCGTCTTTAGTTACCGGCACCGGCCAGGAGAGGCCGGACTCCAGGGTGATGTGATCCTCGGTAAACGGGTGCGCTTTGATTGACTCGACGATCTGCTCGGTTCGGTATTTTGTCTTCATAACTCAAAACTGTCAGGTTACCAGATCGGATTGTCCGTGACCGCGATCGAATCTCTTTTGAGAGATCCCTCGTACTGATCCGCCGGGACCATTCTACCGGCTTTACCGCTGCCGGTATCGTTGACGATGTAATGAGTAACGTTGCCGTCACCATCCTTTACGACCCCAGTAGTCTGGACCGCATGGCCGCGCCCCTTGTACCTCTCGTCTCCCCAAAATACTCCGGCATCGTGCCCCGTGACAACCCCTTTGCGCTGCTCGAGCGCCCTTTGAATGTTCTGGGGAGAGCCGGGTTCGCTGTGAGCCGGGACTCCGCCCGTCTTTAAGATCTCCGCCATCCCTTTATGGATAGTACCTTCTTGCGGCGTATAGGCTCTACTCTGCACCCCGATTTGTTCCATCTCGACCTCGGAGATGTTCCGGCCCGTGGCCGACCTGATGATCTGCTGGCACGATTGCGGACCGCAGTTGAACCAGTGCTGTTGTCCGGGGAAGTTGTTGCGCGCGGCCCATCGTTGCATCGGTTCATAGATGGGCCGGCTGCCCGCGATGCCGGCCCCGAGGCTGCCGCCCAGGAATCCGCCTCCGAATCCCAGTAGCTTCTGTCCTCTCGAACCTTCGCCGTAGTACCGGCCCCCGAGGTAGTGTCCGGCGGTCCCTCCCGCCCAGCCTCCGGCCAGACCGCCCGCGAACCGGCAGGCATAGATGACTCGCAATCCGCGGCCCGCCAACGCGATCGCTCCGACGCCTCCGGCCAGCCCGAGGGCCACCAGCGCCGCTTCGGCCAACCACGGCACTTCGCTCTCGATCTCGGCATAGACCTGCTGGCCGCCGCCGATGAAGACGGTGGCGCTGCCCTCGGCGATCTTCGAGCCGCAATTGAGACGATCGCCCCGGCGGGCGGCGGGCAGGCCCTCGATGAAGACGGTGGCGCTGCCCTCGGCGATCATGCTGTGGGGGTGGGCCGAGCCGGGGAGGAAGGGCTGGCCTCCGCATTCGACGAAGTCCCCCTCGTTGATCTCCGATCCGGCCGAGCGGGCCGCTTTGCGCAGGTTGATGTAGACGCCCTTGGCGCAGGGATTGGTGATCGGTCCGGTCTCGAACGAGCCCAGCGAGCCGAGCAGCTCGCCGAGGCCGCCGCCCATCGAGGCTCCGGCGCAGGCCGCGACCGCCACGGCCGCGATGGCCGGAGCGGCGGCGCCTCCGGTCAGGACGATCGCCGCTCCGATCACGGCGCCCCCGACGGCGCCGGCCAGCAGGGCCGCCATGGCCGCGGTGTGCTCTACTGGGTCGTTGATTCGCGCGGCTTCCGGCATCTCGACTCTCCCGTTCTCGATCAGTAGCGTTCGTCGGTGAAGCGGAAGCTCTTCATCATTATCCGCAGGTCGTATTCGTTCTCGTCGGTGAACCGGTTGGAGGCCGTCGCGGTCAGGATGATGACGTTGGTCCCCCGGAACAGATAGGTCTGGCGTTGAACCATGAGCAGACCATTCGAGATCCAGGTGAACTCCGTCTCCAGACCGAACGAATGATCGACCGTCACCTCGCGCTGGGCGAGCAGCCGGAATTGCGGCAGAGTTTTGGCCAACTGAGCCAACTGAGCTTCAATGTAGGTATCTTCGGATTGATCATCCTCCATCAGATCCCGGGTGATCACAAAGGCAAAGTTTCCGGGGACCGTGCCGTGGTAGGAGAAGACGTTGACCGAACGGTCTTCCCATTGGCGCGGCACTTCAAAGATCGCTTCATTCATTTGATAGACGCCCATTGTGAACTCCTTTATCGAAATTAGGGGTTGATATCAACCCGCCCGCCCATGATGGTGTGCTGGGTGGTCGCTTGAGACAGAATCTGATCGGCTTCGACGAAGATCTTGATTCCGATCAACTGAATCGTTCCATCCGACTTCATAATCAGTTTGGAGTTACCCACCTCAAGCGTGATCTCGCTGGCAGCCTTGATGTGAATATGCGCGTTTTCGGACTCCAGGACGATCTGCCCCACGGCGCTGGTCGTCTGGTTGGTCTCGACCTGAATCACCTCGTCGCCCGACCTGGTGATCGTCTGCGATTGGCCCGGAAGAATCTCACGGATAAAGCTGGGCTTGACCGTCAAGGCGAAATCGGCGGCGTCCGACCGTGAGATCGGAATATGACTATCGGCGCGCGGATCGCGAACAGACTTTTTCGTGATGATCACCGCGTGACCGGTGAACACCGAAGTTTTTTTAGACATGGACTCCCCCCCAACCTTTAATCGGCACACGACTTACTGTATTTCAGGCCGTTATCGGTAACTACGCCCTTGGCTGCGGGGCCGGATTTGCGGGGCGAGCTATTTTTCTGTTTCGGGTTTTCGGGCTGGCAGGATGGCGGCGGCAGGCATTTGACGGGCCGAAACTCGCGGCGGAGACGGGCAAAAGTAACGAAACAAACCAATAAGATCAGAAACTTTTCGTCCCGTCTCCACTGCGTGGAATCCCTAATCGGTGGCGACCGGTAACCTGATTCCTATTTCGGAGTTATCCCGGAGCTCCTACTGGGGCTTCTCCGGGGCGCGCTCCTTCTTGACGAACTTCTCGGGGTTCAGTTTCGGGTTAATCTTGAATTTCGTGATCTCCCACTCTTCGTTGGGGGTCCCGTCCTCGATCTTGGTCAGCCGATGGGGCAGGTTGAGGCCGCCGACGCCCTTGTAATCGTCGAAGGCCCAGCGGTAATCGGACTCGGGCGCCTTCTCGAAATTCTCCATCATCTCCCGCCGGCGTCGCTCTCGGTCCTCATCAGAGGCCGGCGGCTGACCCGGTCCGCCGCCCTCGCGATTCGCGCGAGGCGCGCCTTCGCGGTTACCGCCCTGGCCGCCCTGACCGGCTTGACCACCGGGACCGCCCGGTCCGCCGGGACCCCGTCCACCAAAGGCTCGCCGCAGTTGTTTGGCTTTGTAACTGAGCCCCACCAGGTGATGGGTCTGTTGATCGATGTAGAGCCGGGTGACGATTCCATCAGCCGTCTTGCCGTCCAGCACCTCGACCTTCCCGTTCGGACCCTGGGCATCGCCCAGGTAGCTGAACTGCCACTCCGACCCGGAGGGCGGCGCCAGCAGCCATCCGAGCACGAGCTGCAGCAGCTCACGGCGTTGTTGTTGTTGAAAGTATTTAGCCATCGGCGAATTGGCGTTACCATCTCCCGGCCGCATGCCCGCGAATCTGGGGCCGCCGCCGGGACCGCCGCCGGCCGCGCCCATGGCCGGAATGAAATCGACCCATAATTGGTCGCCGTTGAGCGCGAGGAGGTTGGTGCCGCGTTCGGAGGTGGTCGTTCTGAGGACCTTGTCGGGCATCAGAAGGTCGACTTCGACCTCGCTCTCCAACTGCCTTCCGTTGAACGTGATCCGCTGGTTGCCGACGGCGGTCAGGCTCTGGACCGCCTTCAACTTCGATTCATCGCCGATGGCGGCGCGGGCCTGTTTGAGAATTTGCGCGGCCTTGGCTTGCGGGTCCGCCGCCTGGCCGAGAGCGCTCGCGGGGATCACGAGAGCCAGGGTCAGGATAGTCGCCAATTTGTTCATGGTCAGGTCTCCTTGTCATGGTTGGGGGTGACGATTTGTCATCCTGCCTACATATCTACTATCCTACAAGACTTTCGAACCGGGCTTCCGGTTTCAGTCCTTTTGTCTTTGGGCGTAAAAAATAGTTATGACGCAAGTTGATTCACAGAGTTCGGGCGAGACGATGGAAGAGTCGCGGGGTTCCGCGGCGCTTCCGATCGTCGCCATTATCGGCCGGCCCAATGTCGGCAAATCTACGCTGTTCAATCGTCTGATCGGCTCGCGGCGTTCGATCGTCGGCGATCTGCCGGGCATCACGCGCGACCGGATCTATGGCGAGGTCGAATGGCAGGAGCAGGCTTTTCGCGTGGTCGATACCGGCGGCATCGTGCCCGATGACGAGGCCGTGATTCCCGCGAACATCTTCAAGCAGGCGCGGGCCGCGATCGCCGAGGCCAGCCTGCTGCTGTTGGTGGTCGACGTTCGTGACGGCGTCTCGCCGCCCGATCAGGAGCTGGCGCAGATTTTGCGAACGGTCGGCAAACCGGTCCTGGTGGTGGCCAACAAGTCGGACACGCCGCGGGTGGCGAATCTGGCGGCGGAGTTCTACCAGTTCGGTTATGACGATGTCCTTCCGGTCTCGGCCGAACATGGGGCGGGGATGGGCGAACTGCTCGATGCGGTGATCGAGCGCCTGCCGGCCGTCGTGGCGCCGAAACGGGAGGAGGCCGAGATCAAGGTCGCGATCATCGGGCGCCCGAACGTCGGCAAATCTTCGTTGATCAATAAACTGCTGGGCCAGGAGCGCGTGATCGTGTCGCCGATCCCCGGCACGACTCGCGACGCCGTCGACACCGTCTTCGCGACCACGGACGATGAGGGGAACGCCATTCGCCTGCGCCTGGTCGACACGGCGGGCATTCGCCGCAAAGGCAAGACCAACGAGATGACCGAGAAGCTCTCGGTCGTCATGGCGCGCAAACATATCGAACGCGCCGACGTCGTGCTGGTCGTGATCGATGCGGAGGAGGGCGTGACCGCGCTCGACGCGAACATCGCCGGGATCGCGCACGAAGCCGGGCGCTCGGTGATCGTGGTCGTCAACAAATGGGACCAGGTGGAGAAGGATACCTACACGGTCAACCAGTACGAAGAGAAGATTCGCGACGCCATGAAGTTTCTGGAATACGCTCCGTTGATCTTCATCTCGGCGCTGACCGGACAGCGGGTGGTCAAACTGCCGGCGCTGATCGCCAAGGCCGACCGCGCGCGCAATCTGCGGATTCCGACCGCGGCCTTGAATCAGTTCTTCACCGAGCATCTGGAGCAGCCGCGCGCGACGATCTCGGCTCGGAGCCGGCTGCGGGT
>DATEFT010001093.1:0-15093 GCA_035280505.1 Blastocatellia bacterium | reverse complement strand
TCCCGTCGAAAAGAGACGATCGAGAGCATCTCTTCCACCGCCTTCTCCCAATCGGGCCAGGAACCGGATTGTTGCGGCCATCCCTGAGCCACTTTATCGGCGAGTTCCGCCGGCAGGCGCATCCCGACCTCCTTCAGCCAGTGGCGAACGGTCCAGGCGTTCGATTCGCGCCGCACGCCGATCTGGATCCGCTGGCGGATATTCATAATCACGACCCGCGACAATCGTTCGCTCCATTCGTGGTGGCAGGCGCTCAACAGCGTCAGGGCCGGATGCAGATCGTGGAGCGGCGACTGGCTGATGCTCAAGATGCGTTCGGCCATCTCTTCGAGTCGCGAGGGGTCGAGAGCGGCCAGCAGGCGGGGGATGATCGCGGTCCCTGACCGGCGAAACGCGGCCCGGCGCTCATCCGGTTTGGGATCGACGTATGACCAATCGATCAGGGCCTCGGCCCACTCTCGATCTGCGTGGAGCGCCGCCGCCTCGCACCACCCGCTCAGCATAATTTCAGCCCCTTCGCTGTTGAGCGCGGCCTTGATCAGTTCGGCCGGCGCCCGCCCGAAACTTCGAGACCAGTGTCGAGGCGGGACGACCGAGAGCATCCGGTACAACCACCAGGCTCTCTGACCCATCGCCTCCGTCGCCGAGCCCGTCGCCGAAGAGGGCGACGATGAGGGAGGTTGAGACTCGATGCCGTCGCGGATCATCGATTTATCGCAGGCTTCCGGCCACCCGATCTCGAATCGATCGGGCCCGAGCCGGCCGGGTTTGAGCGTCAGGAGCGGGCCCAGGCGGGCGATCATTCGCTGCTGCAACTGCGCGTCCGGCAAGCGGGCCAGGCTTCTCGCCGCCAGGCGCCGCACCTCTTTGTGGCGGTCGTCGAGCGCGCCTTCGAGAAAAGGTTCGTCGTCGAGGCTCAACCCCCGGGCGAACCGCTCCAGAAAGTCCGCCCGGTTCTTGGGCGGTTCCGTGCTCCAGGTCGCCTTCAACAACTCCCGCGCGCGGGCCGGATCTTGTTGCCGCATCCGGCTGAAGAGGGCCAGCCGCCGTTCCTGTTCGCCGGTCTCCCAGGCCGTCTCGTCCGGCGATTCAACCAGGTAGTCCCACTCCGGGTTCTGCGCGGCCAGCCAGAGTCCGCGCCGGCCGATCACGGCCCTGATCGCGGAGTGCAGATCGCCCCTGGTTCGGCCGAGTTTGAGCAGCGGTTCCAACCACTCTTCCGGGACCCGTTTGCCTGCCGCCGCCAGGCATTCGAGCCACTCCGGCAAGAGGGGCTGAAAATTTCCCTGCAGCAGGAGCGAGAGATGAACGGCGGAATGCGGACTGCATCGCGCCCGCTCATCTTCGGCGCAGGGTGCGGGCCAGATTCGACGATCCCTCCGGGCGGGTAAGCGCCCGGCCCGCTCGTACAACGCCGCCGCCGCCGCCGCGCCGAGCAGCGCCGCTTCGCGGTCGGCCTGATCCAATCGCGCGATCAGGCCTCCCAGGGCCCCTCCGGATCCGGTGAGCGTCGGTTGCTGCCGCTCGCTCCCGATCACCGCCGCTTTGACGATCTCTGCCAATATTCTCATGAGTTAAACCGCACGAAACGCCCTTCGGCCATGAGACTCAATGGCCGCAGATAGTCGCCGTCCCACTCGCCGAACAGCTCGATCTCGCGCCCGCCGCTCAGGGCGAGCAGCGACCAGTGGTGTGCAAATCGCGGCGACAGGCGAAGCAGGGATCCTTCGGCGTCACGGATCAGCCATTGCTCGCCGCCGCGAACCGGAACCACGGCTTTCAACGCCATCGGAAAGATTTCGATCCAGGGATTGCGGGCCAGCGCCGCCGCGTAGGCGGCGGTCGCCTCGACGAGGTCCGCGTAACCGGGCATCCCTTCGAGCGGCGAGAGCGAGTCCGCGCGGTCTTTGATCAAGGCCCGGAGCGGATAGGCGCCGGGGAAGAAGACCAACTCGCCGTCCAGGACGGTCCCGGCCGTCACGCTCGCGTCGAGCGGTTGATTGCCGGCCGCGAAATGGATCAACACCGCCGCTCGACGACTGCTCTCTCCCCACAACCAGGTGCGTTGCACCCGCAGCCGATCTTCCTCCTCGACTCTCTGGCCGAGCACCGACCACCGGTCGTGCACGCCGTCGGTCTTCAACAACTCATCCTGGCTCTGCGTCCAGCCGATGAACGACCGGAGATCGGCTTGAGTCTCGGCCGGCAGTTCGCCGATTCGCTGAGATCCCTCGATCAGCAGATAGATCTTCCCGATTCGTTCGAGCAGCCGTTCTTGCCAACCGTCTCCGGACGAGGGAATGGAGGCCAGTTCGCGCACCATCCGCGCCAACCCGGGGGCCTGGGCATCGACCAGCCGGGCGGCGGGCCGCTCCCAGAACTGCCGGGGTTGAGTCTGAGCCGTGGCCAGCCCGGCCCGCACCAGGTCCCGCAGCCAGGTGTTCAGCTCCTGCAGACCGGCCTTGACCCGCGCCTCGCGGTCGGCGGCCCGTTTGGCCTGCGCCGCCGGATCGGCCACCGCCTCCGGCCGTTCATCCGCTGCGGCCTGCTTGTGGGCGCGGCGTTCGGTGCGCTCGGCGCGTGACTCGATCCATTCGCTCACCTCCGGAGGCGGCGAACCGGCAGTGAAGAGCTGCGGCTGATTGGCGAGCAGGAGCAAGAGACCCAGCCCGTGCTTGCAGGGAAACTTGCGGCTCGGACAGGTGCAGCGGAAGGCCGGTTCATTCAGATCGATCTGAGTTCGATACGGGTCTTTTCCGCTGCCCTGACAGTGGCCCCAGACCGCAGGCTCGGCCCGGCCGAGCAGCGACCATTTCCGCGCCGCGGCCAGCCCCTGGCCGGCCTTGGCCGAAGCGGCGTCCGGCGCGAGCGCCATGATCTGTTCTACCGTCCATTTCATGCAGGTCAGTGTTTACTTCGGCCAATCTATCGACGATCGGGTTACTAACGTTGGCAAGCGACTCCCGGTAACGGCCGGAACCTTCCAGGACGAACGGGCCCGGATTCAATGCTTGAGGCCGGGAGGGGCATCGGTTCTTTTGACGGACGATTGTCGCACATCGGAGGGCGATGATAAATATTCAGCCGAACTTCATTCAGTGCTTCTGGGATTCAAACGGCGGAAGACACGTAACACGCGAACTCATCCGTCTTTCCCGCTTTCGCGGTTTCGAATACAGATTCAAGCGACTTATTTTTCAGTCGCGAAATACATTGTCATCACAACCATTGGCCTGCCTTCAACGTACGATAGGTTGATGAAGCCGCCGGCCATGACGGTCCGTTCCGGGCTTCATTAATATAAGGAGATCAAAATGGAGCAGTTCGAGACGGAGACCTTTATGAGTACCTGACCACCGTCACCAGGCTAGTCATCACCGCCGACGATCTCGAAGTCGGATTTCCGCTCTCGACTCGCCGGGTGAGCCTCTCACAGATTATGGCGATCCAAGTCGCGCACTACATTCACCGGGGCCACCAGATCCCTCACCCCCGGCTCCTGGTCAACGGAGATCGCAAGCCGATCGAGCTGCGCGGCCTGGGGAATACGACGACGGAACTCTGCCCGACTCTGTTGCAGGTTATGGAGAAGCACCGACCCTCTCTCTAACCGCCCGGAGTTCTAACGCGGGCCGCTACCGATTCTCGCCCCGATCGTGAGCGGAGAGCGTCAGGGAGAAGACCGATTGGGTGGAGAGCACCTTTCGAGCCGCCTCGATCTCGATCTCCAGCACCTCCAGGCAACTCAACTGATCGGCGACGTTCAACATGCTCCGCTCCACCAGGTGGAATCCCTGTTCGCGCACGAATTGCCGGGCCTGGTCGAGCGTCTCGAATGCATTGTCCGCCAGAGACCGGCCCGTGAGATTGGTCAGGCTCTGGACTCGCCGCTCCAGCTCCGGGGCGTTCTGCAGCAGGCGTTTGAGACCGGCGGTCGACGAGAAATCGGGCGTGACCCAGAGACCGCCATAGCGCTGCAGCACCTCTCGCACATTGACGCAGACCAGTTCCTTCTCCTCCACCGTCAGATACATCATCAACCCCTCGCACAGGATCATGACCGGCTCTCCGGCCTTGAAATGGGCCTCGCACTGAAGGAACTGATTGGGGCGAGCGGTTGCGTCGATCCCCAGAAAATGCAGATTGGGCCGCTCGACCTCGAGTCTTCCGATCAGGTGCCTTTTATGGCTGATCATCGCCGGCAGGTCGCTTTCGATGAAGGTCACGCCGGGGTCTTCGGACAGGGCCAGCCCGCGCGGCAGAAAACCAGAGGCCAGCTCCAGGAACTGTTTGATCCGGTGTCGGGCGATCACCTCGTTGATCGCCTTGTACCGCGCCTCGAGGATCAGCGGGAGCCGGCCCAACCTTTGGGCCTCCGACAGATCGGCCAGCTCTTTGGCATACGGAATATCGGTCAATCGTCTTGCCGAACTGACCGTAAAAGCGGTGAGGCCGATTTTGCTAAAGTCGATCTCCGGTGGTGGTGCCATGTTCCCCGTTCCTGATTGATTGCCTGTTTGCTTACCAACACGAAATACGCGAAACACGCTAAAAATGGTTTTGGTCTATTTAGCGTGTTTCGCGGTTTCGAATAAAAAACTTCAAGAGGCTCGCTTTTTGAAGTCATTATTCTCTTGATCCCGGACCCGATTGGCAAATGGCTGGCTCGATCTCAAGGTTGAATGGCTAGATCGATGAATGCATCGGCTCGCGGGGTCGCCGTCAGTGGGATTCTCTGGGCCGTGACCTTCTGGGTGGTGCCGAGGGCCAGGTTGGGATTGATCTGACTGAGGCTGATGGTGAAGATCGTCTCGTTATTGAGACCGACGAGCGTGTTGACGCGGTTGGCGTCGGTGAAGATATCGATGTCGACCACCGGGTTGAGATTGATCGGATTGCCCGTGGGATCGACGATCGGGCCGATCGTCTGCAATTGACCTCCGCCGGTATTCGAACTGCCGGTCGCGGACTTGGAGGCGATGGTCACGAACGTATTGAGATCGTAATCGATGGCGTAGAAGATGGTGTTCGCGGCGCCGGCCACGTTGTTGTTGTAGGCGCCACCGGTGAGGTTGGGATTGATGCCCGCATTGACGTCGCCGGCGGCATAGGCCAGGGCCGTCTGGACGACGGTGGTGTTGAGGGTGCCGCCGTTGGCGCTGGTGATCGCAAAGTTCTGGTCGTTACTGCCCATGATCCGGATGGCGTCGACCACCGGATTGAAGTCGAAGAGCGATTGAAAGCCCCCGGCAAACCGCGGCGTCAACGTGCTGACCACGGTGGCGCCCAGCGGCGTCGTCGTGAGGTCGATGAGCAGCAGCTTACCCCTGTCGGTCAACCCGTAAAGAGCTTTGTTGGAGACCCGGAAATCGATCCCGATCAGATTGCCGTTGGTTCGGGGGACGCGCCCGACGGCCGTGAAACCGACAGTGCCCGGCGCCAGGACATAGATCATGTTGTCGGTGGTCAACGCATAGATATTTCTTTGGGGCAGCGTCAGGGTCTGGGTGGCCGCGATCGTGGTCGAGGCGGCCGTGATCGTTAAGGGCGGGATGATTTTGGCGCTGACCGGACGGCCGGTTGAAGATAGTCCGATCACCAGCAAGAGAGCCAGAGCCAGAGTTGTTGACGTCAACGTTACGAAATGCTTATTCATAATTTTGTCCCTCATAAAGTTTCCATACCTTCGATAAAACCTATCCCTACTCATTCACCACGAATGAGGAGACAAAGAGATCCCGCATCGGCCTAAATCCCGGCCGACCAAGAGACTGGTAGAGCGATCTACTAGGGGGAGGACCACGCTATTTTTCCGCTCGGCCGGTGAGGCGGCCCGAGCGAAGAGACTCGGGAGAACTCAATACTGGGTGAGGTGATGGTTAGCTGATATCGGGGTCGGGGCTGATGGAGCGATCGGTCTGATTCTTTCTTTTGCTATCTTCAAATCTACCGGCTCAATGAAGAGCCTGCCACACAGTAATTGTCCGTCGAGCAATACGGCGTTTGGTTGCGGAACGGATCTTAGCTCGCCGATTATTTTTGGGTAGATGATCTACCTGGCATCCGCTACTGGGTGCGATTCATGGCTCCGGCCGCGCTTTGAATTCGTCAGTCGCACGAGCGCGCCGGCTTTGTGAAGCGGTTCGATCTCGCCGATCCGGGAGAGTGGGAGGGGCGTTGATGAGCGGTCCATCTCCACCCGGTCGCGGCGCCTCGCTCACGCTCTTGAAGAGCGGCCTCTACGCCTTGACATCATGACATCGTGACATCATGATGTCATGATGTTGATCGATTCTACGACGCACTTGCCGCTCTATGCTCAGATCGAGAACGTGCTGGCGGCCCGCATCGCCGACGGCTCATGGCCTTCGGGCGATCGTCTTCCGTCGGAGGACCGGCTGGTCGAGGAGTTCGCGGTGAGCCGGACGACTATTCGGGCCGCGATCCAGAGTCTGGTCCAGCGGGGTCTGGTCGAGATTCGGCGCGGCAAGGGGACCTTCGTCACCCGTCCCAAGATCATGCCGGAGCTGACGGAATTGACGGGCTTTGTCGAGGATATGCAGGCGCTGGGTCGCCAGGCCACGGCCAGGGTCCTCGACCGGCAACTGGTCGCGGCCGGCCCGGTCGTGGCCCGCCAACTCGCCCTGCCGCAGGGCACGGCCGTGGCCCGGATCCAGCGCGTCCGCCTTGCTGACGGCATCCCGCTCTCGTTCGATGAGACCTATCTTCCGCGGGAACTGGGAGAGCGGATCATGGCCGACGACCTGGAGACCTCGCCGATCTTCTCGCTGCTGGAGCAGAAGTACCGGACGCCGCTGGTGGAGGCCGAATATCGGTTGGAGGCCGTCTCCGCCGAGGCCGCCGTGGCGGGAGCGCTGGGAATCGATGTCGGCAGCCCGATCTTTCTGATCGAGCGGACCTCGTATTCCGAGAACCATCGTCCGGTCGATTATGAGAAGCTTCATTACCGGGGCGACTGCATCCGCTTCGTGACCCGATTGGCGCGGCGAATTCCGGCCTCGCAGAGAGGCGGGACCTGGGAATGAGCGCCGGAACCGAACTCTGGCTGTTCGCCGTCTCGTTGTTCGCCAGCGCGCTGGGCGGCATGCTGGGGATGGCGAGCGGCATCTTCATCGTGCCGATTCTGACGATCTTCGGCCATCTGGAGATCCGCAGCGCGATCGGGGCGAGCCTGATCTCGGTCATCGCCTGCTCGTGCGGCGGCGCCGCCCAGTTTCTGAAGGGACGCCTGACCAACGTCCGCCTGGCGATCGTGCTGGAGACGGCCACCACCGCGGGCGCGTTGAGCGGAGTGCTCCTCGCCGGCAGGATCCCGGCCTCGTCGCTCTTCTTGATCTTCGGCGTGATCCTGTTGCTCTCGGCCCAGCAGATGCTGGCCCGGCGCCGTGAGCCGGCCCTCGCGGATGCCGCCAACGGCCGCTCGGCGACGGGACGACTGGATTCGAGCTATCCGGATCGCGCGCTGGGTCGGGACCTGGCCTATCGGGTGGAGCGCCTGCCGCTGGGCCTGCTGCTGATGTACGGCGCCGGTCTGATCTCGGCGCTGCTGGGCATCGGCAGCGGCGTCCTCAAGATCCCGGCCATGGACACGGCTCTTCGCCTGCCCATCAAGGTCTCGTCGGCGACCTCCAACTTCATGATCGGGGTGACGGCCGCGGCCAGCGCCGGCGCCTATTTCGTGGGCGGATCCATCACCGCCTCGATCGCCGGCCCCGTCGCGCTGGGATCGGTCGTGGGCGCGGTCCTCGGCGCGCGCGTCCTCATGACTGTGTCGAACGAGAGAATTCGTCTGCTGTTCGTCGTGATTCTGATCGCTCTGGCGGTCCAGATGTTTCTCAGCGCCTTCGGCCGGGACTTGATCGGGGGGGCGGAATGAGCGCCAGGACGACTGAATCCGGCCGCCTCGAATCGACTCTGGCGGGAGTGCTGAACTTCGGAACGTGGCTGGCCTCGGCGGTCATCGCGTCCGGGCTCTTGCTGCCGTTGTTCGCGACGCCGGTTGCATCGCGGCTCGGCTCGCAGGTCGTCACCGTCGGGATTGCGCTGTTCATTCTGCTGCCGATTCTGCGCGTGATCCTGATGCTGGTCCTCTTTCTGAAGGAGCGAGACTATCGATTGGCCGCCGCCGCCGCTTTGGTGCTCGCGATCATCCTGGCGGGTTTTGTGGTCAGGGCGCCATCCAAATAGGCGCCCGGTGGTCGGTCTTACAGGTCGGATCCCGGCCGGCTCAGGTGGCCGGGAACGTTCGAGCCGCGAATTATGCGGCAGACGAGATCAGGTTCGTTCACCGCCAGGGCGCGGGGGCGCCGAGGGAAGGCTGAGGGCGGACATTTGGTCAAACCCCACCCTCCGCGCCCTGGCGGTCGACTGATGATTGAGGACGCTGCACGGAAACCATGGCCTTCAGGACACCACTCCTTCTCACCTGAATCTCCGCCTGGTTCCAACCCTTCATGTTAGGAAGATGCGGACTCGGGCCGGATATTACCGGGACGCAAATTTTTTCTTCGAGTCGATGACGTCGTTTTATTCGAAACCGCGAAAAACGCGAAAGACGCGAAAGACGGATAATTTCGCGTCTTTCGCGTCTCTCGATCATTCTATTCAGATCGCGGTTACGACAGCTCTCCCGCCGGGCCGAAAAATTCATAATGAATCTGGGCCGGCGGCACCTTCCACTCTTTGAGGATCCGATGAACCAGTTGCATGAAGGGTCGCGGACCGCAGAAATAGAAATCACAGTCCCGGTGCGGTAAGATCTGTTCCAGCCATTCGGCCGTGATCAGCCCGGTTCGATCGCAAACCTTCTCCGCCAGATCTTCGGCGCCCGGTTCGCTGTAACAGACGTAGGCATGAATATTGGAATGGGCGGCGGCCAGGGCTCTGACGTGATCGCCCATGGCATGGGTCCGGCGATTCAGGGCGCCGTGAATAAACCAGGTCTCGAGTTGAGGGTGCTGCCGGGCGATCGTGTTCAGCATGCTGATCATGGGGGTCAAGCCCACACCGCCGCTCAAGAGGGCCACCGGACGATGGGTATTGTGGTTCAGCACGAAGTTTCCCATCGGGGCACGCAACTGTACCTCCATGCCCGGTTGATAGTAATCGTGCAAATAACAGGAGACCAATCCGTCGGGCTGGTGGATGATCCCGGCGGGCCGACGCTCCTTCTTGACGCTGATCCGATAGTATTCCCCGTTCGGGCTGTCGGACAGGCTGTAATTGCGGGTGACGATCTGACCGCCGGGAAATTCGAATTTGGCGGTGACATATTGACCGGGCTTGAAGGGCGCGATCTTCTTGCCGTCTCCGGGCTTCAGATAGAACGAGGCGATGACGCTGCTCTCCGCCACCTTCCGGTCCAGCACGAAGGTCCGGTAATCGGCCCAGCCGCCATCCTGACCGGCCGCCTGGTCGTATAGTTTTCGCTCGCCGTCGATCAGGATGTTCGCCAGAAACCAGTAGGCCTCGCCCCAGGCCGCGACCTGCTCCTCGTCGATCTTCAACACATCTTTCAGGGCCTGGATCAAGTGTTTCCCCACGATGGCGTAATGTTCGGGCTTCACCCCCAGCGAGGCATGCTTGTTGGCGATCAGTTCGACCGCGCCGGCCAGGGCCTCGAGGTTCTCGATCTGCGTGGCATAGGCGTAGATCGAGCGCGCCAGGGCCAGCGGCTGGCCTTCGGGCGTCTGGTTGGCCCGATTGAAGAGGGGCAGAACTTCCGGATTGTCGGAAAACATCAGGTCGTACATCCGCATTGTGACCTCCAGCCCCCGTTCGGCCAGGAGCGGAGCGGACGCTTTCACAATGCCGACCGTCTTTTGATCGAGCATAATTGCACTCCTTCATTATCTGCTGATAATATTTTAAATATGCAAAACGAATGCATATTTGCCGAAATATGTATACGCAATATATATTTAGTTTGTCAACCGGCTGGAGGTCACCCATGCAGATGACATTGTTTACGGACTATTCGTTGCGGGCGCTCATGTATCTGGCGACTCATCAGGATCGACTCTGCGCGAGCCGGGAGATCTCCGAACTCTTCGGCATCTCCCAGAACCACGTCGTGAAGGTCGTCCACAACCTGTCGCGGCTGGGCTACATCAAGAGCGTCAAGGGCAAGGGCGGAGGGATCTGCCTTTCGAGAAGGCCCGCCGAGATCAACCTGCGCGAGTTGATTATGGAACTCGAACCGGACCTGGCGCTCGTGGAATGCTTCGATGCGGAGAATAACACCTGCCTGATCGTGGCCGAGTGCAAATTGAAGAAGGTGCTGCGGGACGCGCTGAAGGCCTTTCTCAATGCGCTGGGAGAGTGCACCCTCGCCGATATCGTCATTAAACCCAGACTATTCTACGAATAGAAATCGCCCGATCATCAATACCGAACGGTTTACAAACCGCGAAAGACGCTAAATCATCAAGCTGTCGCGTCTGTCGCGTGTTTCGCGGTTTGAATCTCAAATTTCATCACCTTGACTTGCGGCTAAGCCCCGAGCTGCAGCAACCGGTCCACAATCAGGTCGAGATCGGATCTCCGGGTTCGGAAGTTGGTGATACAGACCCGGAATCCGAAGCGGTCCTGAATGCTGACCGGTCCCAGCAAAGCGGTCCCCTCCTGGACCAGTTTCGCCAGGACCTCGCGGTTTTTGGCCTCGCCGGCGTGCCTGAGCCTGAAGCAGACCGCGCTCAGATTGACCGGCGCCAGCAATTCCAGGGCGGGCTCCGAGCGGATGCGATCGCCCAGATACGACGCCAGGTCCAGAATGCGATCGATCGCCGAGCTGAAGGCATTCACTCCGAAGGCTTGCAACGCGCACCAGATCTTAAAAGCTTTGAAACTGCGGGAGAGTTGCGGCCCATACTCCAGATAGTTGGTCAGGAGCGGATCCTCTTCGACCGTCAGGTAGGCCGACGTAAAGTTGAACGTCCGCCTGAGCCGTTCGCGATCGCGGACCATGAGACAACCGGCCTCCAGCGGGGCGAAGAGAATTTTGTGCGGATCCAGAGCGATGGAATCGGCTCTGCCGCAGGGAAGCAGCCGGTCCCGGGCCTGCGGGCTCAACACGAAGAGCGCGCCATAAGCGCCGTCCACGTGAAGCCAGAGCTCCTCTTTCGCACAGAGATCGGCCAGCTCGTCGATCGGATCGATGGCGCCGGTATTGATGGTTCCGCCGGCCGCCACCACGCAGAACGGCTGTTTTCCGGCCCGGCGATCCTCTCGCAGCGCCTGTTCCAGCAGCTCCGGGCGCATCCTGAAATCCGCATCGACCGGGATCTTGCGAACGTTATCCAATCCCAGGCCGAGGATCACCGCCCCCTTCTCCACACAGCGGTGCGCCTCTTCCGAAGTATAGACGACCAGCGGCCTCTTCAATGACTGGAGCCCGGTCCGGCGAAAGTCGCCCGGGTACCGGTCCTGAATCGCCGTCGAGAGCGCCGCCAGCGTGGCCATGGAGCCGCCGCTGGTGATGATTCCACCGGCCGATTCCGGATAGCCGAAGAGGGTCGAGAACCAGGCGATCACCTTTCGTTCGATCACGCTGGCCGCCGGAGAGAGCTGCCAGAAATTGCAGTTCTGGTTGAGCGCCGCGGCGATGGCCTCGGCGAAAGGGGCGATGCCGTTCGGCGAAGCCAGAACGTAGGCCAGGAACCTCGGATGCGCGATGACCGTCGAGTTCGGGACGATCTTCTCCGTGATCTCCTTGAATAATCGATCGACTCCGATGCCCTGCTCCGGAAAAGGTTGCGACCAGAGTTCGGAGAGCACCGCCCGGTCGAGGGCGGGAAAGACGGGAGAGGTCGATAACGATTTCTCGAAACTTCGTAAGAACTCGGTCAGGAGAGATCCGGCCCGCTCGAGTTCGCTGTCACTCAGATTGAGGAGTGTTGCCATTGATATTCTCGATGAGAGGTTATTAGATTTAGCGATTTCGCGTGTTTTAGGTTGATGCTTATTATAGCGGGTTGCGCCGCAAATCCTACCTTGACTCTTTCCTCACCGAAGGGTGGGAACGCGAGGACGACCGGTTCGAGCGGCAGCTTAAACTGGTCGTTAACGCTCTCCGTCGAGCCGCGGATTGATGGCCGAATTGAATCAGCGAATTTCGAAAGGCAGTTTGACGGTCGGGCTTTCGAGGCGGCGCTGGATCTGATTGAACAGGTCGACCTCGAACGGTTTGCCGATATTGTTGCCGGCCAGGTCTTCGATGATGGTTTGAATCACCAACTGATAGCGCCCCGAGCTCCAGGGCCGGTCCGGAACGAAGGTCCAGCGGCGCTCCTGGTCGGTGAGCATGGTCTTCCCCTCGACCGGCGTGCCGGCGAGATCCGTGACCGCCACCAGCCGCTCGGCCAGGGCCTGATCCATCGGATCGGGGAAGACGATCGTCAGCGGCTCGGGCGTGTCGGGTCGGGGAGCTTCAATTTTCCAGGTCGCCGGGTCGGGCGGGTCTCGATCCGGCGGGCCCACCGTGAAGACTTTTTCAAAGCCCTCTTTCAGGAGGTCGCCGTTGCCGTCGCGCCATTCTCGATCGATCGTGAGCGAGTATCGTTTCCCCTGTTCGAGCGACGGCCCGATCTCTTCCAGCGGCAGCACGCCGCGCTTGATCCGCCCCGGATCGATGAGCAGGGTCACTCTGGTCAGCGCCGGATTCCATAACTCCTCGCCGATCTCCAGGAACGGGAGCTCGATCTCCTTCCCCTGCTCGTCCCGCAGATGAATGTAATCGTAAATATTCCCGCGCCTCATCGGCGCAGAGAAATGGAGATAGAACTTGAGCAGATTCTCGGGCAGCGTCTCGGCGCTGGGATAGACGTGGGTCACCACCGTGGTCGAGATCGACTCGCGCGCCGGCAGTCGATACTCGGCCGTAATCGGCCGGTCGATTCCTCCACCCTTCCGCTCCGCCGGGCCGGGAACGTAGACGGCACGATAGGTGATGCCCGGTTGAAGCGAATACCGCGGCTCAAAGCGCAGCGCGTTGTCGAGAGTTCGATAGTTGCCGAGCATCGGCGGAAGATCCGTGGGGACCGTCGATTCGGAGAGGCCGGAGGGGGTGGATGGAATGGCATAGACCGAGAAGCTCTTCTGCCATTGGGCGGCGGTTCGGGAGGTCTGCGCCCATCGCTTCAGGCTCGCCGGGGAGAGACCGCGGACCTCGACCGCCGCGGTGCGAGCATCGGACGAATCCGGAATCCAGTGCACGGAAGGCCCGAACCGAGGCGTCGCCGCGGTTTGGGCGCTTCCGGCCTGGACTGAAAAGAGGGGCGTCAGCAGGAGGCAGCAGAGCGCGAGAGACCGGACCCGGCCTCTTCCCCGCCCGTTGCGCCGTCCCGCTTTGTCGTTCCCTCTCGAATTCATGCTGTGAAGCGCGATCTAGGGGACGGGCATCGATTCGAGATTGAGCGAGCCGTTCTCGGCGCGGCGCAGCAGCACGACGTGCTTGCTGTCCAGTTGCTCGAGTTGATCGACGTTCTTCCAGCTCTCGATGGTCTCGTAGGCCAGCCCTTTCTTCCCGCCGCCCGAAACCGGCGCGGTGATGCTCTCGACGGTCTCGATGTTATCCGTCGAGATCTTCATGACGCCGCGGTTGTTGTTGGCCAGCAGCAGATAGGTCTTGCCGTCTTTTTGATAGACGACCATATCGAGCGGCCGATTGCGGTTCCCGAGCTCGGCGATGGTCTTGCCTTGAATCTTCGCGCCGGGTTTGAGTTCGCTCAAGGAGAACTCGACGAGCGGCGTGCAGGTATAGGCGGCCAATAAACGATCCTCTTTCCCGACCTTGAAGGGAACGAAGGTGCGAATGGGCGCGCGCGTCTCGAACCGCCCGTGAGCGCCGTGGTAGATCTCGACGCTCGTTCCGTGGTCGACGGTCTGGAACGGGAACGGCAGCGACCGGAGCGTCGAGGCGAACTCTTCGTTGGCCAGGCCGGCAACGAACACCTTTCCGTTCAGAAAAGCCAGGTCGGTGATCGATTCACGGCGCGGATTGCTCTGGCGATTGCCCTGTCCGACCATCGCGTCGGCGGGCGCATCCGGCAACTGGGCGCGGGAGAATTTCACTTTGTCGAGAGCGACGACTTCGAGCTGGCCATCGGTCTTGGCGCGAACCAGAACCGGAACGGCCTCCGGACCGCGGCCGCGAGAGACCGCCAGATAACCGTTTCGCGAGATGGGGTTGATCGCCAGATCCTCGATCAGAATCTCCTCCGGGCTCGTTCCGAGCAGGGCCGCGATCTTCTGGTTGAGGCCCTCGATCTGGAGCAGTTTGGCGCTATCGCCGGCCTTCACATCTCCGGTCGCGATGGCCACGATCGCCGCCGATTTCGGATCCGCCACGAACAGAATGCCCTCCGGCCCGAAGGCCAGCGGCCCCATCGATTTCAATTCCGGTTTGCCTTCACTCATGGATGACGTCCAACCGGCGGCATCCGTGCCGCGGCCGGACAGGCTGACGACGATAGCGATCAGCCCCAAGAGCAGAGAGAGTCGTTTCATGAAACACTCCTTTTTTTTTACTAAGGGTTTGGTGCCTGGCGGCGCTTCCCGCCAGGGATCGTCATACTACGCGGGTCTTCGCTTCTCAATGCTTTAACAAGCCAAAAACGTGGAAGAGGTCTCGGCGGTTACGTTTAAATTCCGAGGTGGCCGCTTTTGTCTGCCGCCTGTTCTTAATAGAATTGGTTAAGTTTAACTGGGCTCAACGTTGGCGGAAATATGCGTTGGTCGCACATTCAGCCCGGCGACCGGCGTCGCCCACTCGGGGAGAGCGGCTTCGTCCCAGGTCCTGGGAATTTGCGGGGAGAAGACCTCGCCTGACTTCTGTGCCCGGCCAAGTGGGATGAGGGTCGTTCCACCGATCGCCAGCAACCTGAATAAACAGAGCTTCGTTATTTTCGTTCGCGTTGGGTTCACCACTCTGGCTTCAGCTTCCAATCGATTTTGATCCGGTTTGAACCGACCGGTTCAAGCGGCGGCCTTGCGCTTTAAGACCACCAGGGTCAGATCGTCGTTCAGCGGTCTGCCGTCGGCCCATTCGTCGCTCGTCCTCAGCAGGCTCTCGGC
>DATEFT010001092.1:0-2379 GCA_035280505.1 Blastocatellia bacterium | reverse complement strand
CGAGACCCGGTTCGGGCTCCAGCTCCAGCGAGACGGAGCCGCCCGCCGATGCGGCATCGGCGATGGCCGCCAACTCGGCGACCGTCGGATGTTTGAAGAGATCGTTGACCGTCAGTTGCAGACCGGCTTCGCGGCACCTGGAGACGATCTGGATGCAATGCAGGGAGTCTCCACCGATCTCGAAGAAGTTGTCGTGGATGCCGACCCGCTGCCGGCCGAGCACCTCGCGCCAACAGTCGGCCAGAGACTCTTCCCGCGAAGTACGCGGAGCGGTGTAATCGCCTTGAAGCCAGACGCCGCCGCCGTCGCTTTCACCGAGAAAGAGATCGAGCAGTTCCCGTTTCTCCGGCGACAATTCCGAGATGCGTTTTTCAAAGTCGGACATACATTCTCCTTTGAAGCGAGCGGACCTTCAGAATCAATCCGCTCGCTACCGCTCGCGGTACTGATTTCTCTTCTGTTGCAGCAGCGCGCGAGCTTCGGCGATCGACAGCCCCTCGATCATGCGGAGCAGGTCCTCAACCTCGGGCGGCCCGCCCGGTCGAGCCTTCAACCGCGAGAGCTGGTTCCGATCGAGCTTGCCGTTGGGAGTCAGGGGCAGCGCATCGAGCACAACCAGCGAGGCCGGAATCGCGTACTTCGGCAACCGCTCCCGCAAGAAGTCGCGGAGTTCAGCGGCCGAGACGGAACCCGGAGAGAGCACCAGATAAGCGATCAGACGTTTGCCCCGCTCGTCCTGCTCCGTCGCCACCACCGCGGCCTGCCGAACGGCCGGATGTTGCAGCAGCGCGGCCTCGATCTCTCCCGGCTCGATTCGATAGCCGCGGACCTTGACCTGCTGATCGAGGCGTCCGAGCAGTTCGAGGCGTCCATCCGGCAGGTAGCGGGCCAGGTCGCCCGTCCGGTAGAGGCGTTCGCCGGACGCGGTCGCGAAGTGGTCGCGAATGAATCTCTCGGCCGTCAGCTCTTCCCGATTGAGATAGCCCGATGCCAGCCCGCAACCGCCGATGTACAGCTCTCCCGGCACGCCCACCGGCACCGGATTGAGAGCCTGGTCGAGCAGGTAGATCCGGGTGTTGGCGATCGGCCGTCCGATCGAGACCGGTTCATCGCCCGAATCGACGCGGCAGACCGTCGACCAGATCGTCGTTTCGGTCGGACCGTAGAGGTTCCAGACTCGGCATCCCCCGTCGAGCAGGCGATCCGCCAGCTCCCGCGATAAGGCCTCCCCGCCGCACAACGCGGTGAAACCGTCTCGTCCTCTCCATCCGGCCTCCAGCAACAGCCGCCAGGTAGTGGGGGTGGCCTGCATGACCGTGGCGCCTGACTTCGACAGACTCTCGGAGAGTGCGTAGCCATCGACGGCGGTCGCGCGCGAGACGATGACGACCCTGGCCCCGGTGACCAGGGGCAGGAAGATCTCGAGCGCCGCGATATCGAAAGAGAGCGTGGTGACGGCCAACAACGTGTCGTCTGCCGTCAGGCCCGGTTCCCGTCGCATCGACTCCATGAAATTGACCAGGGCCCGGTGTTGAATCCCCACGCCCTTGGGAACTCCGGTGGACCCGGAAGTGTAGATGACGTAGGCCGGATCGTCCGGCTTCGCCCGATGAAGCGGGTTCGTCTCCGGCTGCCAGGCCGGGAGCTCATCGATGAAGACCGGGATGGCATCAGGCACGGGCAGCGCGGAGGCCAGGGTCCTGGTCGTCACGATCAATTTCAGGCCCGCATCCCCGATCATCAAAGCGAGCCGCTCGCGCGGATACTCCGGATCGAGCGGAACATAGGCCGCTCCGGCTTTGAGAATTCCGAGCAGGCCGATCACCATCTCCGGTGAGCGTTCCAGGCAGAGACCGATCAGCGTCCCCGGTCCGGCCGGCAGCGACTGCAGATGGTGAGCGAGCCGATTGGCGCGGCGATTCAGCTCGTCATAGGCCAGGGTTCGATCCTCGAAGGTCACGGCGTCCCGGCCCGGAGTCGATGCCACCTGCTGTTCGATCAGTTCAGGCAGGGATCGAGTCTCCGAATAGGCGATGGCGGTCTCGTTCCACTCGCGAAGAATCTGATTCCGTTCCTCGGCGCTCAGCAGACAGATCCAGATCGACCCGTTCGGATCGGCGCTCATCGCCTCGAGCACTCGCCGATAGTAGCCGCCCATCGCCATCAGTTGCTCGCGGCCGAACCTGGCGGCCCGGTAGTCCAGCGCAAGCCGGACCCGCGACGAGGCATGGTCCAGATTGAACTGCGCGGTCAGGTCGAAGAAGGTCTGGTCGGAAGCGAAGCCGCCCAGGACTTCGAGGCCGCCGATCCGGCGCAGGTTCTGATAGACGTGAAAATGCGTGAAGTTGAAGGCGGCATCGAAGAGCGGCCGGCCGCCGC
>DATEFT010001091.1:0-18789 GCA_035280505.1 Blastocatellia bacterium | reverse complement strand
AAAATAGGAAGCCCGGCCCCCGAAATCATGCCGGCCGGACTTGACGCCAAGTACTTTGTACAATAAAGTACTCGACGCAATAAGCCAGAAAGTCGGCGGCCCGGAGTTCGAACCGGGCCGTCGAAAATGTGGAGTGGTGGTGGGATAGTCCAGAGAGGAGACAGCAATGAACGCGAGATCGTCCATCCGGCGTGTGAAATTGATCCTTCCGGCGTTGACGGAGGCGACCAGCCCATATTGGCGGCCGATCAAGTATTCGCTCTTTCCTCCGCTCGGTCTGGCGGCGCTGGCGGCGCACCTCGATCCGGGATTGGAGATCTCGCTGCAGGACGAGCACGTCGAGAAGCTCGACCTGGACGATCGACCGGACCTGGTCGTCATTCAGGTCTACATCACCAACGCCTATCGGGCGTATCAGATCGCCGATCACTATCGTCGGCGCGGGGCTTTCGTGGCGCTCGGCGGGCTGCACGTCACCTCGCTGCCGGAAGAAGCGGCCCCCCACGCGGACGCGATCTTCATCGGGCCCGGAGACCAGACCTTCCCCGAGTTCCTGCGGGACCTCGCGGCCGGCTCGCCGCGACGCCGCTATGAATCCTCGGTCCGGACCCTGAGGGGAATACCGCCGATCCGTCGAGACCTCATTCAACGGCATCGGTACCTCGTGCCCAATTCGATCGTCGTCTCGCGGGGCTGTCCGCATCACTGTACCTTCTGCTACAAAGATGCGTTCTTCGCGGGCGGGCGCTCGTTCTATACCCAGTTGGTGGATGACGCGCTGGCCGAAATCGATCGCCTTCCCGGACGGCATCTCTACTTCCTGGACGATCATCTCTTCGGGGATGCGCGGTTCGCGCGGGACCTCTTCCGAGGCATGCGGGGGATGGGCCGGGTGTTCCAGGGGGCCGCCACGGTCGATTCGATCCTGCGCGATGACCTGATCGAGGAGGCGGCCGCCGCCGGGCTGCGCAGCCTGTTCGTCGGGTTCGAAACGCTCTCCAGCCGCGGCCTTGCGGGCGCCGGCAAGCGTCAGAACCTCGGCCGCAGCTATCAGGAGGTGGTGCGCCGGTTGGACGGCCTCGGCATTATGATCAACGGCAGCTTCGTCTTCGGCCTCGACGGAGACGACCGCGACGTCTTCCCGCGCACGGTCGAGTGGGCCATCCGGGCCGGGATCACGACCGCCACTTTTCACATCCTGACGCCATATCCCGGCACGGCTCTCTTTGCGGAGATGGACGCCAGCAATCGGATCGAGACGCGGAATTGGGACCGCTACGACACTCGCCACGTCGTCTATCGCCCTTCACTCCTGACGCCGGAGGAACTGAAGCGTGGCTATGACTGGTCCTACGAATCCTTCTATCGCTGGGGCTCCATTCTGAAGGCGGCGGCGGCGCATCAATCGACCAAGCACCGATTGAAACACTTCTTCTACAGCGCCGGCTGGAAGAAATTTGAACGAGCCTGGGACCTCGTCATCAGGATCAAGCAGTTATCACAGATGCGGCCGGTGCTCGAAGCCGTCCTCAGCCAGGTGGCCGGCTCGCTGACAGGTGGCGATCGGGAAGAGCGGCCCGGCGAGCCGTCGCTCCGCCCTGAGTCATCTCTTCCCAACTCGCCCCTCGCCCCTTAAAAAAAGATGCTCAACCGCGAACGAAATATCAGAAGGGGCACCTTCAACGCATTTGATTATTCTGACGAGGAGTTACTTGATCTTCTTCGCCTTCCCGATCTCCCGTCCTTCCACCTGAACCGACAGAACGGCGACTCGCCCCGTCTCATCCTTGACGAAGCTGAAGGTCTGGCGCCGATTCTCATTCGCAAAAAAATCGGTCTCGCTCTCCGGCCACAGCTCACGTGACTCCGGGTTCGTCCCCTGCCGCAACCGCAGCTTGTCGCCTTCGCGAGTGACGGTGAAGACCACCGACGGGTTCAACTGATATTGCCCCGCATACAGATCTAAGATCTTGGAATCGATCTTGGCCACCTTCCGCTCCGGAATTAAACCCGGAATGTAGAACGCCGCGACACCGAGGGCGATCAAATTCGGATCTGCGTTATCGCCGTTCGTCAAGACCACCACCGATAGTCGATCGTCCGGGAATCGCGAGAATTGAGCGCGAAACCCCGGAAGCGAACCGCCGTGATGGACCCGCTGGTGGCCTCCGACGCGGCTCAGTTCCCAACCGAAGCCGTAAGGGTGAGCGGCGCCGCCGTTCAATTTGACCGGCATCCACATCTGGCTGAGCGTGGAGGGCTTGAGAGCCCGGTCGGTGTAGAGCGCCGCATCCCACTTCGCCAGATCAAGGACGCTGGAGAGGAACGCCCCGCTCGGTCGCAAGGCGAACCAGACGTCGGAATTGTCCAGTTTGTCGTTTCTCCAGATATAACCGTCGGCGCGGTTTTGAATGATCTCGGTCAGGGTGGTGGTGCGGGTGGCGTTCATTTCGAGCGGCTTAAAGAGGCGTTCGCTCAAGTAATCGCCCCAGGGCTGGCCGGAAACCCGGCGAATAATCTCAGCCAGTGAAAAATAACCGACGTTACAATACTCCCACTTCTCGCCCGGCGCGAAGCCCAACGGCAACGGATAGGCGGTCTTGATGACGTCCGCGTCACTTTGGATCTTGAGCGGATCGAAGCCGGGAGCTTCACGGACGAGTCCCGAGGTGTGGGTCAGCAGGTGCCGGATCGTAATCTCGCTCCACGTCGCGGGAGCTCCCTCAAGAAAACGGCTGATCTTGTCATCGAGGCTCAACCGGCCGTCTTGAACCAGCAGCATGATGCCGGTGGCGATAAATTGCTTGCTGACGGAGCCGATTTTGTAGACGGTCTCCGGTCTGGCCGGAACATTGAGTTCAACGTTGGCCAGGCCGTACCCTTCGGCCTTGATCACCTTTCCGTCCTTGATGACGGCGATGGAGGCACCGGGAACATGCTGCCGCTTCAACTCGGCTTTCACATAGTCGTCAACCTGATCGGCTCGTGCGGCAACCGTGGCGACCGACAAGAGGACCAGCGTGAAAAGTACGGTTCGCTTCCTGTGCATAGTTGGCTTGATTCCCTTTCGTCTGTAGTTCTGCGGTTACGAATCAAAAGTTCGAGAGATGGAATGTCCCCTGTAACTAAACGGACGACGAACATTTCTATTAACAGAAACGGGCCGGTCGTTACTGCAAAAACTGAAGACACGAAAGATTGACACACGAACCGCCCCATCATACCCGAAAAAGCGCCCGCGAGGGCGGCATTTTGCCGCCCCTGACGGGTTCGGAGGGCGGCATTTTGTCGAGCCTCTGGCCGGAAATAGGAGACCGCGGGCGCCAACCGGACGTCTCTAGCAATGAGAACTTGGCGAGAATTCGGCGAGAACTCGGCGGGCCCCCGGCAAACGGAGCGTTCTTCGACCGGCCACGTCACGGAACGACTCTTGCACAAACTTTGATACCATTTCCAGATTAGAACTAGAGGTGAACAGCCCAATGTTTATCAGGCAGATCTGCCCGAGCAGCTTCAAGAGGAGACCGATCGTCTGCTCCGCCTGGCCGCTGGCCGCGGCGATCGTGGGTTGCTGGTTGGGACTCTTAACCGCTCCGGTCCAGAGCCAGATTCCGCAGGCCAGCCTCACCAGTGTGACAGGCGCCGTGAGGTTCTATCGGAGTGTGGCCGGCCGGCTCGGCCCGGTGGCGCTCAAACGCGGAGAGCTGTTACAACTGGGCGACGTCGTCGACACCGGCCGCGGCTCGGTGGTGATCGCCATGCAGGACGGCAGCCAGGTCATCGTCTATCCGAACTCTCGGGTGGTGCTCAAGGATTTCAATACCGTCTCATCCGGGCGCGAACTGCTGGAGGTCCTGGTCGGGCGGATCCGCGTCAAGATCAACCATTACGGCAAACGGCCCAATCCCTACCGAATCTACAGCCCGGTCGCCTCGATCGCCGTGCGAGGGACCGAATTTCTGGTGAGCGTCGAATCGAGCACCGAGACGCGGGTGCTGGTCTTCTCAGGATTGGTCGAGGTCCGCAGCCTGATCAATCCGCAACAGTCGGCGCTCGTTAGGCCGGGGCGAGATCTCGTCGTCAGGCCCGACGGAGACATCAGTATGGTGACGGCCGCGCCCAGAGGCGAGTTGAACGAGATCAGAAGTTTGCGGAGCGGGTGGCCCCAAACCTCGAACCTCAATACCGCCTATCGGACCCACGAGACGAACTCCACAGATCTGCGCCCCTCGCGTTTCACGGCCTTCAACGATTCGCACCTCGACAGTCTGCAAAATCCGGCTTATGCCACCGAATTCCGTGAGCCGAGCGGCCGGTTATTTCTGGTGCCGTCCTTCAGCCCCAAGTTCGTCTCGCTCTATCGCTATGTCAATTCGGATCGTCAACCGACCAGCATCACTTCACTCAACTATACGCTCTCGCCGCAGCTCTCATATTTCGCCCCGCTCGGCTCGAAGTGGGTGGCGGGCGGCGGCGTGGCGGTGACTAAGACCGAGATCGGCGGTGCCGAGACGGAAGGACCCTATCGTGCCGGCGGGCTCCGGGCCGAGTTGGAATGGGGACAGGCGCATGGGCGGTATTTTCCCCCGGATCCTCCAGGCGCCCGGCATCTTCCCGACGAGAGCATCTTATACTTCCGCCACGATGGGAACGTTAAGTTTACGACTACCAACGTCTCGTTCCTGCTGGCCCGCCGGTTTGGAGAGGCGGAGCGGACGAGTCTCGGAATCCAATCCGATTACACGGCGGATCGCAGCTCGTATGGTCTGGACAGCAACTGGTCGACGGCGACCGATTCCCAACACGAGAAGTCCCGGACGCGAAATCGCCGCCTGGGCTGGTCCGCGGGCCTGACCCACGATTTCGGCCATGACAAAAAACTGGGGGTCTACTACCGCTATCGCACGGAATCGATCGGGAGTCAGTCCGGAAGGATCGAGCAGTGGTCTTCGATCGAGCTGAAGAGTTTCATCAATGGCAACTATCACGACTTTGGCTGGAAAGATGGTCATCTGTCGGAAGCGGGGGCTCTCTTTCGGGGCTCATTGACGCGGCGGCTCTTCTATGGAGTGAACGCTTCGGGGCTCTTCGGACGGTATCAGGATCGAGATCTCTACCCGTTCGATAACGGGACTTATCAGACCGCGAACAACAACCGGCAAGTCCGAAGCGTCATGGTCGATGCGGGAATCGGATTTGCGCTCCGCCCGCGGACGGTGCTGAGCGTGGATCTATCCAACGGACGGAGTTCGGAAGACTATCGGTACACCGGATCGCATTCCGTCCCCGGCGTCACGATCTCCGGCAGCGACGGCAACAGCCAGCTCTCCTTTCGGTCATGGCATTTCGGCGGGCAGACCGACGTCTGGCGAAAGCTCTTTGCCGGCGCCTCATTGTTCCTGGTCAGGGAGAGGACGACCTCCAGAAGTATCGCGACCTGGCCGGAAGGGTACGACGGGATTCTGAGCGAAGGGGCCCTCCAAAATTTTTCCCGCGATAGCTACAGTTCGTCGAACTTCAGCGCCGGCTGGCGTCTGACGCCGGTCTGGACGGCTCAGTACGTCTATTTCACCAGTTTTGGGCGCAACTCGCCCAGCCATTCCATCGTGATCCGCCGCGAGTTCGGCAAGCGATCGGGCGGGAGAGAGTGAGACCTTCGGGTAAAATTGATTTACAGACCGCCGCTTGAGCCGGCGCGCTCCAGGTATCTGCGCCGCCGAGTCGAGTTTGGATCCGCAGGATCATGACGCTCTTCAATCAGTTGATCCTCCGGCACGGTATGAAACGAGACGACGACCCAGTCCCGATCACCCACCACCACCTGATGCCAGACATTGACGGGAATCGAGACCCATTTCTGCTCCAGATCGGCGTCCGGGTCGCTGACCAGCAAGTTGGAGCGCCACACGCCATCCTCCCGAACCTGAAGGTCCCCGGATCGGCGGTACGACATCGCCCGCTGAATGCTGTTCGGATGGCGCTCCGCGCCGGTCACCGCCCGCGCCCGGATAACGAAGACCCAGCTCGACTGAATCCCATCCGGCAACGATTCACCGTAGAGGCTCAGAGGGATCACCTCCCAGGCCATCGCCTCTCCGGTATTTCGGGCCAACTTCCGCTCGGCCTCAGCGACAATCCGGTCGACCTGTTGAGCAACGTCGGCATTCTTCAGCGCCGTCTCGAGAGCGCGCAGAATTTCAGACTCCGGCGCGCTGAACTTGGGGTTCGCCCTGTCCATGGTGTCGAGCTCCTCTATTTCAGGTTGATGATCAGACTCACCTTGTTATTCGAAACCGCGAAACACGCGGGATATGCAAAATTAACCCATGGACCCATCGACACCAATACCCAATTCCGGAATGGCATTCACGGCTTCGGAATCGCGAAAGACGCAAAAAAACTGATGATTTAGCGTGTTTCGCGGTTTGTAACCCAACTTTTGAGCAAAGTATTCAATTCCGAGCTGGTCAGGCTGCTTTTTCGACAACCCAGGTCGTCATACATCTGAGGTTCTCGACATTGGTTGTTTTCAACGGATCCAGCTTCCTGGCCCCGAGCCTTTCGCCGGCGGCCTTGAGCATCAACTCGTCCACCAGAAATCGCTCGGTTCCGTCAGGCAATAAGAACCGGCCCCTTCCCGTGGGTTTGATCAGGAGCTCGATCCCGATCGAACTGGCCACCCTCACAAACAGCATCCCCCCCGGCTTAAGCACTCGCCACATCTCATCGAGCATTCCGTCAAAATGCTGCTGGTTGCGGGCGAAGTGCAGGACGGCGCTGCTGATTACCAGATCGAACCTTTCGTTCGGAAGCGGCATCTCGACGACATCGGCGATCAGAAAGTTTTGTGGGTGAAGATTGGGAGAGAGTTTGGAGGCCAGCATCCGGACATGCTCAATGGATTCCGGGTCCGAATCGACGGCAAAGACCTCGAAGTGATAGGTCAGGAAATAGATCAGGTTACGACCCGCGCCGCAGCCGGCGTCCAGGATTGAGGTGGAGGGCGGAATCCGGCCCTTGAGAAGCTGGTCGAACAGATAGATGTCGATGTTGCCGAACAATTGTTGAAAATTCATCGTTTACTCGATACCGATCCTTAATTGATCCGTTGAATCGCTGGTCGCCAGTATAACACCAAAGTCATGGCCGTACGCTCCGGCGCAGCTTTGCGGCCAGGTCTCCGCGTTCGGCCACCTCGATTCGGTCCAGTTCGAGCCAGGCCTGCAGTTGCCGTAGTTCGCCGGCCAGGTCCGGAACCACTCGGCGCGCGTTCTGTCCGGGCTCGATGAATGCGCTCTGCACCATCAAGACTTTGCGCGCCCGGTCGGCTTTGAGGTCGCAACGGGCGACGAGTGTATCGCCGAGCAGGAACGGGCAGACGTAATAACCATAGACTCGCTTGGGCGCCGGCACGTAGAGCTCGATCGTGTATTTCATTCCGAACAATCGCTCCAGGCGGGAGCGATCCCAAACGAGGGAATCGAACGGTGTGACAAAGGCCCTGGCGTCGACGTCTTTGGGAATGCGGGTGCCGGGAGGTAGATATGCCGGCTCTCTCCATCCCTCGACGTGGGCGGCCAGCAACCGTCCTTCTTCGACCAGCTCCGAGACGAGACGTTTGGCGACCGGTTTGGCGCGCCCCTTCTGGCGTTCACCCCAGGGTCCCGGCGCCATCCGATCATGCCATCCGTCGGTCCTGAAGTAGTCGGTGAGATCGCCGAACGTCCCGACGCCACAAGCCTTCGCCCCGAAGCAGATCAACTGCTTCATCGCCTCCTCGCGCGGCGGCACCGGCGCCTCGAGGACGGCCCGCGGGATGACGCGTTCAGTGAGGTCGTAGAGCCGCTCGAAGCCCCGGCGTCCGGCGATGGCGATCAGGCCCGCATCATACAACTGCTCGAGCGCCATCTTCCCGACTCCCCAATTCCACCAGTTCCCCGAACGCTTGCCGGGAGCCGACAGCTCAGCGGCCGCGAGGGGGCCGCGCTCGGTGACTTCGGCATGGACCTTCGCCATGTAAGCGCCCTGCTCTGACCGCAGATACTCCCGCATCCGCTCAGCATGCCGCTCCATCCGATATCGCACGATCGGGTAGAGCGAGATCGGCATCAGGCACGCGGCATGTCCCCAATATTCGAAGAGCTCGCGCCGGGAGTAGGCCAGGGAGTCCAGCGCGTCGGTCGGATAGGGGCCGAGTCTCGCGAACGCCGGCAGGTAGTGGGCGCGGACGAGCACATTCACCGAATCGATCTGTAAGGCGTAAAGCCGCGCCGCCAGCTTGCGGAGATGCCCGATGGAAGGCTTTGACGGCCGCGGCCCGAATCCTTGCGAAGAGACGGCCACGCGCCGCGCCTCCGGCAGTGAGAGTTTAATGGTCATGCTCCTCCCAGCTTTCCGATAAAACATGGTCTGGCGATCTCGATGGAACATCTCCTGGCACAATCGACCTCCATGCGATTAGACTACGCGTTTCCGCTTCGGAAAGAAAGATTCGCATCCGTCGTTTCCGGATGATGAAGATTGGAGGTCAATACTGATGGAACTGGATCTCGCCGGCAAGGCGGCGCTGGTCACCGGCGGCGGTCGCGGGATCGGGCGGAGTATCGTCCTGCGGTTGGCGCGGGAGGGATGCCGCATCGCCTGCTGTGGCCGGACGGTCGCCGATCTCGAGGCGACCGCATCGGAGGTTCGCGCGCTCGGCGGCGAAGCCTGCCCCATCGTTGCGGATCTCGCCCGGGAGGGCGAGGGCCGGCGTTTTGTGCGGGAGGCGGAAGCGGCGCTGGGGGCAGTGGATCTGATCGTGGTGAATGCCGGCGCCTCATTCGGCGGCGGACTGGCCGAGACCGATCGATCCGTATGGGAACAGACTATCGCGCTCAACCTGCTTCAGACAATGGAGGTGATCGCCGAGGCCGCGCCGAAGATGGCGAGCCGCGGCGGCGGAAGCGTCGTGCTGGTGACCTCGATCTCCGGCAGAAAACCCGTGCACCGCCGCGCCCAGTATGGTGCGGCCAAAGCCGCGATGATCCATATGGCACAGTCCCTCGCGATCGAACTGGCACCCGCCAGAATCCGAGTCAACTCGGTAAGTCCCGGCTCCATCCTGGTTCCGGGCGGAGGTTGGGAGCGTCTACGGAAGGAGCAGCCTGAACGGTTCGAAACATTCGTTCGCCAGGAATTCCCCTGGGGCCGCCTGGGACACCCCGACGAAGTTGCCGACGTGGTCGCCTTCGTGCTCTCCAGCCGCGCGATGTGGATCAATGGCGCCGATATCCCGGTCGATGGCGCGCAAGGACGCCCCGCCGCCTACTGACCGAGTCGGAATTTGGGATTCAAACCGCGAAAGACGCGAAAGATCGATGATTTCGTGTGTTTCGCGGATCTTTTATTTGACCTGCTCATAAATGATCCGTCACGAGGATGCGTCCTTTGGCGCCGACGGCGGTCCGGCCGTCTTCGCCTTTGATCCGTCCTCTCAAGTCAACGATCTCGCCGCCAAGCCGTTGATGCGGAGTGACGCGGATCACCAGCCATTCGATCCGAATCGTCTCATCGGCGAAGACGGGCCGATAGAATCGCTGCCAAAATTCGAGTCCGACCATCGCGCTGCCCTTTGAGAAACGCGCCGCCGTCAGCCCCAGCAGCAAGGCAGTCGTCTGGGTTCCGCTCGCAATCAATCGCCCGTACCTGGTCTCCGCCGCATAGGCCGAGTCATGATGAATCGGATTATCGTCGCCGACCTCGCTGGCAAACCGTGAAACCGCAGCGGGCGTCAGCGAAACCGTACAGGTAAATCTCTCTCCAGGCTCGATTTTCATTCTTGATTCCTCTGTTGATGGATCTAATTCTCGGCAATTTTCACCGTTTAATCAATTAGGCGGTCATGCACCTTGCCAGCGCGCGCCGGATTGTGAACAATAAGCAGACTTCTGAAGATGGCCATCCTCTAAACCGGCCAACGGGGGCTTCAAGGCCCGATCAGACCACACCGACTGTTTCCCACTCCCCATTATTTTCCCGGCTGAACAGTTGCTGTCCGACGATTCGCGTCGGCGGTTCGAAGGAGAAGTATTGAAATTCGTAAGATATAGCTGGATCCTTGTCACCCTGATGATGTTGGGCGGCCCGCCCAGCTCCGCCCAGGCCCCCAACGCCGCCACCGATATCGAGACCGCCAGTCTGGAGCAACTGTTGAACGTGGAGGTCACCTCCGCCTCGAAGCGGGAAGAGCGGCTGTTCCGGACCGCGTCCGCGATCTACGTCATCACCCAGGAAGAGATTCGCCGCTCCGGCCTCAACAGCATTCCCGAAGTGCTGCGGCTGGCGCCGGGCCTGGAGGTCGGCCGAATCGACGGCAACAAGTGGGCGATCAGCGCCCGCGGTTTGAACGGCCGCATCGCCAGCAAGCTGCTGGTCCTGATCGACGGACGCGCCGTCTATTCGCCGGAACATGCGGGCGTCTATTGGGAGGCACAGAGTCTGCCGCTCGAAGAGATCGATCGGATCGAGATCGTTCGCGGCCCCGGCGGCACGCTCTGGGGAGCCAACGCGGTCAACGGCGTCATCAACATCATCACCAAACAGGCCAGGGATTTTCAGGGCGGATTGGTGACGGTCGGCGGAGGTTCCGAAGAACAGGGCTTCACCAGCGCCCATTACGGCTGGAAGGTCGCCCCCAATACTTTCTTCCGTCTCTACGGCCGATATTTCAACCGGGGCGGACAGGTCGATGCCGCCGGCCGGCCGGTCCGCGATTGGCAGTCAGGGGTCAACGGCGGTTTCCGCCTGGATTGGCAGGCCACCGCGAACGACGCGTTGACCTGGCAGGGCCGGATCTACGACAGCAGTTTGATGGAGCGCTCGACCCTCATCTCGCTCAGCGCGCCTTTCGCGCCGCCGACCAGCACGCCGGGCGAACTGACGGGCGGAAACGTGCTGGGGCGCTGGAATCACCGATTCTCCGATCGGTCCGACCTGGCGATGCAGGCCTATTTCGATCGCTCGCGCCGCGAGATCAGCGATTTCGGAGAGCGGATCGATACCTATGATTTCGATCTCCAGCAGCATCTGGCCCTCGGCCGGCGGCAGGCCCTGGTGGGAGGCCTCGGCTACCGATTGATCACCGACCAGACCAACACCAACCCCGGCACCAAGGTCCAGTATTTTCCGAAAGCGCGGAGCATCCAGATCTTCAGCGCCTTTGTGCAGGACGAATTGACGCTGGTCAGGAACCAGCTCCGGCTGACCGTCGGGACCAAGGTGGAGCACAACGACTATTCCGGTTATGAATGGCAGCCCAGCGCCCGGCTGATCTGGACGCCGAATGCCTCGCAGACGCTCTGGACCGCCGTCTCACGCGCGGTCCGGACACCGGCCCGCTATTATCGGGGAGTCATGGTCAATCTCGGCGCGGCCCCCGGCCCCGGCGGTCTGCCCACGGTCTTCTCCGTCATGGGCAATCAGAACGCCACCTCCGAAGAGCTGCTCGCCTATGAATTCGGCTATCGGGTGCGGTCGCGGAAACGGCTTTCGGTCGACCTCACGACCTTCTACAACTCCTACGATCGCCTGACGACCTTCGATTTCGGCCAGCCCTTCCTGACCACCGTCCCCCAACCGCTGCTGATCGCTCCGATCGTCGTCAACAACCTGATGCGCGGCAAGATCTACGGCCTGGAGACTTCGGTCAATTGGGATCCGACCAGGTATTGCCGGTTTCGCGGAATCTATTCGTTTCTGCGGTCGGAATTGGCCCATCGGCTCGCGCCCCAGGATCCGATCGTGGAGATCACCGAGGGGACCAGCCCACGACACCAATTCCAGTTGCACTCCTATCTCAAATTGCCCGGCCGCCTCGAACTGGACGGCGCGCTCTATCACGTCTCCAATCTGCCGACGCCGCAAATCCCCAGCTATGCGCGGCTCGATCTCCGGCTCGGGTGGCACGTCAGGGAGGGCGTCGAATTGAGCCTGGGCCTTCAGAATCTGCTCGATCGCCGGCATCCGGAGTTCGATAGCCGTGAAGTTATCGTCGTCACGAGTCAAGTCAAACGCAGCATCTATGGAAAGGTGACCTGGAGCTTTTGATGAACGCAAGCACGCCAATTGAAACAACTAGCGCCAACCGGCCGAGGCCGTTCCCGATCCTCACCCTGATCTGCAGCGCGGTCCTGATCGCGGCCTGCGGCTCCGTACAACTCCAGGCCCAATCGATCGACGAATATCAGGTCAAAATCGCTTTTCTCTATAACTTCGCCAAGTTCGTCGAATGGCCGATCGAGACCTTCGTCACTAACAAGGGATCGCTCACGGTCGGGGTGGTCGGGGAAGATCCGTTCGGCAAGACCATCGATCAATTCATGAACGGCAAGACCGTCAACGGCCGCCAGGTGACGATTAAACGATTGAAGCTGGGGCAGAACCTCAAGGACTGCCACATCCTCTTCATCAGTTCATCAGAGCAGAGACGCGTGCCGCAGATCGTCGAGAGCCTCAAGGGAACGAGCGTCCTGACCATCAGCGAGCTGCAGCAGTTCACTCAGCAGGGCGGCATGATCAACCTGATTCTGGACGACGACAAGATCCGGTTTGAAGTCAACCTCAACGCCGCCGCCCAGGCTCATCTCAGGATCAGCTCGAAACTGCTGGCTCTGGCCAAATCGGTTACCGGCGAACACAATCAGGGCCGGAATTGAAAGGGCCGATCCAACTTCAGCAGGATGAGACGCCGGTCGCCAACCCTGGCCCATCGGACCGGACCGTGCCGCTCTCTCCCACTTATCACCTATCGACAAGCAAGCGCTCGACCATCGATTCGGGCAACCCAGAGGAGACCCCCATGAAAGTCATAAGATACGCCTGGTTAACCGCCGTTCTGATGCTGATCGGCTTCGGCCACAGCTCCGCGCAGGCGCCCGATCCACCCCACGACCTCACGGCCGCGAGCCTGGAAGAGTTGATGAACATCGAAGTCACCTCCGTCTCGAAGAAAGAGGAGAAGCTCTTCCGGACCGCCGCCGCGATCTATGTCATTACCCAGGAAGAGATTCGGCGCTCCGGACTGACCAGCCTTCCGGAATTGATCCGACTGGCGCCCGGAATGTCGGTCGGGCGCATCGACGGCACCAAATGGGCGATCAGCGCCCGCGGATTCAATGGCCGATTCGCCAACAAACTGCTGGTCTTGATCGACGGCCGCAGCGTCTACTCGCCCGAGACCGCGGGGGTGTACTGGGAAGCGCATCATCTGCCGGTCGAGGAGATCGAACGGATCGAAGTCATTCGCGGCCCCGGCGGCACGCTCTGGGGCACCAATGCGGTCAACGGCATCATCAACGTCATCACCAGGCATGCGAAAGAGACGGTGGGCGGATTGATGACGGCGGGCGTCGGTTCCGAGGAACAGGGCTTCACCAGCGCCCGCTACGGCGACCGGATCGGCGCCAATGCCTATTACCGGGTCTACGCCAGATATTTCAATCGGGGCGGCTCGCTCGACGCCGCCGGTTACAATGTCCACGATTGGCAGAACTGGGAGAGCGGAGGCTGGCGACTGGATTGGAAGAAGTCCGAGCGGGATGCGCTGACCTTCCAGGGAGACCTCCATGACACTATTTTGAGAGACCGATCGGTCAATAGATCTCCCGCCACCCCTTTCGCCCCGACTCGCAGCACTCCCGGCGAGTTCACCGGCGGCAATCTGCTGGGGCGATGGAATCACAACTTCTCGGATCGATCCAACACCGCGTTGCAGATCTATTTCGACCGGGCGCGCCGCGAAGTCTACGATCTCGGAGAGCGCATCGATACCTTCGACGTCGATTTTCAGCACCGCCAGGCGCTGGGACGGAGACAGGACATGGTCTGGGGGCTCGGCTACCGGCTGATCACCGACCAGACCAACACCAACAGCGGGACGCCGGTTCAATACACTCCGGCGGGACGGAACGTTCAGATCTTCAGCGGCTTCGTGCAGGATGAATTGATGCTGATCAAGAATCGGCTGCGGTTGACGATCGGCGCGAAGCTGGAGCATAACGACTACTCCGGCTATGAGGCCCAACCCAGCGTCCGGTTACTGTGGACGCCGAGCGCGGATCAGACCGTCTGGGCGGCGGTCTCTCGAGCCGTCAGGGCGCCGACCCGCCGCGATCAAGGTTTGAGAGCCAACCGGATCGGATCCATCGGCCCGGGCGGCCTCCCCCTGGTGCCGGCCCTCTCGGGGGGAGCGAACCCTAAATCCGAAGAGCTCCGGGCCTATGAATTCGGCTATCGCACGCAACTGAACAGCCGTCTCTCGCTCGACGTGGCCACCTTCTATAATCTCTATGATCGAGTGCAGACGGTCGAGCCGGGCGCACTGTTCCTGGAACTCGACCCGCAACCGAGGCATTTCGTCCTCCCGTTACGCTTCGATAACCTCATGCGCGGCGAGACCTACGGGATCGAGGCCGCCACCAATCTCAACCTCACCAGCCGCTGGAAAGTCCAGGGCAGTTATTCATTCCTGCGGATCGAGCTGCATCGCTCACCCAGGAGCCGGGCCGCCACGGCGGAATCGCCGGAGGAAGAGAGCCCGCGGCACCAATTCCAGATTCACTCTCGCTTCAACCTGCCGCGCAACTTCGAACTGGATACCGCCCTCTACCGCGTCTCCCGCCTGCGGAACGTGCAGATTCCAGGCTATACCCGGCTCGATCTGCGTTTCGGATGGAAGGTCAGAGAGAGCCTGGCATTGGATCTCATGCTGCAAAACCTGCCCGAAGATCAGCATCCGGAGTTTCAGAGCCCGATCATCGGCGTCGTCTCGAGCCAGGTGAAACGTAGCATCTACGGCAAGGCGACCTGGAGATTTTAACCGGGGAATTTTAGATTCAAACCGCGAGAGACGCGAAAGACGCGAAATGACCCGGTCTTCGCGTCTTTCGCGTCTCTAGTGGATTAACCTGCCCTCGCCGAATAAACTCCCTGCCGCGTCGATGCGCGGAAACTCAATCAACTACCTCAACTGCTTCAACTACCCTACCCTTGCGGTCGTGGTAACATATCCAAATTATTATTATTGACATTTACCATGCCTCGCCTATACTGGATCTGGGTCGGTGAATGGCTTGGCGATGAGTTGCTCAGCCAAGACTCATTAAGTAGCTCGACATGCAATCAACGTACAATTAATACGACAACGGAATACACACCCTCGGTATCAACGCGCCGGTTCCTTTCCCAACGGTATTAGGATCAGGTGCGAGGTGCGGAGCCCACTATTCCCATGGAGCGAACTGCCAGCGCTCCTCATGGCTGAATTCTACCAGGAAGGTGACATAGATATCGCCTTTAATACCTGAAGAGGACCACTTTGGCCGGGGCGCCTCTGGCTAACCCCGGCAGGGATAGGTACGCCTGCTGTTACTCGATCTTACCGGATCCGGTTCCAGCCGGGCCGTGGCCTGTCTTCACGTACCAGAGTCCAAGTAATATCACAGGTCACACGCAGGCATAAGTTTATGAATCGGCGTGGGTGATGGTGGGGAGACCTTACCCATTCGACTACCTTTAGCGTCATTGAAGTAACTATTCGCATGTAAGCCGCCTACATATTAGAGGTTCTCCGATTACTTAACACACATTTCAAGGAGAATTATAATGGCCAATATTTCAAAGACCGATAGAAAGAGAGCGCGGGAAGCGCAAGAAGCCGCCCAGAACAGGCGAGAGATCGTTGCGGCCCAATTGAGCAGAAGAGAGATGATGAAGATGGGGCTGCTGACCGGCAACGGTTTCCTGATCCCCAAGAAAGGGTTGAGCTCTCACCCGCTGAGCAGTTCCGGCCTGCTGGACAACACCTGCCAGAGTCCCCCCACGACGGCCTTCACCGAACCGTTCGTGCCGATGCAGGTGAAGCGGCCGGAGACGACGCCGCTGACGCCGGTCCCGAGGATCATCCCCAGGAACGACGAAGGGGAAGGCCGGACGCGGCCGCATCAGGTCGTGACCAACCCGTTTCCGCCGACCAAACAGTACAGGATCGTGCAACAGGCGGCGCAGCTCAGTGTGCATCAGAATCTCCCGCTGCAAACTTTATGGACCTTCGATGGCAAGAGCCCCGGCCCGCTCTACATCGCCAGATACGGAGAGCCCATTCTCGTCCGCAATGTAAACGCCCTGCCGGCCAACAATGGAGGCTTCGGGAAGAATCAGGTGAGCACGCACCTGCACAACGGGCATACGCCGTCGGAGAGCGACGGTTTTCCCGACGACTTCTTCCCCAGCACCCAACTCCCTAATGCCTTCTTCTACGATCACTACTATCCCAACGTCCTGGCCGGATTCGCCTCGACCCACCAGCCCAATGGCGACCTCAACGAATCGATGAGCACGTTGTGGTATCACGACCATCGCGCCGACTTCACCTCGCAAAATGTCTATAAAGGGCTCGCCGGCATGTATCTGTTGTATAACAACCTCGACACCGGCGATGAAACGACGGGCTTCCGCCTGCCGGCGGTTCCCAACCCCACGAACATCGTCCCCGATTTCGATGTTCCGATGATGTTTGCGGACAGGTGCTTCGATCAGAACACCGGGCTGCTCTTCTTCGATCTCTTCAATCTTGACGGAATCCTCGGAGACAAATTCCTGGTCAATGGAAAGGTCCAGCCGGTGATTCACGTCCACCCGCGCCGATACCGGTTTCGCTGGTTGAACGGCGGGCCTTCGCGCTTCTACCAGTTCTTCCTCACGGACCTGAACGATCTGAACGCCCATCACGCGTTCTGGCAGATTTCCACCGACGGAAACCTCCTGCCGAATCCGGTGAATGTCGAGAGCGTGCGGCTCAGCGTGGCCGAGCGGGCGGATGTGATCATCGATTTCGCTTCGCTCGCGGGTAAGACCCTCTATCTCGAGAATCGGCTGCAGCAGACCGACGGGCGCGGACCGACGGGCAATGTGCTCAACGCGGGTCAGGGCAACCTGGTCCTCAAGATCGTCGTGGATCTGCCGGCCGTCGCGGACAACAGTGTCGACCCCGCCACCAATCCTCACTATTACGATCTGCCCAGCATCGCCGGGACGCCGCGGGTGACTCGGACTTTCAAGTTCGAGCGAGGCAACGGCGAATGGCAGATCAACGGGAAATTCTTCGACGGCGAGGAGGTCCGCTTCGAGGTTCAGCAGAACTCCATCGAGCATTGGGTCCTGCAGAACAGTTCTGGCGGCTGGCAACATCCCATCCATATTCACTTCGAAGAGTTCCAGACCCTCTCGATCAACGGGGTGCCGCCGGCCAATAGCCCGCTGGTTCAGGTCGGCCGCAAGGACGTGCTCAGGTTGGAGCACAATACCGAGGCCCACCTCTTCTTCCGCTTCCGCGACTTTTTAGGGCGATATCCCATGCATTGTCACAACACGATTCATGAAGACCACGCGATGATGCTGAGATTCGACATCGCCACCGTCGGAGACCTGAAGGAGAACCCATAGTCCCATAGTCTTTGATGAGAGCAGCTCTGAAGACCAGGTTTAAGAGAAAGGAGATTCCAAACCATGAATGGCATTGGCCGAAGAGAGATGATTGCCGTGTTGGGGATGGCCCCCTTCGCCGGGGCGCTTCTGACGCGGGCCTCCGCCCGAGGGATTGAACTTGACGATCAGTCGTCGCGCGAGATGATCCGGGATCGGTACTTCCCGAATATCCTGCTGACCACCCACGAAGGCAAGCGGGTCCGCTTCTACGACGATCTGATCAAAGACAAGATCGTGATGATCAATCTGATGTACGCGGACTGTGAGGGTTCCTGCCCCATAGTCACCACCAATCTGACGAAGGTTCAGAAAGCGCTGGGGGCGCGGGTCGGTCGCGAGATCTTCATGTATTCGATCACGCTCAAGCCCGAGCAGGATACGCCCCGAGTGCTCAAGGAGTACGCCAAAATGCACGGCGTTAAACCGGGTTGGTCGTTCCTGACCGGTGACCCCAAAGAGATCGAGTTGTTGCGGCGGAAGCTCGGATTCACCAACCCGGATCCGAAACTGGACGCCGACAAGTCGCAACACATCGGGATGCTGCGATACGGAAACGAACCGCTCCAACAATGGGCCGCCTGCCCCGGGCGGACCAACCCCAGTTGGATCGTCAAGTCGGTGTTGTGGGTGGATTGGCCGAGGACCCGCTCAGCCAACCGCGGAGCCGCCGCCCTGTCGGGCGAGAAAGGAGAACGGAGATGAAGACGAACGCCCTGGCAGTCAGTCTGTTGATCGCGCTGGTCTCGATAGTGGTCGCCCCGGTTGCCCGCGCCCAGTCATCGCCCGCGCAGATCGCTTCCCTGGAGGTCGGCGACGGTCCGGAGGCTGTGGCTTTTGACGGAGCCAACATCTGGGTCGCCAATCAATTCAGCAACACCGTGACCAAGGTCTCGATCGGCGCCGACGCCGCCCTCGCCACCTATTCCGTGGGCAAACGACCGATCGCCCTCGCCTTCGATGGAGCCAACATCTGGGTGGCGAACTATCTCAACAACAACGTGATCAAACTGCGCGCCAGCGACGGCGCCAAGTTGGCCACTTTCGCCGCCGGCGATGGACCCGGGGGCCTGACCTTTGACGGAACCAACATCTGGGTCGCCAATCGGAATAGCAATAACGTCACGAAGCTCCGCGCCAGCGACGGCCTCAACCTCGGGACCTTCGCGGTCGGCACGCGCCCCATGGCTATCGCTTTTGACGGAACCAATATTTGGGTGACCAACAATTTCAGCAACACCGTGACGGAATTGCGGGCCAGCGACGGCA